>NZ_JBFADM010000006.1:20471-242193 GCF_040641355.1 Streptomyces sp. NPDC020996
CCGCGATCCACCGCTTCAGTCCATCGCCTCCGCCGACCACCAGTGGCCGACCGGCTCGGTCCACCACCTCGGCCGACCACATCGGTCCACCACCGCGATCCACCGCTTCAGTCCATCGCCTCCGCCGACCACCAGTGGCCGACCGGCTCGGTCCACCACCTCGGCCGACCACATCGGTCCACCACCGCAGTCCACCGCTTCAGTCCATCGCCTCCGCCGACCACCAGTGGCCGACCGGCTCGGTCCACCAGCTCTTCGCCTCCGGCTGCGCCACCGGGGACACCGGCGCCCGGGACGAGGGCCCGGCCCACGCCAGTGGCCGACCGGCTCGATCGACCGCATCAGCCGACCACCTCGATCGACCGCCTCGGTCCACTGCCTCGATCGACCGCCTCGGTCCGCCGTCTCGGCTGACCGCCAGTGGCCGACCGGCTCGATCGACCGCATCGGCCGACCACCTCGATCGACCGCTTCAGTCCGCCGCCGCGATCCGCCGCCTCGATGGACCGCTTCGATCGACCGCTTCGGCCGACCGGCTCGGTCCACCGCTTCGATCGACCACTTCGGCCGACCGCCACTGGCCGACCGGCTCGGTCCACCGCCTCGATCGACCGGCTCGGTCCTCCGTCAGTGGCCGGCTGCCTCGGTCGTACCGCCTCGGCCGGCTGCCTCGGTCGTACCGCCGCGATCGGCCGACTCAGGCGTCCTGTAGCACGAAGGACGTCTGTGCCTTCGTGAAGCCCGGTGCCTTCGCCTCCACCAGGTACGTCCCGGCCCCGGCCGAGCCGGCCGGAGGCGTGGCGCACTTCGGAGCGCTCGGCTTGCGGTCCCACTTCACGGTGTACGTGATGCTGCTGCCGGCGGGCGCCCGGAACACCAGGCTGCCGGAGCCCTTGGGGCAGTCTGCGGAGGACCAGTAGTCGTCGTCGCCGCCCGCCTTGGTGATCGTCAACACCGCGGTCCTGGGGCCGAGATCGACCTTGCAGTCGCTGCCGGAGGAGTTCGTCGCGGTCAGCAGGAGGGTGGGCGTCTGACCGGGCTCGTAGGCGTTGTGCAGGCTGCGCAGGCTCAACTTCACCGCGCTCGCGCCGCAGTCGGGCAGCGTCGAGCCGGCCGGGACCGTGTCGCCCGCACCGACGCCGGTGCCCAGGGCCGCGTCCGAGCCACCGCCCGTGCCGCCACCGGACCCGTCGGCGCCCCCGGAGCCGGAACCGGACCCGGAACCGGAATCCGATCCGGATCCGCTCCCGGTCCCGGAGGAATCGCCCCCGGAGTCCGAACTCCCTCCGGAGCCGGACCCGTTGGAGTCTCCGCCGCTGGACTCGTCGCGCCCGCCCGGCGCTTGGCTGATGGCGGGGCCCGAACCCGAAGGCCCGGCGGAGATCGTGGGCGCGGGAGTCCTGCCGTTCGCACCGTCGTCGCTCTTCTTGCCGCCACCGTCGTCCGATGTGACGAACCAGGTGATCAGCAGCGCCAACAGGGCGATCACGGACAGCAGTACGGCCCTCCGTCGCCAGTAGATGGAGGAGGGAAGCGGCCCGATCGGATTGCGCAGAGATCCCACGGCGCAAACTGTACGAGAGATCGGCACGTTAGCTTGCCCCACCCGCCGCTGGAGCCCCAACTTTTCCAGATCATCATCCCGGCACCACGACGCACCCGTGGGCACCGGGCGACGGCCGAACCGCGGCGGGCCATGGCAGGATCGGAACGCCATGACTGCGCCCACGAACACTCCCCCCAGCCAAGCCCCCGGCACGACGCTCCACTCCCCCGTCATCGCCTGGTTCGACGAGCACGCCCGCGACCTGCCGTGGCGCCGCCCGGAGGCCGGCGCCTGGGGCGTGATGGTCAGCGAGTTCATGCTGCAGCAGACGCCGGTGAGCCGTGTCCTGCCCGTCTACGAGCAGTGGCTGGCCCGCTGGCCCCGCCCCGCCGACCTCGCCAAGGAGGCCCCCGGCGAGGCCGTCCGCGCCTGGGGCCGGCTCGGCTACCCGCGCCGCGCCCTGCGCCTGCACGGCGCCGCGGTCGCCATAGCGGAACGGCACGGCGGCGACGTGCCGACCGACCACGCCCAGCTGCTCGCGCTGCCCGGCATCGGCGAGTACACGGCCGCGGCCGTCGCCTCCTTCGCCTACGGCCAGCGGCACGCCGTCCTCGACACCAACGTCCGCCGGGTCTTCGCGCGCGCGGTCACCGGCGTGCAGTACCCGCCGAACGCCACCACCGCCGCCGAACGCAGGCTCGCGCGCGCCCTGTTGCCCGAGGACGAGCGCACCGCCGCCCGCTGGGCCGCCGCCTCCATGGAGCTGGGCGCGCTGATCTGCACGGCCAGGAACGAGAGCTGCCACCGCTGCCCGATCGCCGCGCAGTGCGCCTGGCGGCTGGCGGGCAAGCCCGAGCACGACGGCCCGCCGCGCCGCGGGCAGACGTACGCGGGTACGGACCGCCAGGTCCGCGGCAAGCTGCTGGCCGTGCTGCGCGAGGCGCACGCGCCCGTCCCGCAGACGGTGCTCGACCGCGTGTGGCACGAGCCGGTGCAGCGCGCACGGGCGCTGGACGGGCTCGTCGCGGACGGTCTCGTGGAACCGCTGCCCGGCGGTCTGTACCGGCTGCCGCTCTCCTGACCGAGTACCACATCGCACTGAACCGGGGCAATTCGGTGCTCCCGCTTACCCCTTTCCTACTTCCGTTACACAACCGACGGACAGCTGATTGACAGTCGCGCGCTGCCTCGGACAGCGCCGTGACAACGCCTCCGTAGTTTCAACGGCGTACCGCGCACAGCGGTGCACACAGGGGAGCCGGCGGCGGGCGGGCCGGGAACGGGGAATCGGAGGCGGTTGATCATGGCGCAGGGCGAGGTGCTCGAGTTCGAGGAGTACGTCCGCACCCGGCAGGACGCGCTGCTGCGCAGCGCCCGCCGTCTGGTCCCGGACCCGGTGGACGCGCAGGACCTCCTCCAGACCGCGCTGGTGCGCACCTACGGCCGCTGGGAGGGCATCGCGGACAAGCGGCTCGCGGACGCCTACCTGCGCCGCGTGATGATCAACACGCGGACCGAGTGGTGGCGGGCGCGCAAGCTGGAGGAGGTGCCGACCGAGCAACTGCCGGACGCCTCCGTCGACGACTCCACCGAGCAGCACGCGGACCGGGCGCTGCTGATGGACGTCATGAAGGTGCTCGCTCCCAAGCAGCGCAGTGTGGTCGTGCTGCGACACTGGGAGCAGATGTCCACGGAGGAGACGGCCGCCGCCCTCGGCATGTCGGCCGGAACGGTCAAGAGCACGCTGCACCGGGCGCTCGCCCGGCTCCGCGAGGAGCTGGAGAGGCGCGAGCTGGACGCGCGGGCCCTGGAGCGTGAGGAGCGGGAGCGTTGCGCGGTCTGACCGGCGCGGGGCCCACGGGCAGGTGGGCCGTGCAGGCGGCGTTCACGGCGGTGGCCGTGTTCGCCGCCCTCGCGCTTTTCGCCTCCGGCTGCGCCACCGGGGGCACCGGCGCCCGGGACGAGGGCCCGGCCCACGCCGACTCGGTGGCGCCCGCCACCAAGTCGGTCACGCCCCGCACCGTCGGGGCCACCGGGCGCGTGGACGGGGTCGAGCTGGTCAAGGACGACCCCCGGATCTCGGCGGAGGTCAGGCGCGAGCTGAAGCCGTGCGTCGGCGACGAGTACCCGGTCGACGTGTCGTACGGCGACCTGACCGGAGGTTCCGCGGCGGACGTCGTGGTGAACGTGCTGACCTGCGGCGACGCGGTCGGAGTCGGCTCGTACGTGTACCGCGAGGAAGACGGGCGGTACGAGAACGTGTTCAAGGCCGAGGAGCCCCCGGTCTACGCGGAGATCGACCGCGGCGACCTGGTGGTGACCAAGCAGGTCTATGAGAAGGGCGATCCGGTGTCGAGCCCGTCCGGCGAGAACGTGATCACCTACCGATGGATCTCGGGCCGCTTCGCCGAGCGGTACCGCACGCACAACGACTACAGCAGCGCCGTCGGGGGCGACCCCTCGTCGACGCCGTGAACCGCTCGGACCCCCCGCGACGATGTGCCGGTGAACGCGCGGCACAATCACCGCGTCTCCTCAACAGAGACCCACGACACCGAGAACTGAGAGCGGGATGGCAGACCAGACCCACGTCCTGTTCGTCGAGGACGACGACGTCATCCGCGAGGCCACCCAGCTCGCCCTGGAGCGGGACGGCTTCGCGGTCACCGCGATGCCCGACGGACTGTCGGGGCTGGAGGCGTTCCGCGCCGACCGCCCCGACATCGCGCTTCTCGACGTCATGGTGCCCGGCCTCGACGGGGTGAGCCTGTGCCGCCGGATCCGGGACGAGTCGACGGTCCCCGTGATCATGCTGTCGGCGCGGGCGGACTCGATCGACGTCGTGCTGGGTCTGGAGGCGGGTGCCGACGACTACGTGACCAAGCCGTTCGACGGCGCCGTGCTGGTCGCGCGGATCCGGGCCGTGCTGCGCCGCTTCGGTCACGCCGGCGGCGGCGACAAGGCCGACGACGGGGTGACCGGCGGGGTGCTGACCTTCGGCGACCTGGAGGTCGACACCGAGGGGATGGAGGTGCGCCGGGCCGGGCAGCCGGTGGCGCTCACGCCGACCGAGATGCGGCTGCTGCTGGAGTTCTCCTCCGCGCCGGGCACGGTCCTGTCGCGCGACAAACTGCTGGAGCGGGTGTGGGACTACGGCTGGGGCGGGGACACGCGCGTGGTCGACGTGCACGTGCAGCGGCTGCGCACGAAGATCGGCCAGGACCGGATCGAGACGGTCCGCGGCTTCGGCTACAAGTTGAAGGCGTGAACGGGGACTTCAGGGACATGCGCGGCATCCTCCGGCGCCTGGGTACGGGCGCCGGCATCCGGACCGGCCTGCGGTGGAAGCTCAGTGCGGCCATCGCCCTGGTCGGCGCGCTGGTGGCGATCGCGCTGAGCCTGGTCGTGCACAACGCGGCCCGGGTGTCGATGCTGGACAACGCGCGCGACCTCGCCGACGAGCGGGTCCAGATCGCCCAGCGCAACTACGAGCTGTCCAGCCGGCCCAACTTCCCCAACGTCAAGATCGACGACCCGGAGCTGCCGCCGGCCCTGCGCGAGCGGGTCGAGCAGGGCCGGCGGGCGACCTACGTCAGCGAGCGGCCCAGGCGCGTGCCGGACATCTGGGCGGCCGTGCCGGTCAAGGACGGGCACGTGCTGTCGCTGCACACCGGGTTCACCGACCGCAGCATCGACATCCTGAAGGACCTCGACCAGGCTCTGGTGATCGGTTCCATCGCCGTCGTGCTGGGCGGCAGCGCGCTCGGCGTGCTGATCGGGGGGCAGCTCTCGCGCCGGCTGCGCAAGGCGGCGGCCGCGGCGAACGAGGTCGCCAGGGGTGAGCCGGACGTCCGGGTGCGGGACGCGATCGGCGGGGTCGTACGCGACGAGACCGACGATCTGGCGAGCGCGGTGGACGCCATGGCGGACGCGTTGCAGCAGCGGCTGGAGGCCGAACGCCGGGTCACCGCCGACATCGCGCACGAGCTGCGCACCCCGGTCACCGGGCTGCTGACGGCGGCCGAGCTGCTGCCTCCCGGCCGGCCGACCGAGCTGGTCCTGGACCGGGCGAAGGCCATGCGCACCCTCGTCGAGGACGTGCTGGAGGTGGCCCGCCTCGACGGCGCCTCCGAGCGGGCCGAGCTGCAGGACATCATGCTGGGCGACTTCGTCGCCCGGCGGGTGGCGGCCAAGGACCCGGACATCGAGGTACGGGTGGTGCACGAGTCGGAGGTGACGACCGACCCGCGGCGCCTGGAGCGCGTGCTGTTCAACCTGCTCGCCAACGCCGCCCGGCACGGCAGGCCGCCCATCGAGGTCACCGTCGAGGGCCGGGTCATCCGGGTGCGCGACCACGGGCCCGGTTTCCCCGCCGACCTGCTCGCCGAGGGCCCGAGCCGTTTCCGCACCGGCAGCCGGGACCGGTCCGGCCAGGGGCACGGGCTGGGCCTGACGATCGCGGCGGGGCAGGCGCGGGTGCTGGGCGCCCGGCTGACGTTCCGCAACGTACGGCCGGCCGGGGCGCCGGACCACGTGCCGGCCGAGGGCGCGGTGGCGGTGCTGTGGCTTCCGGAGCACGCACCGACGGACACCGGCAGCCACCCGCTGCTGCCGTAGATCACCCCGGGCGAAGCCCTCACACCTCCGCCAGCAGCAGTTCCTCCCCTCTCGACGGCCGTACGCCGTCCGTCCGGCCCGCGAAATAGCGTTCCGTGAGTTCCTCCGCCGGCACGTGCCGGGTGTCGCGGAAACCGGCCTCCGCGGCGAGCGCCCGGATCTCCGGCGGCCCGAAGAAGCTGAGGAAGGGCGTGCCGGAGGCACGGGCGCCCTTCATCGCGGCCCGCAACTGCGCCCGTTCCTCCGGCTCGACGTCGTCCGGCGGCCGCAGGAAGGTCGTGACGAGCGTCGAGCCCGCGGCGAGCGTGGCCACGCGCCGGAAGGTGTCCGCGACCGCGTCCCGGGTGAGGTACATGGTGACGCCCGTGGAGGCCACCACGGCGGGGCGGCCCGGGTCGAGTCCGGCCGCGAGCAGCCGCCCCCACCAGTCGCCCTCGAAGTCGACCGGCACGAACCGCAGCCCCTCGGGGACGCCGAGGCCGAGTTCCGCGAGGCGGCGCCGTTTCCAGGCCTGCGGGCCGGGCCGATCGACCTCGAAGACCCGCAGCCGGGCGGCGAGGTCCGGCCGCCGCTGGGCGAAGGTGTCCAGACCGGCGCCGAGGACGACGTACTGGTCCACGCCCTGCCCGGCCCGTTCCTCGACCAGGTCCTCCGCGAAGCGGGCCCGCGCCACGATGGACGCCCGGACCCGGCGCGTGGCCCGTTCGTCCATGTCGGGCCGGTCCCGCCAGTCGTCGCCGACGTCCGCGAGACGCAGGCCGAGTTCGTCCCGCAGCACGTGCGGCGGCGGGTCGGCGCGGACGTGCAGGGCCCGCCAGAGGGCGACCCGCACGGCCGTGTGGTCGGGCGCCGCGGTCTCCGGCCCGCCGGTCCCGCCTGTCACGCCCAGTCCTTGGAGAGGTCGAGGTCGCCCTCGCGGGGCTGGCTGAGGGAGAACCAGTCGCCGGAGTCGTCGCGGAGCACCGCCTCCGCGCCGTACGGGCGCTCCTGCGGCTCGTGCAGGAACTCCACGCCCCGGTCCTTGAGCTTCTTGTAGTCGCCGTGGACGTCGTCCGTGGTCAGGACGCCCCCGCTGAGGACGCCTTCGGCGAGCAGCTTGGTGAGCCCCTTGATCATCGCGTCGCTCCTGTCGGCGGTCGTGCCTGCACGGCCACCGTAGGCAGCAGTGCCGTCAGGTCGCCTCTCCGGAATTGTGGTGCGCGGTGCCGGGTCCGCGGCGGAAGCCGCCCGCCCAGGGCATGGCGTAGCACCCCGGTATTAGGGCGGCGCCGCGTCCCCCGTGTCTCGTCCGGTACTCGCTGGGGGTCAGCCCGGTCCACGCCTTGAACAGGGTGGAGAACGTGCCCACGCTGCCGAAGCCGACCAGGTGGCAGATCTCGGTCACCGACAGGCCGGCCGTGCGCAGCAGGTCCTCGGCGCACTCCATGGGGCGGTGCGTCAGGTACCGGCCGGGCGTCTGGCCGTACGCCTCCTTGAAGGCCCGTACGAAGTGGTAGCGCGGATATCCGGCGTGCGCGGCGACCGCGTCCAGGTCCGGTGCGGAGTCGGACCAGTCACGCTCCATGGCGTCCTTCGCCAGCCGCAACTGCCGCATCTTGTCCATGGGGCCGATGGTGGCACGCGGGTCTGACACCGGGCCCGGCACCGGGTCTGGTCTGACACCGGGTCTGACACCGGCCCCGGCACCGGGCCCGGCATGCCTTCCCGGGCAGGGCGAGGACGGCCGAAGACCCCCGGGGCGGACACGCGCCGGGGGTCTTCAGGTCTGGACCAATGGGCTTCAGTGGGCCTGATTCAGTGGGCCTGGATCAGTGGGACTGGATCAGTCGGTCCGGTTCGGTGCGGGCTCACACGGCCTCGGCCAGCGGGGCGGCCGCCTCCGTGGCGTCGGCCGGGCTCTCGCCCGTCTTCGGTCCTGCTCCCTTCAGCGGGACCTCCTTCACGAACAGGGCGGCCACCAGCACCAGCACGGCGATCACGGAGCCCAGCAGGAACGCCGAGTGCGTACCGGCGGACACCGCGTGCTGGTACGCCTCGCGGGCCGCGGCCGGCAGCTTGGCCAGGCTCGCCGCGTCGAGCTGCGCGGACTGCTCGGTGATCTTCGATCCCAGCGCCCCGGCCCGCTCCGACATGACGTCCTGGACCCGGTTGTTGAACAGGGCGCCCATGATGGCGACGCCGAAGGAGGAACCGAGCGTGCGGAACAGGGTGGTCGAGGAGGACGCGACGCCCATGTCCCTCATCTGCACGCTGTTCTGCGCGACCAGCATGGTGATCTGCATCAGGCAGCCCATGCCCAGGCCCAGTACGGCCATGTACACGCCGGAGGTGAGGCGCGAGGTCCCGGTGTCCATCAGCGACAGCAGGTACAGCCCGGTGATCATCAGCACGCCGCCGGCGATCGGGAAGACCTTGTAGCGGCCGCTGCTGGTGGTGACCCGCCCGGCGACCATCGACGTCACCAGCATCGCGCCGAGCATCGGCAGGAGCAGCAGCCCGGAGTTGGTCGCGGACGCGCCCTGCACCGACTGCTGGTACAGCGGCAGGAAGAGGGTCGCACCGAACATCACGAAGCCGGTGATGAAGCCGATGACGGACATCAGCGTGAAGTTGCGGCTGCGGAAGATGTGCAGCGGCACGACCGGCTCCGCGGCCTTGGTCTGCCAGAACACGAACCCGACGAGCGCGGCGACGCCGATCCCGATCAGCTCCATGATCCGCGCCGAGCTCCAGGCGTACTCCGTGCCGCCCCAGGTGGTGACGAGGACGATGGAGGTGATGCCGACGGTCAGCAGGACGACGCCGAGATAGTCGATGCCCGCCTTCGACCGCTTCCTGGGCAGGTGCAGCACGGCGCTGATCAGGCCGAGGGCCACCACGCCGAGCGGCAGGTTGATGTAGAACGCCCAGCGCCAGCCCCAGTTGTCGGTGATGGTGCCGCCGACCAGCGGTCCGGCGATCATCGCGATCGCCATGATGCCGGCCATCATGCCCTGGTACTTGCCGCGCTCCCGCGGCGGGATCAGGTCGCCGATGATCGCCATGACGCCGACCATCAGACCGCCGGCGCCCAGGCCCTGGACCGCCCGGAAGCCGATCAGCTCGCCCATGTTCTGGGCCATGCCGCTGAGCGCGGACCCGATCAGGAAGATCACGATCGAGGTCATGAAGGTGGCCTTGCGGCCGTACATGTCACCGAGCTTGCCCCAGACCGGGGTGGCCGCCGCGGTCGCGAGGGTGTAGGCCGTCACCACCCACGACAGGTGCTGCAGTCCGCCGAGCTCGCCCACGATCGTCGGCATCGCGGTGCCCACGATCATGTTGTCGAGCATCGCGAGCATCATCGTGATCATCAGCGCGAAGAGGACGACCCGAACGCTCCTGGGTTTCTTCCCAGCCTCCGGGCCGGCCGTGTCGGCCTGCCGTGTGTCCGCCATCTTTTCCACTCCCCCAGAACAACAGCTACTTACTTGCCGCCCGGCAAGTTGACTAGAATAGTGAAGGTAGACCCGCAACTAGCCGGGCGTCAAGTAAGTATTCATCGGGGGACGAGGATGGGCGGCACGATGGACGGCACCAAGCGGCAGCGCCGCGGCAACACCCGCCAGCGCATCCAGGACGTGGCGCTCGAACTCTTCGCCGAGCAGGGCTACGAGAAGACCTCGCTGCGCGAGATCGCCGAGCACCTGGACGTCACCAAGGCGGCGCTGTACTACCACTTCAAGACGAAGGAAGAGATCCTCGTCAGCATCTTCGAGGACCTCTCCCAGCCGATCGAGGACCTGATCGAGTGGGGCCGGCAGCAGCCCCGGTCGCTGGCCGTCAAGCAGGAGCTCATCCGCCGTTACAGCGAAGCGCTGGCCGAGGCGTCCCCGCTCTTCCGCTTCATGCAGGAGAACCAGGCGACGGTGAAGGAACTGCGCATCGGCGAGATGTTCCGCCACCGCATGCTCGGCATGCGCGACATCCTGATGGACCCCGACGCCGAACTGATCGACCAGGTGCGCTGCGTCAGCGCGATGTTCACGCTGCACGCCGGGATGTTCGTCCTCAACGACATCGAGGCCGACCCCGAGGAGAAGCGCAGGGCCGTCCTCGAGGTCGCCACGGACCTGGTCACGCGGGCCCACGAGGGGACGCACCCGTCGTAGGCCCGCCCCGCGGCCCCGGACCGCCCCCGAACGCGGTCCTGACGGCCCTGACCGGCTCTGACCGGCCCTGACCGGCTCTGACCGGCTCTGACCGGCCCTAGACGGTCACGCCCTTGGCGCGCAGGAACGCGACCGGGTCGACGGCCGACCCGTAGTCCGGGGTCGTACGGATCTCGAAGTGCAGGTGCGGGCCGCTGGAGTTGCCGGTGTTGCCGGAGCGCGCGATGTGCTGGCCGGTGGCGACGACCTGGCCGACCCGTACGTCTATCCGGGACAGGTGCGCGTACTGCGAGTACGTGCCGTTGCCGTGCCGGATGACGATGGCGTTGCCGTACGCGGGCCCGTCGCCGGCGCCGTTCCCGCCGGCCTTCACCACGGTGCCGCCGTGCGCGGCGACGACGTCCGTGCCGCTGGGCACGGCGAAGTCCTGCCCGCTGTGGGTGGACTGCCACATGCTGCCGGCCTGGTTGAAGCTCGCGGACAGCTTGTAGTTCTTCACCGGGTGGACCCAGGAGGCGGCCTTCTTGGCGGCGGCCTGGGCGGCGACGGCGCTCGCCGCGCCGGGGGCGGAGCCGGTGTCGGCGGCGACCGCGACCCCGGCCCCCAGCACGACCGACGCCCCGAGGCCGGCGGCCAGGACGGCCGCGCGGGTGCGCAGCAGGGACGTACGGGCGGAACGGGACGAGACAGACGTGGACATGGGACCCCTCGGGGGACGGCGGCAGAAAAAGGCCACCCGGCGCACGAGCGGCCGCCGGATGGGCGATTCATTGGTAACCCCCGGATCCGCGAAGCCCAAAAAACGCGATCTACGACGATCGCTAGTACTTCACCTCAAATGTTTTTCCTTCTTGACAGAACACCCATGGCGCATGAATCGCCCCATAAAGCCACAACCCACACCCACCCCTTGAGGGAAATATCCCTTTTGTTCATTGCGCCGGACCCACTAACCGCCCTAGTAACGGACAAATCGCCTGTGCGGCATATCACCGGCGCACGCCCCCCGGCGCCCCCGCGACGTGACCGGCGCCACCCGCCCCGGTGAGCCGCGCCGAGCCGCGCCGGGGCGTGCTCGGCGCTTCATCCGGCGCACACCTCTTCCCACTTACCGCCCAGTAACCTTACGGTTCCCCTCGCGCCATCCGCGCCGACGAGCATGCACCCGACAACAGCAGCGTCACGGACCTGAGAGGAACCCCCACCCATGACAGGACGACGCCCCCTGGCCCGCCGCACCACCGTCACCGCGGTCGCCGCGGCCGCCCTGGTGGCACTGGCCGCCCCCGCCGACGCCACGACGGCCACGAGCACCGCGACCGCCGCCGGGGACGTCGACCACGCGACCTGGCAGCAGGACTGCCAGGCGGTGATGGACCAGGCCCTGCCGTACCTGAAGGCGCGCATCGCCGCCGCGAAGCCGGGCGAGAAGCAGGCGATCGTGTTCGACGTCGACAACACGACCCTGGAGACCGACTTCGGCTTCAGCTACCCGCAGCCGGCCAACAAGCCGGTCCTGAACGTCGCGAAGTACGCCCAGGAGCACGGCGTCTCCCTGTTCTTCGTGACGGCCCGCCCCGGCATCATCTACCTGCCCACCGAGTACAACCTCGAGTACGACGGCTACGACGTCTCCGGCCTCTACGTCCGCGGCCTGCTCGACCTCTTCAAGGACGTCGCCGCCTACAAGACCGCCCAGCGCGTCGCCATCGAGAACAAGGGCTACACGATCATCGCGAACATCGGCAACAGCGCCACCGACCTGTCGGGCGGCCATGCCGAGAAGACGTACAAGCTGCCGGACTACGACGGGCAGCTGTCGTAGCCGTACGGCGGCATGCGCGAGGGGCCGGTGCCCGAAGGCACCGGCCCCTCTCACGTGCCGTGAGGCTTACGCCTCCTTGCTCAGGTTCGGCCCGGCACCGCCGGCCGCCTGCTCGATCGGCGGGACGTCCGGCAGCGCCGACTTCTCCTCACCCCGGAAGGTGAAGGTCTTGGCGTCGCCCTCGCCCTCGGTGTCCACGACCACGATGTGACCGGGACGCAGCTCGCCGAAGAGGATCTTCTCCGACAGCGAGTCCTCGATCTCGCGCTGGATGGTCCGGCGCAGCGGCCGGGCGCCCAGCACGGGGTCGTAGCCCTTCTTGGACAGCAGTTCCTTGGCGGACTGGGAGAGCTCGATGCCCATGTCCCGGTCCCGCAGGCGCTCGTCCACCTTGCCGATCATCAGGTCGACGATCCGCAGGATGTCGGCCTGGGTCAGCTGCGGGAAGACGACCACGTCGTCGACACGGTTGAGGAACTCGGGGCGGAAGTGCTGCTTGAGCTCGTCCGACACCTTGTTCTTCATGCGCTCGTAGTTGGTCTTCGTGTCGCCCGAGGCGGCGAAGCCCAGGTTGAAGCCCTTGGAGATGTCCCGGGTGCCGAGGTTGGTCGTCATGATGATGACCGTGTTCTTGAAGTCCACGACCCGGCCCTGGGAGTCGGTCAGGCGACCGTCCTCCAGGATCTGCAGCAGCGAGTTGAAGATGTCCGGGTGGGCCTTCTCGACCTCGTCGAAGAGGACGACGGAGAACGGCTTGCGGCGGACCTTCTCGGTCAGCTGGCCGCCCTCTTCGTAGCCCACGTAGCCGGGGGGCGAACCGAACAGCCGCGACACCGTGTGCTTCTCGCTGAACTCCGACATGTCGAGGGAGATCAGCGCGTCCTCGTCACCGAAGAGGAACTCCGCGAGCGCCTTGGACAGCTCGGTCTTACCGACACCGGACGGGCCGGCGAAGATGAACGAACCACCCGGACGCTTCGGGTCCTTCAGACCGGCGCGGGTACGGCGGATCGCCTTCGACAGCGCCTTGACGGCGTCGTCCTGGCCGATGACCCGCTTGTGGAGCTCGTCCTCCATGCGGAGCAGGCGGCTGGACTCCTCCTCGGTCAGCTTGAAGACCGGGATGCCGGTGGCCGTGGCGAGGACCTCGGCGATCAGCTCGCCGTCGACCTCGGCGACGACGTCCATGTCGCCGGCCTTCCACTCCTTCTCCCGCTTGGCCTTGGCGGCCAGCAGCTGCTTCTCCTTGTCGCGGAGCGAAGCGGCCTTCTCGAAGTCCTGCGAGTCGATCGCGGACTCCTTGTCGCGGCGGACACCGGCGATCTTCTCGTCGAACTCGCGCAGGTCCGGCGGCGCGGTCATCCGGCGGATGCGCATCCGCGAGCCGGCCTCGTCGATCAGGTCGATCGCCTTGTCCGGCAGGAAGCGGTCCGAGATGTACCGGTCGGCCAGGGTGGCGGCCTGCACCAGCGCCTCGTCCGTGATGGAGACCCGGTGGTGGGCCTCGTACCGGTCACGCAGACCCTTGAGGATCTCGATCGTGTGCGGCAGGGACGGCTCGGCGACCTGGATGGGCTGGAAGCGGCGCTCGAGGGCCGCGTCCTTCTCCAGGTGCTTGCGGTACTCGTCCAGGGTGGTCGCGCCGATGGTCTGCAGCTCACCGCGGGCCAGCATCGGCTTCAGGATCGAAGCCGCGTCGATGGCGCCCTCGGCGGCACCCGCGCCGACGAGCGTGTGCAGCTCGTCGATGAACAGGATGATGTCGCCGCGGGTGCGGATCTCCTTGAGCACCTTCTTCAGGCGCTCCTCGAAGTCACCGCGGTAGCGGGAGCCGGCGACCAGCGCGCCGAGGTCCAGGGTGTAGAGGTGCTTGTCCTTGAGGGTCTCGGGCACCTCGCCCTTGACGATGGCCTGGGCGAGGCCCTCGACGACGGCGGTCTTGCCGACGCCGGGCTCACCGATCAGCACCGGGTTGTTCTTGGTACGGCGGGACAGCACCTGCATGACCCGCTCGATCTCCTTCTCGCGCCCGATGACCGGGTCGAGCTTGGACTCACGAGCGGCCTGGGTGAGGTTCCGGCCGAACTGGTCGAGGACCAGGGACGTCGAGGGGGTGCCCTCGGCAGGACCGCCGGCGGTGGCCGTCTCCTTGCCCTGGTAACCGGACAGCAGCTGGATCACCTGCTGCCGCACGCGGTTGAGGTCTGCGCCCAGCTTGACCAGGACCTGGGCGGCGACGCCCTCGCCCTCGCGGATCAGGCCGAGCAGGATGTGCTCCGTGCCGATGTAGTTGTGGCCCAGCTGAAGGGCCTCGCGGAGCGACAGCTCCAGGACCTTCTTGGCACGGGGGGTGAAGGGGATGTGCCCGGACGGGGCCTGCTGGCCCTGGCCGATGATCTCCTCCACCTGCTGGCGGACCGCCTCGAGCGAAATCCCGAGGCTCTCAAGGGCCTTGGCGGCGACACCCTCACCCTCGTGGATCAGGCCCAGGAGGATGTGCTCGGTGCCGATGTAGTTGTGGTTGAGCATCCGGGCTTCTTCCTGAGCCAGGACGACAACCCGCCGCGCGCGGTCGGTGAACCTCTCGAACATCGTTAATCGCTCCTCAGAGCGGTCAGGCAGTGGGGGGAACTTCCCCTCCCTGTCCTTCCGCAGCTTAGTCCCGCAAGCGGGGACCGCTCATTCCAACTGCCGACACCGGCCCGAGAACCAACACTGCCTCCTGACCCCGAACGCCGACATCTCTTCCAACCCGATGGTGCGAGACGATGTTCCCGCAGGCCAGGCACTTACCCCCACCATCAGTACGCCGATGGCGAACGTGAGACGCCTCGTCCTGCGTGTCGCCCCCTCCCACTAGGGATGTCTTACCCGCAGGGGCGGACAGTCCATGCCGCGCGCACCGGTTCCCTCCGCTATGGGCGAACAACCTTGCGCCTCCCCGCACCCCCCGCGCGCCCCCCGTCCGGCACTCTGCGCAACCAGGGGAAGCCACAGCGTGACTTCGGGGCCCCCTCGGCGGTTGCACCTGGCATGGTCGGCAGCCTCCCTCCGGTCACCACGGATGTCGCGAACGCCACAAACGGGACGAAGGTCACGGTCCCGCTCCCCCGCCGCCCGCTCGGCCCGGGCGCCGGTGTCCGCGACTGGTACGAGAACGAACTGGGGTGGCCCACGGTGCCCGCGGTGCGCGGGGAACCCGGGAACCCCGGATCCGCTGTGCGGCTCGCGGTGGGCGTACGTTTCGACGTCCTGGACGTCCCGGCCGAGGCGGGCCGCGCGGGCCTCAGGCATCTCGCGCCGCGGTCACCGGTGGCCGTGCAGGGCGGAAGGATGCGGCTGCTGGTGGCCGCGGGCAGCGCGGAGGAGCTGTCCGGGCTGCTGGACTGGCTGGAGTGGGGAGCGCTGGCGCTCGACCTGACGGCGCTCGGCGAGGGCGACGCGATGGACGCTCCGCCGCCCCCCGGGCCGGAGCGGGCCGGAGCGCGGCCGCCGTCGCCGGGCGCCCCCGGCACCGTGCAGGGGGCCGCCGTGTGGCTGCGGCCCCCCGGGCCGGGATGCGAGGTCGAGGCCTCGCTGCCGACGCTGTCGGCCATGGGGGGCCGGGAGGGCGCCCCCGATCTCGTACGACTCGTGAACACGGTGGCGACGCAGTGCCACCGGATCCGCCTGCGTCGCGCCCGTGCTCAGGCGTTGGCCTTCTCGTAGGCCTCGCGGATGGACGCGGGGACGCGGCCGCGGTCGTTGACCTCGTAGCCGTTCTCCTTCGCCCAGGCGCGGATCTGCGCGGTGTCCTGGCTGCCGCCGGAAGCGGCGCGGGCCTTTCCGCGCCCGCCCGAAGAACGGCCTCCGGTACGACGACCGCCCTTCACGTAAGGCTCGAGAAGGCCGCGAAGCTTGTCCGCATTGGCGGTCGTGAGATCGATCTCGTACGTCTTGCCGTCCAACGCGAACGTGACAGTCTCGTCCGCCTCGCCGCCGTCGAGGTCGTCGACAAGAAGGACCTGAACCTTCTGTGCCACCGGATTTCCTTTCATTCATGACTTGTGGGCCGGGGGTCTGCGGCGTCCGCCGTTTCGCCGTCCCCTGTTATATGCAGTACTGCAGTACGTCGGAAAGCAAACCGCTTTTGCCGGAAAAACACAAACCCCCGGGAGAGACCGGCAGACCCGACCCGGACCGGAAACATGCGCGTTTCGGACATAGGGAACCTGGGCAGAGCTCCGGACGGAATACTCCGCGGTGATCGGCGATCACAGATGCAGAAGCATCCGGCTGTTGCCCAAGGTGTTCGGTTTCACTCGCTCCAGGCCGAGGAACTCGGCGACGCCCTCGTCATAGGAACGCATCAGCTCCGCGTAGACGTCGGTGTCGACGGGCGTCTCGCCGATCTCGACGAAGCCGTGCTTGCCGAAGAAGTCGACTTCGAAGGTCAGGCAGAAAACGCGGCGAACGCCGAGCCAGCGCGCGGTCTGCAGCAACTTCTCCAGCAACTGATGGCCGACGCCGGCACCCTTCAGACCGGGCTTGACCGCGAGAGTGCGCACTTCCGCGAGGTCTTCCCACATCACGTGCAGCGCACCGCAGCCGACCACCTCGGCGTTGTCGTCCCGTTCCGCCACCCAGAACTCCTGGATGTCCTCGTAAAGCGTCACCGTCGCTTTGTCGAGCAGGATGCGGTCGCGGACGTAGGCGTCAAGGAGACGGCGCACGGCCGGAACATCGCTGGTGCGGGCCCGCCGCACGGTGATGGCTTTAGCGCCGACTTCGGGACTCGCGGAC
Source organism: Streptomyces sp. NPDC020996 (assembly GCF_040641355.1). Classification (NCBI taxonomy): domain Bacteria; kingdom Bacillati; phylum Actinomycetota; class Actinomycetes; order Kitasatosporales; family Streptomycetaceae; genus Streptomyces; species Streptomyces sp. NPDC020996. The sequence goes on from NZ_JBFADM010000006.1 coordinate 37,393, forward strand.
GAGGGGCTCTCTCGGGACATGACCGGACGCTATCGCCCGCCCCCCTGCGGCGCGGAGCCGGGGTTCTCCTCCGCTTCGGGTGTTTCCGGTCCCTGGACGATGCGGACGGCGTCCCACAGGGCCTGCCGCTGTTCGTCGCTCATCATGCCGAAGAAGGCGACGAGAGCGGCCGCGGGGTTGTCGCTCTGGGACCAGGCGTCGTTCATGAGGGCGGCGGCGTAGGCGGCCCGGGTGGAGACGGCCTCATATCGATAGGCCCGGCCTTCCGCCTCGCGGCGCACCCAGCCCTTCTGATGGAGATTGTCCAAAACGGTCATCACCGTGGTGTAGGCGATGGTCCGCTCCCGCTGAAGGTCTTCCAGGACTTCTCGAACGGTCACCGGGCGGTTCCACTTCCACACCCGTGTCATGACCGCGTCTTCGAGTTCTCCCAATGGGCGGGGCACACCTCAGCACCCTAGTGGGAGATCCCGCCATTCGCGTGCCGAACCGGCACTTATATCAGCAAACGCGACAAAAAGGGCGTACGACCGCTCGCGGACGCGTGCAGTCGCGGACGCGGCAGTCGTACGCCGGTGGGGGTGCCGTCGGCCGGGCGTCAGCCGTCGGTCCGCGCGGGGGCCTGGCGGGCCGCCTCCGCCTGCGCGATGGCGGCGTCGACGGCCGCGTCCTCCTTGGCCTTGTTGGCCCCGCCCTGGGTCTTCACGATCACCCTGATCACGCCGATGAAGAACACGGCCATGACGACCGGGGGCAGGAGCGCGGAGACGTAGTCCATGCACCCAGGTTAACCACGGGGCGGCGGACGGGCGGGGCGGGGTCTTTCAGACCGCGGTGAGCTGGCGGGGGCGGTTCGGCGGCGGCGCGGGGCTCGGTTTGCGGCGCGGGAAGACCTCGCCGGGGGTGGGGATGGGGCGCGGCGGCTTCGGGGCGGCCGGGGCCGGCTCGGGGGCGGGCGGCTTCTCCGCGGGCTTCTCCGGCCGCTCGGCGGGATCCTGGTGCGCGGCACTGGCGATGTCGTCGGTACCGTCGGCGCCGTCGGCCGAGAGGCCGCCCGGAAGGGCCGTGAGGCGGACGCGGGAGGCGGGGACCACCGGGACGGCCGGGGGCGCCGCCCGGCGTGCGAGGCGGGCGCGTACGTCCTGTTCCGCGAGGACCTGGCAGCGGTCCAGCAGGGCGGCGGCCACCGGACTGCCGCGCAGGGCCCGCAGGGCGGCGAGGTCGTCGGGGTGCGGACGGTAGCCGGAACCCAGCACCTCCTCCAGCAGCGCGAGATAGCCGGTGGCGGTCCCGGGCAGCGCGGCGCGGTAGCGGGCGAGATCGGCCACCAGGAAGGCGCGCAGCCGGGCGCCCTCGCGCATCGCCTCGTCGAGGGACTCGGCGAGGCGGAGGCAGTCCTGGACTTCCTCGGCCGAGGCGGTTTCGGGGCGGAGGGCGAGGGCGAGAGCGCGGCGGAGCACACGCAGCTCCTCCGCGCCGAACGCCATGCCGCCGCGGGATCCGTATGGCGTGGGCATGTGCCGACGATACGCGCTAATCAGACAAAACCGACATAAAACAGGCCGTGTCGGGCGTGGGCGCCGCACCGCGCCCCTGCGCCTCCGCGCTGCTCGCTCCCCTGCGCCTCCGCGCCTCTGCGCCCCCGCGGCCGGCTACAGGCGCGACGCGTTCCGCTCGTACACCAGCCGCAGTCCGATCAGGGTCAGCCACGGCTCGTGCTCGTCGATCACCGAGGACTCGCCCAGCACCATGGGCGCCAGACCGCCGGTCGCGATCACCGTCACGTCGTCCGGGTCGTCCGCCAGCTCGCGCGCCATCCGGCTCACCACGCCGTCCACCTGGCCGGCGAACCCGTAGACGATGCCGGCCTGCATCGCCTCCACCGTGTTCTTGCCGATCACGTGCCGCGGCCGGGCGACCTCGATCTTGCGCAGCTGGGCGCCCTTGACGCCGAGCGCCTCGACCGAGATCTCGATGCCGGGCGCGATGACACCGCCGACGTACTCCCCGCGCGCGGAGACCGCGTCGAACGTCGTCGCCGTACCGAAGTCCACGACGATCGCGGGGCCGCCGTAGAGTTCGACCGCCGCGACCGCGTTGATGATGCGGTCGGCGCCGACCTCCTTGGGGTTGTCGGTGAGGATGGGCACCCCCGTCTTCACGCCGGGCTCGACGAGCACCGCGGGCACGTCGCCGTAGTAGCGCCGCGTGACCTCGCGCAGCTCGTGCAGCACCGACGGGACGGTCGCGCAGATGGCGATGCCGTCGATGCCGTCGCCGAGGTCGTCCCCGAGCAGCGGGTGCATGCCCATCAGGCCCTGCAGCAGCACCGCCAGCTCGTCCGCCGTGCGGCGCGCGTCCGTCGAGATGCGCCAGTGCTCGACGATGTCCTCACCGTCGAACAGGCCGAGGACCGTGTGCGTGTTTCCCACGTCGATGGTGAGGAGCATGGCCGTTACTCCGCCGCGCGCAGGTCGAGGCCGATGTCCAGGATCGGCGAGGAGTGGGTGAGGGCGCCCACGGCCAGGTAGTCCACGCCCGTCTCGGCGTACGCGCGCGCGTTGTCGAGGGTCAGGCGGCCCGACGCCTCCAGGGCCGCGCGGCCGTGGACGAGGGCCACGGCCTCCTCGCACTCGCCGGGGGTGAAGTTGTCCAGCAGGATCAGGTCGGCGCCCGCGTCGACGACCTCCCGCAGCTGGTGCAGCGTGTCGACCTCGACCTCGATCGGCACCTCGGGGAAGGCCTCGCGCACGGCCTTGAACGCCTGGGCGACACCGCCGGCGGCGACCACGTGGTTGTCCTTGACCAGCGCCGCGTCCGACAGCGACATGCGGTGGTTGACGCCCCCGCCGCAGCGGACGGCGTACTTCTCCAGGGAGCGCAGGCCGGGCGTGGTCTTGCGGGTGTCGCGCACCCGCGCACCGGTGCCCTGGAGGGTGTCGGCCCACGCGCGCGTGGCGGTGGCGATGCCCGACAGGCGGCACAGCAGGTTGAGGGCGCTGCGTTCGGCGGTGAGCAGGTCACGCGTGCGCGTGGTGACCGAGAGCAGCTTCTGTCCCGCCGCCACGCGGTCGCCGTCCTCGACGTGCCGCTCGACCTCGAACTCGTCCGTGCAGACCACCGAGAGCACCGCCTCGGCGACCCTGAGCCCTGCGACGACGCCCGCCTCGCGCGCGGTGAAGTCGCCGGTGGCGACGGCGTCCTCGGGGATCGTCGCGACCGTGGTCACGTCCACGCCGTGGGCGAGGTCCTCCTGGATGGCGACGTTGGCGATGTCCTCGACCTCCACGGGGTCGAGTCCGGCGTCCGCCAGGAGCTGGGCGAGCGCGGGGTCGAGCCCGCACTCGAGGTATTCCGCGGCTTCCGCGTCGGCTTCCGCGCCGCAGGCACAGCCGTCGCCGCAGCCGCCGGTGGACGCGAGGGGGAGGTCGGGGGTGCTCACTTGTGTCACTGCTCCTGAAGGCGCTGCCGGGTCGGGGGGAAGTCTGCGGTATCGGTGGTGCGCACGGCGAGTGTGCGGTCGGGATTCAGCCGTACGACGATGTGCCGGCGCCAGGCGGCGTCGTCGCGCTCCGCGTGGTCCTCGCGCCAGTGGCAGCCGCGGGTCTCCTCGCGCAGCTCCGCCGCGGCGACCAGGACGCGGGCCACGCACAGGAGGTTGGTGGCCTCCCAGGTGTCGACGCCGGGCTCGGCGGTCTTGCCGTTCTCGGCGAGCGCGTCGCGGGCGTCGGTGTGCAGGCGCTCCAGCTGGCCGGCGGCCCTGGCGAGGGAGGCGGCGGAGCGCAGGACGCCCGCGCCGTCCGTCATGATCCGCTGGATCGCGAAGCGCGCCTCGGGCTCCAGCAGGGGGTGGACCGGCTCCTCGGGATGCCCGGCCGGCTCCGGCCCGCGGGCGTGGCGGCCGCCGCGCGCGCCGCTGTCCGCGCCGGCGGACGCGCCGTCGGACGCGCCGTCGGACGCGCCGTCGGACGGGGCGTCGGACGCGCCGTCGGACGCGCCGTCGGACGGGGCGTCGGACGTGACGCCGGACGCGGCGCCGGCGGCGATGCCGGCGGCGGCGATGTCGGCGGCGATCCGCTCGGCGTAGACGAGGCCCTCCAGGAGGGAGTTGGACGCGAGCCGGTTGGCGCCGTGCACGCCGGTGCAGGCGACCTCGCCGCACGCGTACAGGCCCGGGACGGTCGTCCGCCCGTGGGAGTCCGTGCGCACGCCTCCGGATGCGTAGTGGGCCGCCGGGGCGATCGGGATGGGTTCGGTGACCGGGTCGATGCCGTGGGCGCGGCAGGCGGCGAGGATCGTCGGGAAGCGGTGCTCCCACATCTCGGCGCCGAAGTGCCGGGCGTCGAGGAACATGTGCTCGGCGTCCTGCTCCTGCATACGGCGCATGATGCCCTTGGCGACGATGTCCCGGGGCGCGAGTTCGGCCAGTTCGTGCTGGCCGACCATGAACCGCACCCCGTCCGCGTCCACCAGGTGGGCGCCCTCGCCGCGTACCGCCTCGGAGACGAGCGGCTGCTGGCCCTCGGCGTCCGGGCCGAGGAACAGCACGGTCGGGTGGAACTGGACGAACTCCAGGTCGGAGACCTCCGCGCCGGCCCGCAGCGCGAGCGCCACGCCGTCGCCGGTGGACACCGACGGGTTGGTGGTGGCGGAGAAGACCTGGCCCATGCCGCCGGTCGCGAGCACCACCGCGGGCGCGTGCACGGCGCCCACGCCGTCGTGCTGGCCCTCGCCCATGACGTGCAGGGTGACGCCCGCGGTACGGCCGTCGGCGTCGGTGAGCAGGTCCAGGACGAGGGCGTTCTCGATCGTGCGCACGCCCGCCCGTCGCCCGCCGCCGCCCTCGGCCCGGAGCGCTTCGCGCTTGCCCCGCTCGGCCGCGCGCACCGCCTCGACCAGCGCCCGGGAGATCTCCGCGCCGGTCGCGTCGCCGCCCGCGTGCGCGATGCGGCGGCGGTGGTGGCCGCCCTCGCGGGTGAGCTCGATGCCGCCCTCGTCGTCGGTGTCGAAGTGGGCGCCGGTGGAGATCAGGCGGCGTACGGCGTCGGGCCCCTCGGTGACGAGGATCCGTACCGCTTCCTCGTCGCACAGGCCCGCGCCGGCGACCAGGGTGTCGTCCAGGTGCTGTTCGGGGGTGTCGCCCTCGCCGAGGGCCGCGGCGATGCCGCCCTGGGCCCAGCGGGTGGAGCCGTCGTCGAGACGGGCCTTGGTGACCACGACGGTCTCCAGGCCGGCCGCCGCGCAGCGCAGGGCGGTCGTCAGTCCGGCCACTCCGGAGCCGACGACGACCACGTCCGCGGAGATGGACCACCCGGGCGCGGGCGCGAACAAGCGGGGGCGAGCGCGAAGCGCTCCCGCTCGAGGGTCGTGGGCGACGGGCGGGCGTATGCCTGTGCTGGTCACGAGGCGGCTCCGAAGGTGAGGGGGATGTTGTCGATCAGCCGGGTCGCCCCGACCCGGGCGGCGACGGCGAGAACCGCCTCGCCGGTGAAGCCGTCCTCGATCTCGGTGAAGTCGGACGGGTCGACGAGCGCCAGGTAGTCCAGTTCCAGCGGCGGGGACAGCCGGGCCGCGTCGTCGAGGACCAGGCGGGCGGCCGCGCGGACGGCCGACGGGGCGCCGAGGAAGGCACGGCCCTCGGCGTCGTGGCCCGGGGCGGCGGCGGGCGACGTGCGGGCCTGGGCGACGGCGTGCGCGTCGGCCGCGGCCCTCGACTCCCCTATCGCGCTGAGGGCCTCGGCACGCGCGTGCGTGGCGGGCACCTCGCGGGCACGCGCGCGCAGCGCCTCCTGGGCGGCGTGCCGGTCGCGGCCCGCGAACAGCGCGCGCGAGAGCGCGAGCGCCGTGCGGCGCTCATCGAGCGAGAGGTAGCGGTTGCGGCTGGACAGCGCCAGGCCGTCGTCCTCGCGCACGGTCGGCACGGCGACGATCTCGACGCCGAAGTTCAGGTCCCGCACCATGCGGCGGATCAGGGCGAGCTGCTGGGCGTCCTTCTGGCCGTACAGGGCGACGTCGGGGCGGGTGAGGTGCAGCAGCTTGGCGACGACGGTGAGCATCCCGTCGAAGTGGCCGGGGCGCGAGGCGCCCTCCAGACGCTCGCCCATGGGGCCCGCGCTGACGCGGACCTGGGGCTCGCCGCCGGGGTAGACCTCGTCCACGGAAGGGGCGAACACGACGTCCGCCCCGGCCCGCTCGGCCACCTCCAGGTCGGCGTCCAGGGTGCGGGGGTAGCGGTCGAGGTCCTCGCCCGCGCCGAACTGCAGCGGGTTGACGAAGACGGTGACGACGACCTCCCCGTCCGGTCCGGCGATCCCGCGCGCCGTGCGGACCAGGGAGGCGTGGCCCTCGTGCAGGGCGCCCATGGTCATCACGACGGCGCGACGGCCGGTACGCGTGCGTGCGTGCAGTTCGTCCGCAGTGCGCAGCAAGGTGATGCTCATCGGACGTCCCCCTCGGCGCCGCCGGTCCCCCCAGTACCACCGGTCCCACCGGTCCCACCGGTCCCGCCGGTCCCGTCGGCGAGCACCCCGAGCAGGTCCTCGGCCAGTTCCGGCTTCAGCAGTCCGTGGGCGAGCGCCCGGTCGGCGGTCGCGCGGGCCATCGCGAGGTAGCCGGCCACGGTCTGGGGGGCGTGCGTGCGCAGTTCGGCGACGTGCGCGGCGACGGTGCCCGCGTCCCCCCGGGCGACGGGGCCGGTGAGAGCCGCGTCGCCGGAGCGCAGGGCGTTGTCCAGGGCCGCGCCGAGCAGCGGGCCGAGCATCCGGTCGGGTGCCTCGACGCCGGCGGCGCGCAGCAGCTCCATGGACTGGGCGACCAGCGTGACGAGGTGGTTGGCGCCGAGCGCGAGCGCCGCGTGGTAGAGCGGGCGCATCGGCTCGGCGATCCATTCCGGTTCGCCGCCCATCTCGATGACGAGGGCCTCCGCGGCCAGCCGCAGTTCGTCGGGCGCGGTGACGCCGAAGGAGCAGCCGGCCAGGCGCTGGACGTCCACCGGGGTCCCGGTGAAGGTCATCGCCGGGTGCAGGGCGAGCGGGAGGGCGCCCGCGCGCAGGGCGGGGTCCAGGACCCGTACGCCGTAGCGCCCCGAGGTGTGGACGAGCAGCTGGCCCGGCCGGACGGCGCCGGTGTCGGCGAGGCCCTCGACGAGTCCGGGCAGGGCGTCGTCGGGGACGGTCAGCAGGACGAGATCGGCGCGCTGGAGCACCTCGGCGGGCGGCACCAGCGGCACGTCGGGGAGCAGCTCCGCGGCTCGCCGCCTGGAGGCGTCGGACACTCCGGAGACGGCCACCGGGCGGTGTCCGGCGAGCTGGAGGGACGCGGCGAGCGCGGGGCCCACGCGGCCGGCGCCGACGACGCCGACGGTGAGCCGCGCGGGGCGGTCCTGGGGATCTGGCTGTTGGCTTGTACTCACGCGACGGCGGCCTTCCCGTTCCAGTCCGCTTCGGGTACCGGACGATTTCTCGTCATGCTAACGCGATCGGTCCGCGGGGCGGCCGGTTGTCCACAGGCTGTGGGTTTCCGCACGTCACCGTGCGCGCGCGTGCCGGTGCGGAAATGCGCGTGCCCGCGAGGGACGGCGCGCGGCATGATCCGGGGCATGACCGAGAGCGCGGAGCAGGGCGGGCAGGGAAGCGAGCCGGGGAAGCACTCGGCGGAGCGGCTGCCGGAGGGACATTCGGCGAAGGAACATTCGGCGGAGGAAGGTCCGGCGGAGGAACATTCGGCGGAGCAGCCGGAGCCGCTGTCGGACGAAGAGCGGCGCGTGCAGCGCTACAAGCGGCGCATGAGCGCCTACCGGAGCGCGCGGGTGCTGTCGCGCCCCGGTTTCCGGGGCACCCTGAGGGAGCGGCTCGCGCTGCTGGACGCGGCCCCGGACCTGTACGACCTCGACGAGGCGTCGGACGTCTACGGCGACGGCGTCGTGGAGGCCCTGGAGCGGAAGGTCGCCGTGCTGCTCGGCAAGGAGGCGGCCGCCTTCTTCCCCACCGGCACGATGGCCCAGCAGGTGGCCCTGCGCTGCTGGGCCGGCCGCACCGGCGCCGAGGCCGTCGCGCTGCACGCGATGTCCCACCCCGAGGTGCACGAACGCCATGCCCTCAGCCAGGTCAGCGGTCTGCGCCCGGTCCGGCTGACCGGCGAGCCGCGCCAGCCGACCGCCGACGAGGTGCGCGACTTCGCCGAGCCCTTCGGGGCGCTGATGCTGGAGTTGCCCCTGCGGGACGCCGGATTCCTGCTGCCGTCCTGGGAGGAGCTGTGCGAGGTCGTGGCGGCGGCGCGCGAGCGTGACGCGGTGGTGCACTTCGACGGCGCGCGCCTGTGGGAGTCCGCCGTCCACCTCGGCCGGCCGCTCGACGAGATCGCGGACCTGGCGGACAGCGTGTACGTCTCCTTCTACAAGTCGCTCGACGGCTACGGCGGCGCGGCGCTCGCCGGACCGAAGACGCTGGTCGACGAGGCGAGGACCTGGCGCCACCGGTACGGCGGGCAGGTCTTCCAGCAGTTCCCGACCGCGCTGTCGGCGCTCGCCGGTCTGGAGCGCGAACTGCCCCGGCTGCCCGAGTACGTGCGCCACGCGCGCGTGGTGGCCGCCGCGCTGCGCGAGGGCTTCGCGGCGGCCGGGCTGCCCTGGGCGCGCGTACATCCCGAGCTGCCGCACACCAACGCGTTCCAGGTCTGGCTGCCCTACGACCCCGACGTGGTCGCCGAGGCGGCCGTCCGGCAGGCCGAGGAGACGAACACGCTGCTGTTCATGAACCCCTGGGACGCCAAGGGCCCCGCGGTGGCGTACACGGAGGTCGACGTACGCGCCGCGGGCCTGGAGTGGACGGCCGGCGACGTGAAGGCGGCGGTCACGCAGTTCGTCGCCCGGCTGAAGGAGGAGGTGGGCGAGCAGCAGGCGGGCGAGTGAAGCGCTGCCCGAGTGCCGGGGCGGCGCGGCCGTCGGTCGACGGCGGCCGTCGCTCGACGGCGGGTTGACGTCGGCCGTCGAACAGGGCGGCGTTGTCAGTGGCGGGGTCGCGAACTGCTACTGATCGATAGTGCTTGGGCATGTTCTGGCGTGTATGAGTGAGTGTCCCGGTCTCATCGTGCACATGCCCCTGAGTGGGGAACGGAAGTTCTTGCATCGAATGCGTGACCTTCACGGGAGGCGTTCGTTGAAGGTCGTGACGGTTTCTTCGGCGCCGGGCAGGGGGTGGGGGATGGGCGGGCTGCGCGTGGTGGCGGCTTCGTTCGTGGTGCCGGGCCCGTCCGGGGTGGCGATCCGCGACAGCCTCAAGGGACTGACCGTGCGGGACGAGGAGGTCCTGCGTCTGGTCGGTGGCCTGCTCGGCTCCCTGGCCTCGCGCGACCTGAAGGCACGCTGCGCCGCGGGCCTGGAACACGACAGTGACCGGTGGGCGCGGCGCAAGCATGCTCTGACCGGGGAGTCGTCCTCGCGCTGGGCGGGCAGCATCACCAAGGCCACGCATGACCAGTGGGCGCTGGCCCGGCGCGGACAGTCCGCCCACATCTCCAGCCTCCAGACGGGCGTCGACACGATCACCTACCGGCTGTCGCTGCCCATCGGTGCGAAGGGCTCCCGGGGCCGGCCGGGCGGTTACCGTTCAAAGCGGGAGTGGTTCGCCAAGTCCCGGCGCCTGTACCTGCTGCAGGACCGGCTGGAGCAGGAGCGCGCCCGGTGGGAGGCCGGGCGCGTGCGGGTGGTGCGCGGCGGCAGGAGACTGCTGCGCGCCCGGCACAACCTTGAGGCCGCCGGCCTGACCGAGGCCGGATGGCGTCTGCGGTGGGAGGCGGAGCGCTGGTTCCTCCAGGCCGACGGCGAGTCGGGGAAGCGGTACGGCAACGAGACGATCCGGGTCGGCCCGGACGGAGAGGTGAGCATCAGGCTCCCCGCGCCGCTGGCCCATCTGGCGAACGCGCCGCACGGCCGGTACGTACTCGCCTGCCGGGTCCGCTTCCGGCACCGGGGCGGGCAGTGGGCCGACCGGATCACCGCCCACCGGGCCGTGGCCTACCGCATCCACCACGACACCGGCCGCGCCCGCTGGTACCTCACCGTCTCCTGGCACAACACGCCCGTGCGGACGGTGCCGCTGGAGGCCGTCCGCGCCGGCGGGCTGGCCGGTGTCGACATGAACGCCGACCACCTGGCCGCCTGGCGCCTGGACACCCACGGCAACCCCGTCGGCGAGCCCCGCAGGTTCGACTACGACCTCACCGGCAGCGCACCCCACCGCGACGCCCAGGTCCGCCACGCCCTCATCCGCCTCCTGCACTGGGCCGAACGGCACCACCTGGCCCTGGCGATCGAGGACCTGGACTTCCACACGGAGAAGACCCGGGAGAAACACGGGCGGCGCAAGCGGTTCCGCAGGCTGGTCTCCGGTATGCCCACCGCGAAACTGCGCGCCAGGCTGATGTCCATGGCCGCCGAACTGAACATTCCCCTCGTCGCGGTCGACCCGGCCTACACCAGCCGCTGGGGCGCCCAGCACTGGCAACGACCCCTGACCACCACAACCAGGAAGACCACGCGCCACGACGCTGCCGCCGTGGCGATCGGACGACGCGCCCTGGGACACCCGATCCGGCGTCGGACGGCACCGCCCCCACCGCACCAGCGTGATGCGGTGGGGCATCGGACCGTCCAGGCCGCACCGGGCATCCCGGGACGTGAGGAAACCCGCCCCCGCGTCCCCGGACCACGGACACGATCCGCAGGCGCCGGACTCGGAGCGAAAGCGGGCGACCAGCGTGCCCACAACCGTTCGGGGCACGCGGCTGAGCACCAGTCCTGGCACCAGGACCCACTCCCGCTCAGTCATTAGGAACGGTGCACCATGAGGTCATGAGCCTGCGCATCGACATCGCGGGGCTGCGGCCGGAGCGGATCGCCGTCGTCCCCTCGCCCCTGGCCGAGCTCGGCATGGCGCTGCACGCGCTGTCCGAACCGGGACACCATCCGGGCCTGCAGGGCTGGGTGACCGGGGTGACCGCGCGGCTCGACCCGCATCTGGCGGACCGGATGTGCGAGGCGGACTTCCTGTGGCGGACGACGTTCTCGGACCTGTTCCTGCCCTGCGCGGGCGTCCCGGACCGTACCGCCCTGCCCGGTGCGACGCTCGCCGAGGACCTGGACCTGCTCGACAAGTTGACGGACGAGCAGTTCGTGGACGGCGCGCTGGAGTTCACGTGCGCCCTGCCGTACAGCCTGCCCGGTCCGGGCGCCCTGGCCGACGCCGGGATTCGGCGGCTCGCGCTGGAGCGCGCGGCCGCGCGCGGGCCGCGGCAGCTGCACTTCAGCGAGCGGCTGCTGGCCGGCCCGCCGCGGATCAGGGCGTGGCTGCGGCGGTTCCTGGAGGACTGCGACGAGGCGTTCTTCGCGGAGACCTGGGCCCGGCTGCGCCACCAGCTGGCGGCGGACGCCCGCCACAAGACGGACCTGCTGCGGCGCAAGGGCCTGGCCGAGGCGCTGGCCGCGGTGTCGCCGGCGGTGTCCCTGGACGAGGCGGCGGCCCGCGTCACGGTCGACAAGCTCGGCGAGGGACGCACGGCCACTCGGGACGGCGGCCTGCTGCTCGTCCCCACCAGTCTGGGCCGGCCGCACCTGATGGTCCTCCACCGGTACGCCTGGCAGCCGGTGCTGCACTACCCGGTGGCCTCCCCCGGTCCGGTCGCACCGGCCTCGGTCGAGCAGCTGGCCCTGCGGATGACGGCCCTGTCGCACCCGGTGCGCATGCGGCTGTGCCGGAGCCTGGCCCGCAGCGCCTTCACCACGGGTGAGCTGGCCCAGGTGCACGGCATGACCCCGCCCGAGATATCCCGCCACCTGAGCGTCCTGAAGAAGGCGGGCCTGCTCACCACCCGCCGGCGCGGCCGGTACGTCCTGCACCAGCTGGACGTACCGGTGGTGGCCCGGCTGGGCAGCGACTTCCTGGAGGGCGTCCTGCGCTGAGTCCCTGGTGTCCCCGGTGTCCCGATATCCCCGGTGTCCCGATATCCCCGGTGCGGCCGTCGCCCGGCGTACGGATCCGTACCGGGTTCAGTCGAACCGGATGTGCCGCACCCCGACCCGTGCCTGCCTCAGCCGCGTGCGCAGGGCGCCCTCGTTGTTCGGCCGGAGGGTCAGCCCCGCCAGCACGGCGATGCGGTCCGCCGTCTTCGGCACGGTCGAGTGGTCGGTCCACAGGTGCTCTGCGAACTCCGGCTCGCGCAGCCGTTCGAGGCAGTGGTCCAGCTGCCGTACGGCCCAGCTCTCCCGCCGCAGACCGGCGTTCTTCCCGGCGACGTACCGCAGGACGTGCCCGAAACCGCGCTCGTTCAGCCGCTTCAGCACGGTCCCGCGCTCGGCGAGGAGAGTGAAGTGCCTTACGTCGTGCCCGAGTTCGCGCAGCCGGCCGACGGTCTCCTTGAAGTGGCCGGAGTCGGTGACCGTCATCGGGGCGATCACCACGCCGTCGTGCCGGGTGAGGGCGAGGTCGAGGACCTCCACGACGCCCTGCCGCCAGGACGCCAGGTCCTGGAAGTCTCCGCGCAGGTCCGGCGGCATCATGCGGTGCAGCCCGAAGCCGGCGTGCTCGGGGTCGCAGATGACGCTGCCGGGCAGGCGCCGCTGGATCTCGTGCGCGGTCTGTGTCTTGCCGCCCCCGAAGGGGCCGTTGATCCACAGGAGCATGCGCAGACCCTAGTGGGCGCCGGGCGCGTCGGGGGCGCGTTCGAAGGGGTTCAGCCGTGCCCGCCCGCCCGCACCAGACCGGTCTCGTACGCCAGCACCACCACCTGCACCCGGTCCCGCAGGCCGAGCTTGGTCAGGATGCGTCCCACGTGCGTCTTGACGGTCGCCTCGGACAGCACCAGCCGGGCCGCGATCTCACCGTTGGACAGGCCCTGCGCGACCAGCACCATGACCTCGCGTTCGCGGCCGGTGAGCCGCTCCAGTTCGGTATGCCGGGGCTCGTTGCCGGTGCTCGGCAGCATCGGCGCGAACCGGTCCAGCAGCCGGCGCGTGGTCGACGGGGCCACCACCGCGTCGCCGCTGTGCACCGCGCGGATGGCGGCGAGCAGCTCACCGGGCGGCACGTCCTTGAGCATGAAGCCGGAGGCGCCCGCCTTGAGGCCGGAGAACGCGTACTCGTCGAGGTCGAAGGTGGTCAGGATCAGCACCTTCGGCGGGTTCGGCGCCGAGCAGATACGGCGGGTGGTCTCCACGCCGTCCAGCTTCGGCATGCGCACGTCCATCAGGACGACGTCGACGTCGGTGGCGCGCAGTACCTGCAGAGCCTCGACGCCGTCCCCGGCCTCCGCGACGACCTCCATGTCCGGCTGCGCGGCGAGCACCATCCGGAACCCGGTGCGCAGCAGCACCTGGTCGTCCACGAGCATCACGCGGATCGTCATCGGGGCCTCTTCCATGTCCGTCCAGGGGGTTACTGAGGGGCGTTACAGGTGTCAACCGGGGGCGTGCGGAAACGTCAGTGCGCCGGTTTGAGCGGCAGCAGGGCGCTGATGCGGAATCCTCCGCCGGGGCGCGGGCCGGCGTCCAGGGTCCCGCCGACCATGCCGACCCGCTCGCGCATGCCGATCAGGCCGTGGCCCTGGCCGTCGATGCCGCCCTCCTCGTACAGCTCGTGCGGGGCGCCCTTGCCGTCGTCCTCGACGAGCAGGCCGAGGCCGTCGTCGAAGTACACCAGGCGCACGCTGGCGCCCGCGTTCGGGCCGCCGTGCTTGCGGGTGTTGGTCAGCGCCTCCTGCACGATCCGGTACGCCGTGAGCTCGACGCCGCTGGGCAGCGGGCGCGGGGTGCCCTCCACCTTGAAATCGACGGGCAGGCCGGCGTGGCGGCACTGCTCGACCAGCTCGTCTATCTGCTCGACGTCGGGCTGCGGAACGTACTCGCTGGTCTCCTGGTGCTCGCCGGTGCGCAGCACGCCCAGCAGGCGGCGCATCTCGGCGAGGGCCTGGCGGCCGGTCGAGGAGATCGTCTCCAGGGCCTTCTTCGCCTGGTCGGGCGCGGCGTCGAGGACGTAGGCGGCGCCGTCGGCCTGCACGACCATCACCGACACGTTGTGCGCGACGACGTCGTGCAGCTCGCGTGCGATGCGGGCGCGCTCGGCGGCGACCGCGACCTTGGCCTGCGCCTCGCGCTCCTTCTCCAGCCGGGCCGCGCGCTCCTCCAGCTGAGCGAAGTAGGCGCGGCGGGTGCGGATCGAGTCGCCGAGCACCCAGGCGAGCGCGAACGGCACCGTCTGCAGGACCACGATCGCCACGTTGCCCAGGACGCCGCTGTTGTCGTTCGGCCAGCGCAGCTGCGCCACCGTGGCCGCGCCGAGACTCACGGCCAGCGCCAGCCGGGAGGCCCAGCGGGCGCCGGTCGCGGCGACCGTGTAGACGATCACCAGCATCGCGAAGTCGGCGGGCGTCACCGCCACGTCCAGCGCCACCTGGGCGGCGCCGATGCCGATCGTCAGCAGCAGCATCTTCTCGGGCATGCGCCGGCGCCCCGCGATCGCCAGGCACAACAGGACGATGACCGGAACGATCGCCATCGGCGCGTCGGTGCCCCGGTCCTCCCGATGGGCGGTTGCGCTCACCGCGGAGATCCCGAACAGGAAGACGGCCCAGAAGCCGTCGACCCATGTCGGGTGCCTGCGGAGGAAGTCATAGAGGCGCTGCACGTAACCCAGAGTAGGGAAGCGGGATCGGTGCAGGGGTCAACCGGAGGGCCGATCCGCGGCCGGTGCGCGTACTCCGCAAGGTGGAGGCCCCGTTCGCCGGTGCGCTTAGCCTGGCCCGGTGACGGCAGAGACGACGGATGACACGGACGAGTGGCGCGGCTGGCGGGCGGCGGCCGAGGCCGCCCTGTACGGGCCGGGCGGTTTCTATCGCAGGCCGGAGGGGCCGGCCGGGCACTTCCGTACGTCCGTGCACGCGTCGCCGCTGTACGCGGAGGCCGTGGCCCGGCTGCTGTGCCGCGTCGACGAGGCGCTCGGCCGGCCCGCGTCGCTCGACTTCGTCGACATGGCGGCGGGGCGGGGCGAGCTGGCCGCCGGTGTGCTGGCCGTGCTCCCCGCCGACGTGGCCGTCCGCACGCGCGCGTACGCCGTCGAGCTCGCCGACCGCCCCGCGGGCCTCGACGACCGCGTCCGGTGGCTGGCCGAGCCGCCGCAGGGTGTCACCGGGCTGCTGTTCGCCAACGAGTGGCTGGACAACGTTCCGGTGGAGGTCGCCGAGACGGACTCGGCGGGCGTGCCGCGACGGGTGCTCGTACGGCGGGACGGCACCGAGCGCCTCGGGGAGCCGGTCGGCGGCGCGGAGGCGGAGTGGCTCGCGCGGTGGTGGCCGCTGGGCGCCGAGGAGGGGCTGCGGGCCGAGATCGGGCTGCCCCGGGACGAGGCGTGGGCCGCCGCAGTGGCGACGCTCGACCGGGGGCTCGCGGTCGCGGTCGACTACGCGCACAGCCGGGACGCGCGCCCCCCGTTCGGGACGCTCACGGGGTTCCGGGAGGGGCGCGCGGCGGCGCCCGTGCCGGACGGGTCGTGCGACATCACGGCGCATGTCGCGCTGGACGCGTGCGCGGCGCACGCCATGGCGCACCTGACGGCGCACACAACGATGCCGGCGACGGGGCGCACGCTCCCCGGCGCGCGCCTGATGCGGCAGCGCGACGCGCTGCGCGCGCTGGGCATCACGGGCGCACGCCCCCCGCTCACCCTGGCGACCACACACCCCGCCGCTTACCTGCGCGCCCTCGCGAGCGCCGGCGAAGCCGCCGAGCTCACCGCTCCGGGCGGTCTCGGCGACTTCGGCTGGCTGCTGCAGCCGGTGGGCATCCCGGACGCGCTCCTGGACGGCGCGTAGGGCTGCTCGCGCGGCGCTACTTGTCGATGTCCCCGACGACGAAGAACAGCGAGCCCAGAATCGCCACCATGTCCGCGACCAGCGTTCCCGGCAGCAGTTCCACCAGCGCCTGGATGTTGTTGTACGAGGCCGAGCGCAGCTTGAGCCGGTACGGAGTCTTCTCGCCCTTGCTGACGAGGTAGTAGCCGTTGATGCCGAGCGGGTTCTCGGTCCAGGCGTAGGTGTGGCCCTCGGGCGCCTTGAGCACCTTCGGGAGCCGCTGGTTGATCGGGCCGGGCGGCAGGCCGGCCAGGCGGTCGAGGCAGGCGTCGGCGAGGTCGAGGGCGTTGTGGGTCTGCTCCAGCAGCACCTCGAAGCGGGCGAGGCAGTCGCCCTCCCGCCGGGTGACGACCTTCAGGGTGTCCTGCAGCTCCCCGTAGGCGAGGTACGGCTCGTCGCGGCGCAGGTCGAAGTCGACCCCCGAGGCGCGCGCGATCGGCCCGCTCACGCCGTACGCGTGCACGGTCTCCGGCGCGAGCGCCCCCACGCCCCGCGTGCGCCCGCGGAAGATCTCGTTGCCGAGCACCAGGTCGTCGTAGACGTCCATGCGGGACCGCACGTCGGCGACGGCGGCACGGGCGCGTGCCGTCCAGCCCGCGGGCAGGTCCTCCTTCAGGCCTCCGACGCGGTTGAACATGTAGTGCATACGGCCACCGGAGACCTCCTCCATCACGGTCTGGAGGGTCTCGCGCTCCCGGAAGGCGTAGAACACCGGCGTGATGCCGCCGAGTTCCAGCGGGTAGGAACCCAGGAACATCAGGTGGTTCAGCACCCGGTTGAGCTCCGCGAGGAGCGTGCGCGTCCACACCGCGCGCGTGGGGACCTCCATGCCGAGCATGCGCTCCACGGCGAGGACCACACCCAGCTCGTTCGAGAAGGCCGACAGCCAGTCGTGGCGGTTGGCGAGCATGATGATCTGGCGGTAGTCGCGCGCCTCGAAGAGCTTCTCCGCGCCCCGGTGCATGTAACCGATCACCGGCTCCGCGCGCGTGATGCGCTCACCGTCCAGCACGAGCCGCAGCCGCAGCACACCGTGCGTGGACGGGTGCTGGGGCCCGATGTTGAGCACCATGTCGGTGCTCTCCGCGGCGCCGCCGATACCGACCATGGTCTCCGTCGTAGGAGTCATGGACACAGTCTCTCCTACGTAGGCTGACCGTATGGAGACGGGGAGCCATCAGAAGGCGGGCGCCGCGGAGGCCGGGCCGGCGTGGACCGGGCTTCCGCCGGGGCTGCTGCGGATGCGCCGGCTGCTGCTGGTGGTGTGGCTGGGAACGGGCGCCCTCGTCACCGGGCTGCTGCTCGGATTCCTCGCCGGCCCGGCCTGGGCCGCCCTCGCGCTGGTGCCGCTCGCGCTGACGGGCTGGGGCTGGGTGCTGATCGGCCGCAACTGGCGCTCGTGGCGGTACGCCGAGCGCGCCGACGACCTGCTGATCAGCCGGGGAGTGCTGTGGCGCGAGGAGACCGTCGTGCCGTACGGGCGGATGCAGCTCGTCGAGGTCACCTCGGGTCCCGTCGAGCGGTACTTCGGCCTGGCCAGCGTGCAACTGCACACCGCGGCCGCGGCGACCGACGCCACCATTCCCGGCCTCGACCCCGCCGAGGCGGAACGGCTGCGCGACCGGCTCACCGAGCTGGGCGAGGCCCGATCGGCGGGACTGTGACGACGCCTCCCGCCGCCGACGACGCCCACGGCGAGCGTCCTCCGGTGGCGCTCGTGGAGCGGCGGCTGCACCCCGTGACGCCGCTCAGGCGGGCGTGGGCGCCGGTCGCCGTGGTCATCGGGTGGGCCGTCCACGACCCCGGCCAGGCGCAGCGCCAGCTGACCCGGCTGACCGCCACCACGCTGCTGATCGCGCTCGCCGTCGTCGTCCCGGCCGCCGCCCTGTACGGCTTCCTCAGCTGGTGGTTCACGCACTTCGCGGTGACCGACACCGAACTGCGCATCCGCACCGGGCTGGTCTTCCGCCGCACCGCGCACATCCGGCTGGAACGCGTCCAGGCCGTCGACGTCACCCAGCCCCTCCTCGCGCGCGTGGCGGGCGTCGCGAAGCTGCGGCTGGACGTCATAGGCGCCGGCAAGAAGGACGAGCTCGCCTTCCTCGGGGAGCGCGAGGCCCGTGCGCTCCGCGCGGAGCTCCTCGCGCGCGCCGCCGGTTTCACCCCCGAGACGGCGCGCGAAGTCGGCGAGGCGCCGGCGTGCGAGCTGTTGCGCACGCCCCCGCGTCACCTCGCGCTCTCCCTCGTGCTGACGGGCGCCACCTGGGGCTCGCTGGCCGCCGCGCTCGTCGTGCCGCCCGTGCTGTGGCTGGCCACCCACAGCGTGTGGACGGTCCTCGCCAGCGCACTGCCGCTGCTGGGGACGGCGGGCGCGAGCAGCGTGGGACGGTTCGTCGCGGAGTACGACTGGACGGTGTCCGAGTCCCCCGACGGACTGCGAATCGACCACGGTCTGCTCGACCGCACGCACGAGACGGTGCCGCCGGGGCGGGTGCAGACCGTACGGATCGTGGAGCCGTTGCTGTGGCGGCGGCGCGGCTGGGTGCGGGTGGAGCTGGACGTGGCCGGGTCGGCCAACTCCGTGCTGGTGCCCGTAGCCCCGCGCGAGCTCGCCGAGGCGGTCGTCGCGCGCGTGCTGCCCGGCGTCGTCGTGCCTTCGGCCGCCCCGACGGCCGAACCCACGGCCGAACCGGCGGAGGACCCGTGGGCGGACCCGTGGGCGGACCCGTGGGCACGGCCGCCGCGGCGCGCCGGGTGGTGCGCTCCGGTGTGGTGGCGCGGGCACGGACTCTCCGTCACCGATACGGTGTTCGCCGCCCGGCGCGGGCTGCTGCGCCGCAGGCTGGAACTCGTGCCGCACGCGAAGGTGCAGAGCGTGCGGCTGACCCAGGGGCCGTGGCAGCGGCTGTGGCGGCTCGCGGACGTGCACGTGGACACCGGGGCCGACAAGACCGTCACCGCGCGGCTGCGGGACGAGCGGGAGGCGGCGGAGCTGCTGCGGGCACAGGCCGAGCGTTCACGGACGGGCCGACGGGCGGCACGGCCCGACCGGTGGATGGCCTGAACGGTGTTGGCCTGAACGGTGTTGGCCTGACCGTGTCGCCTGTCACCCACCCGCTGGGTGGGCGCGGAACAGAGGAGGGCGTCGCCGGCTGCGGCAGGGCAGCCGGCACGAGAGCTGAGAGTGCGGGGGCCGAGCCCGTCGGGGCGGTCGTGGGCGAAGGCGGTGCGTGGCCGCCCCGTCGGGCGCGAGCCCGTACGGCGTGTCCGGCACCCGCGTGCCCACGACCGAGCCCGCGCCCGTCTTCGCGCCCCCGCCCGCCGTTAAGAGACCGCGCTGCGCACGTTGCGCAGGCCCTGCAGCTTGATCGGTTCCGTCTCGTCGTGGGCCGTCAGGTCGATGACCTGGCCGACGCCGCGCGAATCCTCGTCCGCCGGCTTGAACTCCGACTCCGCGTCGGCCTTGTGCAGCGCGAGCGCCTCCTGCCCGACCACGTCGGCGAGGTCCTCGTTGTGCATGTTCTCCAGGGCGCCCTGCGACGGCTGGCTCTTCGTGCCGAAGAAGTCGAACCCGCCCTCGACCGCCGGGCGCCGCACGGGCGCGGGCGGCACGACGGCCACCGCGGTCGGCGCGACGAAGTGCCCGGAGGGCTGCTGCACGGGCTGGGCGGACTTGCCCGTGGTGGTGGCGGCCGCGCGCTCGTGCCCGTCGGCCGCCTCGGGCTTCCCCTGCGCCTCGTCCTCCTGCGCCGCCTCCGTAGCGGCGGCGCCCGTCTTCACCGGCTCGCCTTTCGCGGCGCCGTCCTCCTCGACGGAGGCCGGGGTGACCTGAGGCTTCCGGGAGTCCGCGACGTTACCGGACTGCTCGGGCTGCTTGGACGGCTGGAAGTCGTCCTTGGACTGCTGGGACGCCTCGGCATCCCCGGCGCCCTCGGCGCCGTTCGCCGCGTCCTCGGCCGCTTCCTCGGCCGCGTCGGAGCCTTCGGCCTCCTCGGCCGTCCCCTGCGCCGCCTCGGCTCCCTCGGCCTGCTCGCCGCTCTCCGCGCCGGCGGTCGCGTCGTCCTCGGAGCGCGCGCCGCCCCCGGCGATCCGCGTCAGCGCCGCGTCGGCCCGCAGGAACAGCTCGGCCCCCTCGGGCGAGAAGACCCCGGGAACCGCCGCCTTCACGTCGGGATTCTCGGCGGCGTCCTCGGCGGCCTCCGCCGGGGCAGCCACAGCCCTGGCCGCCTCCACCGGCTCCGCCCTCGGCACCGGCACCGGCACCGGCGGCAGCGCACGCGTGGCCGGCGTGTCGGTCGTGGTCTCGATCTCCAGCAGGCGCCGGCCCTCCAGGGCGCTCGCGCGCTCGGTCTCCGCGGTGGCGTACCGCCGCAGCAGCGCCGCGTGCTCGTTGCGCAGCCCCGCCAGCTCGGAGCGCTTCGCCCGCAGCCGCTGCTCGAGCTTGGCGCGCAGCGCGCGCGACTCCTCCAGGTCGGTCTCCAGCTCGGCGACCCGCTCCTCGTGCCGCCACTCGTCGCTCGCACGCGCGCGCGTGAGGTCGGCGACGCGTTTGCCGGCCTCGACGTCCCAGCGGCGCATGACAGCAGCGCCCACGGCCGCGGTCGCCGCGGCTATCGCAGCCGTCACCCGGAGCGCGGCCGGATCCCAGAACACCCAGGGACCGAGGGCGCAGACGAGGGAGACGCCTGCGATCGCCGACGGGGGAAGCAGCCTGTGCAGAGGCGGAGAATGGCGGTGACGTCCACGTGGCATGGCCAGAAACTTACCGCGCGTAGGGGAACGTTGGCCCCCCGCCCCGTAAAAAGACAGCCACAACGAAACGTTCACAGCGCATCAGACGGTGCCTTTGCTGTGAAGGCGCTATTCGGACGCGGTGCGCGGGAATTCCGAGAGCCGCTCTCCCCGTGGTCACCGGTCGCTCAGCCGCCCGCTGATCCACTGCAGCGTCCCGGGAATCTCCCGCCGCCATGTGTTGAAGTTGTGGCCGCCGCTTTCCAGGATGATCGACGAGATCCGGGTCAGCCGGGTGGCCTGCACACGCTCTATGAACTTCAGCGTGTCCTTGTAGTTGGATTCGCCGACCCTGCTGCTGGTGACGAGCAGTGAAGTGTCCGGCGGCGGGAGGTGCTTGAGGCACCACCACAGGTCGGCCCGGCCGCGCAGTTCCCTGCGGCCGTGGAAGAGATCGCCGGTCGTGGGGTCGATCGGCGCCCTGTAGTACGGGGACAGGCCGGCGCCCGCCGCGTACACCCGGGGATGGTGCATGGCGAGTTTCAGCGCGCAGTAGCCGCCCGTGGAGTCGCCGATGACGCCCCAGCTGCCGGGTTTCCGGCCCACCCGGTAGTGCGCGAGCACGGCGTCCGGCAGGTCCTGGGCGAAGAAGGTCTCGGTCTGCGGGCCGCCGGGGATGTCCACGCACTCCGTGTCCCGCGGCGGCGCCACCGTGGGCCGCAGCATCACCAGGATCATCGGCTGCATGCGGCCGTTCTTCGCGAGCGCCAGGGCCGTGCTGGGGTAGTGCAGCTTGCTGAAAAGCGCCTCCGCCGTGCCCGGATACCCGGTCAGGACCACGGCCGCGGGGAACGTGCGCGTGCGGTACTGCGGCTGGAAGTACTCCGGCGGCAGGTACACGTACGCGGGGGTGGCGATGTGCGTCCTGCGGCCCACGATGTCGACCTTCTGGATCTGCCCGCCGGTCCGCGGCCGCGCCCCGGCGGCGCCCTGCACCCGTACCGTGTCGACCACCTGCAGCGGGCCGCCCGATCCCCCGAGTACCGTGTGGTTGACGACCACGCCCTGATCGTTCTCCCGTCCTAACAGATCCGCCCAGCTCGCGTAGAACCCGAAGGCCTGGTTGGCGGCCAGGCCCACCGACACGAACAGGGTCAGCTGGGTGGCGAGCAGCAGGCCGACCCGCCCGCCGACGGCGCGCCAGCTCCCCCGTGCCAGGCGCGGCCACAGCCACACCGTGCCGACGAACAGCAGGACGGCGAGCGCGATAGCCAGTACCAGCGTTGCGTTGCTCGTAAGACCCATGGGTTGCTTCCTGCCTGCGCTTTCTCCCAGGTCCCCGCTCCTTCGCGAGGGCTTGCCCGGGACTTTCCCCGGCCTTTGAAACGCCTTTGGAGTGACGAGTGAACCTCTGTACCCGTGACACCGTCCTAGAGGGCGCAATGTCGCCGGATGCCCGAATCGGCACCGGATTCAAGGTCTCTCGCGGAACTACGGGATGCGATGTCTGTCAGGACAGATGAGGAAATGTCGGGCGGGGTTCCGACCCGATCACGCAGGGCGCGGCGCGTGTTCCGGGGTCCGCGCCCCGAGGCCGTCCCGGTCCTCGTCGCCAGGGCGTGCACGCTCGTGGGCCTCCTGGACATCGCCGCGGGCGTCTTCCCGCGCTTCCGGCACAGCCGTATGCACAGCCTCGCCGAGGTGCTGCCGGGCGCGCTCGGTCCGTTCGCGGCGGCCCTCTCGCTGAGCACCGGCGTGCTGTTGCTGCTGCTCGCGCACGGGCTCAGGCGCGGCAAGCGCCGCGCGTGGCGCGCCGGGGTGGCGCTGCTGCCGGCGGGCGCGGTGACGCAGTTCACGTACCGGCACTCGCTCCTCGGCGTGGTCATCTCGCTGGCGCTGCTGGCAGCGCTGCTGCGCCACCGCGACCAGTTCGCGGCGCTGCCGGACCCGCGCAGCCGGTGGCGGGCGCTCGCGAACTTCGTTCTCATGGGTGCCGGCTCCCTCATGCTCGGATTGATCATCGTCAGCGTCCACCCGAATCGCATGGTGGGCGACCCGAGCCTGGCCGATCGCATTACGCACGTCCTCTACGGTCTGTTCGGCTTCGAAGGACCGGTCGACTACCAGGGAGACACCTCCTGGACGGTCGCCTTCTCCCTCGGCGCTCTCGGACTGCTCACCGCCGTCACCACCATCTACCTCGCCCTGCGCCCCGAACACCCGGCGGCGCGCCTGACGGAGGAGGACGAGGCCCGTTTGCGCGCGCTGCTCGCCAAGCACGGCGGCCGCGACTCGCTCGGCCACTTCGCGCTGCGCCGCGACAAGGCCGTCGTCTTCTCGCCCAGCGGCAAGGCGGCGGTGACCTACCGCGTCGTGTGCGGGGTGATGCTCGCCAGCGGCGACCCCATCGGGGACGTCGAGGCCTGGCCGGGCGCCATCGAACGCTTCATGGACGAGGCCAGGGCCCACTCCTGGACGCCGGCCGTCATGGGCTGCTCGGAGACGGGCGGTGAGGTGTGGACCCGGGAGACCGGCCTCGACGCCCTGGAACTCGGCGACGAGGCGGTGGTGGACGTCGCGGATTTCTCGCTCGCCGGCCGCGCGATGCGCAACGTGCGCCAGATGGTCAAGCGCATCGAGCGGGCCGGATACGAAACCCGGGTACGACGTGTCCGTGACCTCGGCGAGACCGAGCTGGAGCGGATCCGGCGGGCCGCCGACGCCTGGCGCGGCACCGACACCGAACGCGGCTTCTCCATGGCGCTGGGCCGCATCGGCGACCCCGCCGACGGCGACTGCCTCATCGCCACCGCCCACAAGGCCGACGCCGAGCCGGGGCCGTACGGCGACCTGAAGGCGATCCTGCACTTCGTGCCGTGGGGCCCGGACGGCGCGTCGCTGGACCTGATGCGCCGGGACCGTTCGGCCGACCCCGGCATGAACGAACTGCTGATCGTCGCCGCCCTCCAGGCCGCGCCCCGCCTCGGCATCACGCGCGTGTCGCTCAACTTCGCGATGTTCCGCTCCGCGCTCGCGCGGGGCGAGAAGATCGGGGCGGGTCCGGTGCTGCGTGCCTGGCGCGGGCTGCTGGTGTTCCTCTCCCGCTGGTTCCAGATCGAGTCGCTGTACCGGTTCAACGCCAAGTTCCAGCCCCGCTGGGAGCCGCGCTTCGTGGTCTACCGGGCGTCGGCCGACCTGCCGCGCATCGGCTTCGCCGCCATGCAGGCGGAGGGCTTCGTCGACCTCGCCCTGCCGCTGCCGCGCTCCCTGCGCCGCCGGACGGCCGCCCGGCGCGCGTGCGCCCACGCGGTGGCGGAACGGAACGTACGCGCGGCCTGAGCGGCGGAACGTCCGTGTGGCCTGAGCGGCGACGGCGGCCCGGCCGGACCCGCGGGGCCCGGCCCTGGGCCTACGCTGAACGTATGAGCAAGCACAGCGGACGCGGGCGCGTCGCGGGCCTACCGGAATGGGACCGCTGCGCGGTCATGGGAGTGGTGAACGTCACCCCCGATTCCTTCTCCGACGGCGGCCGCTTCTTCGACACCACGGCCGCCGTCAAGCACGGCCTGGACCTGGTCGGCGAGGGAGCCGACCTGGTCGACGTCGGCGGCGAGTCCACCCGCCCGGGCGCCACCCGCG
The DNA here is from genome assembly GCF_040641355.1 of Streptomyces sp. NPDC020996. Classification (NCBI taxonomy): domain Bacteria; kingdom Bacillati; phylum Actinomycetota; class Actinomycetes; order Kitasatosporales; family Streptomycetaceae; genus Streptomyces; species Streptomyces sp. NPDC020996. The sequence goes on from NZ_JBFADM010000006.1 coordinate 61,660, forward strand.
TCGACGAGGCCGAGGAACTCAGGCGCGTCGTCCCGGTCGTGCGCGGTCTCGCGTCCGAGGGCGTCACCGTGTCCGTCGACACCATGCGCGCCTCCGTCGCCGAACGGGCCCTCGCCGCCGGCGCCGTCCTCGTCAACGACGTCAGCGGCGGCCTCGCCGACCCCGCGATGATTCCGGTCGTCGCCGGGGCGGGCGCCCCCTTCGTCGTCATGCACTGGCGCGGCTTCCTGGAGGGCGGCAACGTCAGGGGCGTGTACGACGACGTCGTCACCGAGGTCGTCGACGAACTGCGCGCGCGCGTGGAGGCCGTCCTGGCCGGCGGCATCGCCCCCGACCGAGTCGTCGTCGACCCCGGCCTCGGCTTCTCCAAGGACGCCGGACACGACCTCACGCTGCTGGCCCACCTCGACCGCCTGCTCGGTCTCGGCCACCCGCTGCTCGTCGCCGCCTCCCGCAAGCGGTTCCTGGGGCGCGTGCTCGCCGGGCCCGAGGGCGCGCCGCCGCCCGCGCGCGAGCGCGACGCCGCCACGGCCGCCGTGTCCGCGCTCGCGGCCGCCGCCGGCGCCTGGGCGGTGCGCGTGCACGAGGTGCGCGCGACCGCGGACGCGGTACGGGTCGCGCGCGCCGTGGAGGAGGCGCGCTCCGCGGCCGGTGCGCCAGGAGCCGATGACACACACCCGGCGCATGCGTCGGAGCACAAGCCCGGCGCGGACACCACGAGCGGGGCGCGAATCTCGGCGAGTACACCTGGAGCGGACACCACGAGCGGGGCGCCAGCCTCGGCGGGTGCGCCCGGCGCAGGCACCACGAGCGGGGCGCGAACCTCCGAGCGGGCGCCCGGCGCGCACTCCCCCGCACCGGGCGGCGGATCCCCCGAGGGAGCCCGGTGAGCGCCCCCCACACCGACGTCGAACAGGTCGAGGCCGCCAACACGGCCTTCTACGAAGCGCTGGAACGCGGCGACTTCGAGGAGCTCGCCTCGCTCTGGCTCACCCCGGCCGACCTCGGTGTCGACGAGGAGTACCACGACCCCGCCGACACCGGCGTGATCTCCTGCGTGCATCCGGGCTGGCCCGTGCTCACCGGCCGCGGCGAGGTCCTGCGGTCGTACGCGCTGATCATGGCGAACACCGACTACATCCAGTTCTTCCTCACCGACGTGCACGTCTCCGTCACCGGCGACACCGCCGTGGTGACCTGCACGGAGAACATCCTCAGCGGCGGCCCGGCCCCCGAGGAGGGCGACGAGCTCGGACCGCTCGTGGGCCAGCTCGTGGTCGCCACGAACGTCTTCCGCCGCACACCCGACGGCTGGAAGCTGTGGTCCCACCACGCCTCTCCCGTCATGGCCGAGAACGACGAGGACGAGGAGGAGGACACCCCCTCCTGAGCGGGCGTGGCGGACGGCCGCCCGGAGCAAGAAGTGGTTGGAATCACGGCGCCCTGGGTAGGGGCGGCTACCGACCGGTGAGCCGCCGGGTTCCCCCGGGAGAACGCACGATGAAGACTCCCGGCCCCGGCACAGGCCCGCGCCCCCGCGGCCCGGCCCTGTCAGTGCCCGCAGGTAGATTCGTTCGCAGCCGGTGTGCCGCCCGCACGGGGTACGGACCGGCCGTCACCGACGATTGCAGGAGTGATTCGCGTGGATCGTGTCGCGCTGCGCGGCCTGAGGGCCCGCGGGCACCACGGTGTGTTCCCCGAGGAGCGCGAGGAGGGCCAGACCTTCGTCGTGGACCTCGTCCTCGGCCTGGACACCCGCCCGGCCGCCGCCGACGACGACCTGGCGAAGACCGTGCACTACGGCATCGTCGCGGAGGAGGTCGTGGCCGTCGTCCAGGGCGAGCCGGTCAACCTCATCGAGACGCTCGCCGAGCGCATCGCCCACGTCTGCCTGCGGCACGACGGGGTCCAGGAGGTCGAGGTCTGCGTCCACAAACCGGACGCGCCGATCACGGTGCCCTTCGACGACGTGACCGTCACCATCACCCGGAGCCGAGTATGAGCGCGCCCTTCGCCAAGGGTCACAGCGACCCGACCGTACAGCCGGTGCCCGCCTCCGTGGTGCAGCAGGTGGACGCCGCCGACACCACCCTCCACAACCCCAAACGCGCCGTGATCTCCCTCGGCTCGAACCTCGGCAACCGCCTGGAGACCCTCCAGGGCGCCGTCGACGCCCTGGAGGACACCCCCGGCGTCCGCGTCAAGGCGGTCTCCCCCGTCTACGAGACGGAGCCGTGGGGCGTCGAGCCGGGCAGCCAGCCGTCGTACTTCAACGCCGTGGTGGTCCTCAAGACCACCCTCCCCCCGTCCTCCCTGCTGGAGCGGGCGCACGCGGTCGAGGATGCCTTCCACCGGGTACGGGACGAACGCTGGGGCGCCCGCACCCTGGACGTCGACATCGTCGCCTACGACGGTGTGCTCTCCGACGACCCGCACCTCACCCTGCCCCACCCGCGCGCCCACGAGCGCGCCTTCGTGCTGGCCCCCTGGCACGACGTGGAGCCCGACGCCCAGCTGCCCGGCCGCGGCACGGTCGCCGGCCTCCTCGACGCCGTCACACGCGAAGGCGTCGCACCCCGCAAGGACCTGGAACTTCACCTGCCCGAATAGCCGTTAAGGTCAAGACGAGCCAGGAAGAGCACAGTCCGGGACCGGTCCGGGGGAGCTGAAGGGACACCGTGAAAGAGCTGCGCATCAGGATGCTGGCCGGCGTCTTCGTCGTGGCCGGCGTCCTGTCCTGGGCCGGTGCCCGCCTCTGGAACTCGGTGGGGACCCTGCCCAGCGTCCCGCTGGCCGCGCCGATCGTCCTGGCCCTGATCGCCGTCGTCCTGCTCGCCACTGCGCTGTCGATCCGCGCCCGCCTCAAGGCCCAGCGCGAACGCCGCCCCGAGGCCAAGGGCGTCGACCCGCTGATGGCGGCCCGCGCGGTCGTCTTCGGCCAGTCCAGCGCCCTGGTAGCCGCCCTCGTGGCCGGCATGTACGGCGGCACGGGCGTCTTCCTCCTGGAACTCCTGGACATCCCCGCCCGCCGCGACCAGGCCGTCTACGCCGGCTTCTCCGTCGTCGCGGGCATCGCCGTCGTGGCCGCGGCCCTGTTCCTGGAGCGCGTCTGCAGACTCCCGGAGGACGACGAACACAACGGCACCGGAGCGGCCCCGGCGCGGTGAGGGGCCCGGCGTGACGGGGCCGTGAGGGGCCCGGCGTGACGGGGCGGAGCCTCAGCGCGCCATGATCAGCCTCAGCGCGCCATGATCAGCCTGAGCGCGCCCTGATCGGGCTCAGCGCACCATGATCGGGCTCAGCGCGCCATGATCAGGCTCATCGCCTCGTTGCGGGTGGCGGGGTCGCGCAGCTGGCCGCGAACCGCCGACGTTATGGTCTTGGCCCCGGGCTTGCGGACGCCCCGCATCGACATGCACATGTGCTCGCACTCGACGACGACGATGACGCCCCGCGGCTCCAGTATCTGCATCAGCGAGTCGGCGACCTGCGTGGTGAGACGTTCCTGCACCTGAGGCCGACGGGCGTAGACGTCCACGAGACGGGCCAGCTTCGACAGGCCCGTGATCTTCCCGTCGGCGGACGGGATGTACCCGACATGGGCGACGCCGACGAACGGCACGAGGTGGTGCTCGCACGAGCTCAGCACCTCGATGTCCTTCACGAGCACCATCTCGTCGTGCCCCAGGTCGAACGTGGTGGTCAGCACGTCCTCGGGCTTCTGCCACAGGCCCGCGAAGATCTCCTTGTACGCCCGCGCCACCCGCGCCGGCGTCTCCCTCAGCCCCTCGCGGTCGGGGTCCTCGCCGACCGCGAGGAGGAGTTCACGCACGGCGTTCTCGGCGCGCTTCTCGTCGAACTCGCCGATCGCGCGCTCGCCGTCGTCCAGCGTCACGGGGTCGGTCATGTGCTGCCTCGTTCCTGTGCGGGTCGCGCGCGGGGCCACGCGCCTGGTCTGCGTGCATACGAAATGAAATGCCGCGCCCCCCAAGGCTAGAACCTTGGGGGGCGCGGCATCCATTCCGGGCCCGGTGGGGCCGGTCGAGGTGCCCGATCAGGTCTCGGGGCGCTCCTCGGGGGCCGGCTCGGTCACCGGGGAGTGCTCCGTCGCCGTCGACTTGGCGGTGGAGATCGCCGGGGTCGCGCCGTTCGCACCGTTGGTCAGTGCGAGCTCCTTGGGGGAGAGCACCGGCGGGCGGGTGGACGGGGTGCGCCGCGAGGAACCGGTCCAGGCGGGCCGCGGCGGGCGCTTGACGATGGTGGCGAAGATCTCGGCGATCTCCTCCTTGCCCAGCGTCTCCTTCTCCAGCAGCTGCAGCACCAGGTTGTCGAGGACGTCGCGGTTCTCGACCAGGATCTCCCAGGCCTCGTTGTGCGCGTTCTCGATGAGCTTCTTGACTTCCTCGTCGACCAGCGCGGCGACCTCTTCCGAGTAGTCGCGCTGGTGAGCCATCTCACGGCCGAGGAACGGCTCGGTGTTGTCGCCGCCGAACTTGATCGCGCCGAGACGCTCGGTCATGCCGTACTGCGTGACCATCGCGCGGGCGGTGGCCGTGGCCTTCTCGATGTCGTTGGCCGCGCCCGTGGTCGGGTCGTGGAAGACGAGCTCCTCGGCCGCGCGGCCGCCCAGCATGTAGGCCAGCTGGTCCAGCATCTCGTTGCGGGTCGTGGAGTACTTGTCCTCGTCCGGGAGCACCATCGTGTAGCCGAGGGCCCGGCCGCGGGACAGGATGGTGATCTTGTGGACCGGGTCGGAGTTGGGCGAGGCCGCCGCGACCAGGGCGTGTCCGCCCTCGTGGTACGCGGTGATCTTCTTCTCCTTGTCCGACATGATCCGGGTCCGCTTCTGCGGGCCCGCCACCACGCGGTCGATCGCCTCGTCCAGCATGGCGTTGTCGATCAGCTTCTTGTCGCTGCGGGCCGTCAGCAGGGCCGCCTCGTTCAGCACGTTCGACAGGTCCGCGCCGGTGAAGCCCGGCGTACGGCGGGCGACGGCGGCGAGGTCGACGTCCGGGGCGACCGGCTTGCCCTTCTGGTGGACCTTGAGGATCTCCAGACGGCCCTGCAGGTCCGGCGGGTCGACCGCGATCTGGCGGTCGAACCGGCCGGGCCGCAGCAGGGCCGGGTCGAGGATGTCGGGCCGGTTCGTGGCGGCGATGAGGATCACACCGCCCTTGACGTCGAAGCCGTCCATCTCGACGAGCAGCTGGTTCAGCGTCTGCTCGCGCTCGTCGTGACCGCCGCCGAGGCCGGCGCCGCGGTGGCGGCCGACCGCGTCGATCTCGTCGACGAAGACGATCGCCGGGGCGTTCGCCTTGGCCTGCTCGAACAGGTCGCGGACGCGGGAGGCGCCGACGCCGACGAACATCTCGACGAAGTCGGAACCGGAGATCGAGTAGAAGGGCACCCCGGCCTCGCCGGCGACGGCGCGCGCGAGGAGCGTCTTGCCGGTGCCGGGACGGCCGTACAGCAGCACGCCCTTGGGGATCTTGGCGCCGACGGCCTGGAACTTGGCCGGTTCCTGCAGGAACTCCTTGATCTCCTGAAGCTCCTCGACGGCCTCGTCACAGCCCGCGACGTCCGAGAACGTCGTCTTCGGGGTGTCCTTGGTGATGAGCTTGGCCTTGGACTTGCCGAAGTTCATCACCCGGGAGCCGCCGCCCTGCATCTGGTTCATCAGGAACAGGAAGACGACCACGATGAGGACGAAGGGGAGCAGGGAGAGCAGGATGTTGAGGAACGGGTTCTGCTTGGACGGCGACACCGTGTAGCCGTCCGGGATCTGCTTGTCCTGGTACTTGGTCTGCAGCGTGTTGGCGATGGTCACGCCCTGGTCGCCGATGTAGCTCGCCTGGATCTTCGAGCTGCCCTTGACCTTTTCGCCGTCCTTGAGCTGGACCTTGATGGTCTGCTCGTCACCGGTGGTCAGCTTGGCCGATTCCACCTTGTTGGCGTTGATCGCTGCGACGACCTGGCCGGTGTCCACCGTCTTGTAGCCGCCGGACGAGCCGACGACCTGCATCAACACGACCACGGCAAGGACGGCCAGCACGATCCACATGACCGGCCCACGGAAGTATCGCTTCACGTCCATCCACACGGAGCGGTGCCGCCCCGTCCCTCCTGCCATAGTGAGTTTGATAAGACAGTTCTTCTGACGGTACCCCAGCATTGTCGCGCGACGCCGCACGGAACGGCTGGCGGACCCGTCTGGTTGCTTCAACGGCGAGGAACCCCGAGGGGTTCCCGATCATCTCCGGAAGACTGGCCCGTACGGGCTCAGCCGCCGTAGACGTGGGGCGCGAGCGTACCGACGAACGGGAGGTTGCGGTACTTCTCGGCGTAGTCGAGGCCGTAGCCCACGACGAACTCGTTGGGGATGTCGAAACCGACCCATTCCACGTCGATGGCGACCTTGGCGGCCTCCGGCTTGCGCAGCAGCGTGCAGACCTTGAGCGACGCCGGTTCGCGCGAGCCGAGGTTGGAGATCAGCCAGGACAGGGTCAGGCCGGAGTCGATGATGTCCTCGACGATCAGGACGTGCTTGCCCTTGATGTCGGTGTCGAGGTCCTTGAGGATCCGCACGACGCCGGAGGACTGCGTGCCCGCGCCGTACGACGACACGGCCATCCAGTCCATGGTGACGGGGGTGGACAGCGCCCGGGCCAGGTCGGCCATGACCATCACCGCGCCCTTGAGGACACCGACGATGAGCAGGTCCTTGCCCGCGTACTCCACGTCGATCTTCGCGGCCAGCTCGGCCAGCTTCGCGTCGATCTCTTCCTTGGTGATGAGTACCTGCTGAAGGTCGGCACCCATGTCTTTCGCGTCCACCCGCATCACTTTCGGTCGGTTGATCCCACCGGCTGCACCCCCCTGCGAGGGGTGAGGATTCAGCCTTGCCGAATCACCAGTCTGCCACCCTGCCGCCGGGCGACGACTTTGCCGGGGAGGTTGATGGCTCCCTGGCCGCGCCAGCCGGTGATCAGCCGGTCGACCTCTTCGATGTGGCCGGCGAACAGCGACCCGGCGGGCGAGCCGGCTTCGATGAGGGCCCGGCGCAGGACGCGGCGGCGCACGGCGGAGGGCAGCGCGAAGAGCTTGGCGCACTCCAGGAGGCCCGCCGCGTCACGGACGGTGGCGTCGGCCTGCCCGGCCCAGGCGTCCAGGGCGTCGGCGTCGTCGCGGGAGAGCCGGGCCGTGCGGGCGAGGGCTTCGACGACGCCCTTGCCGAGGGCCTTCTCGAGGGCGGGCAGGCCCTCGTGGCGCAGCCGGGAGCGGGTGTAGGCGGGGTCGGCGTTGTGCGGGTCGTCCCAGACGGGCAGGGACTGGACCATGCAGGCCTTGCGGGCGGTCTGCCGGTCGAGTGCGAGGAAGGGACGGCGGTAACGGCCGCCGGCCCCCGAGACCGCGGCCATTCCGGACAGGGAGCGGATGCCGGAACCGCGGGCGAGGCCCAGCAGGACGGTTTCGGCTTGGTCGTCGCGGGTGTGGCCGAGCAGGACGGCGGCGGCGCCGTGGCGTTCGGCGGCGGCGTCGAGGGCGGCGTACCGGGCGTCGCGGGCGGCGGCTTCCGGTCCGCCCGCACGGCCGACGGTCACGGCGACGGACTCGGCCGGCGTGAGACCGAGGCCGGTCAGGCGTAGGACGACCTCGGCGGCGCGCAGGTCGGAGCCGGGCTGCAGACCGTGGTCGACGGTGACGCCGCCGGCCCGGACGCCGAGCTTGGGGGCCTCGAACGCGAGGGCCGAGGCGAGGGCCATGGAGTCGGCGCCGCCGGAGCACGCGACGAGCACGAGCGGCGCCGGCAGCGGCTCGTCCAGGGTGTCGCCGTGGGCACGGCTGTGTTCGGTGAGGATGTCGTGGAGGACGCGGCGGACCGCCAGGCGTATCGCCGCGACCGCAGGATGGGGACCCATGTCCGGTTCCCTTCATGAAGTTGTCGGGGGTGAGCCCCGAGCCCGGTCACTCAGAGTGTGTAGATGGTGACAGAACCGGGGCGTTACCCGAGCATTGCACGCCTACCCCTGGCTCACGGTCCCTCGGACGGGTGATTGGCGGGGCGTCCTTCTGCCGTCGGCCGGTTTCTTCTCACTACCTTCCCAGGGCGTTCACGGGGTTCCGGGTTTGCCCGGGGTCCCCGTCTCTCACGTCACTGCTCCGCCTTGCGGTGCACCCGTGTGACCCAGTCCGCCGGGGCGGCGATCTCCGCCTTGGTCGGCAGGGTGTTGGGCGAGGTCCACACGCGGTTGAAGCCGTCCACCCCGACCTGGTCGACGACGGCCCGCACGAAGCGTTCGCCGTCCCGGTACTGCCGGAGTTTGGCGTCCAGACCCAGCAGCTTGCGCAGGGCCATGTCCAGCCGGGAGGCGCCCTTGGCGCGGCGCTGCTGGAACTTCTCGCGGATCTCCGCGACGGTCGGCACGACGTCCGGGCCGACGCCGTCCATCACGAAGTCGGCGTGGCCCTCCAGCAGGGACATCACGGCGGTGAGGCGGCCGAGGATCTCGCGCTGGGCCGGGGTCTGGACGAGTTCCACGAAGGACCGTCCGCCGTCGTCCTCCTCGCCCTCGGGGCGGCCGCCGACGAGCGACTGGGCGGCGTCCCGGACGCGTTCCAGGACCGTCACCGGGTCGACGTCGGTCTCGGCCAGGAACGACTGGATCTCGCCCTCGAGGTGGTCCCGCAGCCACGGCACCGCGCTGAACTGTGTGCGGTGCGTCTCCTCGTGCAGGCACACCCACAGGCGGAAGTCGTGCGGCTCGACGTCGAGTTCGCGTTCGACGTGGACGATGTTGGGGGCGACGAGCAGCAGCCGGCCGCCGCCGTTCCCGCCGGCGGGCAGGTCGCGGGTGGCCGGGGCGAAGGTCTCGTACTGGCCGAGGACGCGGGAGGCCAGGAAGGACAGCAGCATCCCGAGTTCGACGCCGGTGACCTTGCCGCCGACGGCGCCGAGGACCGCGCCCGCCGGACTGTTGCCGCGCCGCGCCTCCATCTTGTCGAGCAGCGGTTTGAGGATCTCCCGGAACCCGGCGACGTTCGCCCGGACCCAGCCTGGCCGGTCGACGACGAGGACAGGCGTGTCGTGGATCTCCTCGGTGCCCATCCGGGTGAACGCCCGGACGTGCTCCTCCGAGGACTTGGCGTGCCGGCGCAGCTCCGCGACGACGGCCCGGGCCTCGTCGCGGCTGACGTCGGGGCCCGGCCGTACGAGCCGGGTCGCGGTCGCCACCGCGAGGTTCCAGTCGACCATCCCAGAAGAAGCAGCACCACCGATGCTCGTCATGCGTCAACGGTACGTGAGCGTCCCCGCCGCGGGCAGGGCGCGGAGGCGCGGGGACGGCCCACCGGGGCGCCCGGCCGTCGACGGCAGCGGAGGCGCGGAGGCCGGCCCGCCCGACTGCCCGGCCGCCACCACCACAGCCAAGGCACAGGCACAGGCACAGGCACAGGCGCAGGCGCAGGCGCAGGCGCAGGCGCAGGCACAGCCCACCAGGCCGCCCGGCCGTCAACCGCAGCCGCAGGCCGCCAGCGCCGTGGCCGTTCGGTCGAGGGCCGTCTGGGCCGCCGTCGCGCTGACCGTGTCCGAGGCCAGGAACGCGAAGGACAGCAGGCGGCCGTCGCGGTCGACGACGGTCCCGGCGAGGGTGTTCACGCCGGTCAGCGTGCCCGTCTTGGCCCGTACGACGCCTGCCGCGCCGTCCGTGTAGCGGCTGCTCAGGGTGCCGGTGAAGCCGGCCACGGGCAGGCCGGTGAGGACCGGGCGCAGTTCGGGGTGGCCGGTGTCGCCCGCCTCGGCCAGGAGGGCGGTGAGCAGGCCGGCGGTGAGGCGGTCGGCGCGGTCCAGGCCGCTGCCGTCGTGGAAGGCGGCCTTGCCGACCGGCAGTCCGAGCGCCTTGAGCCGGGCGGCGATCGCGGCGGCGCCGCCGTCGAAGCTCGCCGGGCGGCCCGTCGCGACGGCCGTCTGGCGGGCCAGGGCCTCGGCGATGTCGTTGTCGCTGTTGGTCAGCATGCGCTCGACCAGGGCGGAGAGCGGGGGCGAGGACACGGCGGCGAGGTTCTCGGCGCGGTTCGTGGCCTTGGAGGGTCCCGGAGAGGTGGCCTTGATGCCGTGGTCCTCCAGGAGGGCGCCGAAGGCGCGGGCCGCGTCCGCCGCGGGGTCCGCGACGCGGGGGGCGGGGCCGCTGGAGGAGTCGTCGGTGCGGGCCTCGTCGGTCATCAGGGCGGTGACGCGGGCGAGGTTGTCGTTGACGCCGATCGGGTGGACTTCGGGTCCGGTGTACAGGGTGGTGTCGTAGGAGAGGGTGACGCGGTGGACGTCGCGCTTCTTCAGGGCCGCGGCCGTCTTCGCGGCGAGCGTGCGCAGGCTCGCCCAGCCTCCGGAGTCGCCTCCGCGGGCGGTCAGGGTGGGGTCGCCGCCGCCGACCAGGACGAGTTCCCCGGTGTCGGGTTCCAGGGCGGCGCGGGTGGTGAGGCGGTGGTCGGCGCCCATCGCGGACAGGGCGGCGACGGCGGTGGCGATCTTCGTGGTGGAGGCGGGGGTGAGGGCGTCGTCGGCGCCGGCGCCGTAGAGGCGCTCGCCGGTGGCGACGTCGACGACCGCGGCGCTGTGGCGGCGGCCGAGCGCGGGGTCGTCCAGGAGCGGGTCCAGGACCGCGGCGAGGGCCTTCGCGGGCGGGGCGGCCTCGGCGGGGCCCGTGGCGCCGCCGAGGCCGGTCAGGACGGCGGCGGCGCTGGGGGCGGGGCGGGGCGCCCCGTCGGCCGCACCGAACGATCCGGATTCATCGGACGAACCGGATGAATCGTCACGACGCCCGTGATCTGCGCCACCCGTGCGCTCCAGGGCGACTGCCCGGTCCCGCTCGGCCGTACGCTGACCGGTGGAGTCCCACGGGCCCGCGGCGGTCACCACCGCGGCAGTCAGCGCCAGACCGGCGGTGGCGGCGCCCGCGGTGTACTGCCAGGTCTTGCCGGTGCCCGGCCTCGTGATCCGAGCGAGCTGCGGTCGCGCAGCGTCCGCGGCCCGCGCCAGACGCGGCCGCACGGCGTCCGCGGCCCGCGCGAGACGTGGCCGTACGGCGTCCGTCGCCCGTGCCAGACGCGGTCGTACGGTCCCGGCGGCCCGTGCCACACGGGGTCGTACGGCACCCGCGATCCGCGCCACATGCGGTCTCGCGGCCCGCCAAGGCCTCAGTTCGGGCACGACCACCAGCCCCTTTCGCGATCACACACCTGCGTGAGGGACACTTAACCACCAGAACTATGTGCTGATCATGGAGGAGCCACCGGTGGAGTTCGACGTCACGATCGAGATTCCGAAGGGTTCGCGGAACAAGTACGAGGTGGACCACGAGACCGGTCGGATCCGCCTGGACCGTCGGCTCTTCACCTCGACCGCCTACCCGACCGACTACGGCTTCGTCGAGAACACCCTCGGCGAGGACGGCGACCCGCTGGACGCGCTGGTCATCCTGGACGAGCCGACCTTCCCGGGCTGCCTCATCCGCTGCCGCGCGATCGGCATGTTCCGCATGACGGACGAGGCCGGCGGCGACGACAAGCTGCTGTGCGTGCCGTCGACGGACCCGCGCGTGGAGCACCTGCGTGACATCCACCACGTCTCCGAGTTCGACCGCCTGGAGATCCAGCACTTCTTCGAGGTCTACAAGGACCTCGAGCCCGGCAAGTCGGTGGAGGGCGCCAACTGGGTCGGCCGCACCGACGCCGAGGCCGAGATCGAGCGGTCCTACAAGCGCTTCAAGGAGCAGGGCGGTCACTGAGACCCGCCGCGCACAACCGGGCCGCACGCGCGCGCGTGCGGCCCGTCCGCGTTTCCGGGCGTCTCTGTGCGCATACTGGGGCGTACCGGAGGTGCGTAGCGGGAGCAGTGCGTGACGGAAGCGGAGGGCCGCAAGCCGCTGTCGGACGAGGTCAGGGGAACGTTCGAGGCCGAGACGACGTCCGAGTTCGCGATTCCCAGCGGGCTCGCCGTGCCGAGAGGCGGAGGCGAGCCGGAGACCACGTCCGAGTTCGCCGTGCCCCGAGGGCTGGACGTGCCGCAGCAGTCCGGCGCGGAGGCCGAGGGGTCGGCTTTCAGCCCGCCGCGCACCTACAGCGCGGGGCACGCTCCGCCCGCGTTCACGCCGCCCGGCGGTGTCCCGGTGGTCAGCCTGACCAAGGACGTGCCCTGGCAGGACCGGATGCGCACGATGCTGCGCATGCCGGTGGCCGAGCGTCCGGCGCCGGAGCCGCCCCCGAAGACCGAGGAGGGCGGTCCGGCCGTCCCGCGCGTGCTCGACCTGACCCTGCGCATCGGCGAGCTGCTGCTGGCGGGCGGCGAGGGCGCCGAGGACGTGGAGGCCGCGATGTTCGCGGTGTGCCGGTCCTACGGCCTGGACCGCTGCGAGCCGAACGTCACCTTCACGCTGCTGTCGATCTCGTACCAGCCGTCGCTGGTGGACGACCCGGTGACCGCGTCGCGCACGGTGCGCCGCAGGGCCACCGACTACACGCGGCTGGCGGCCGTGTTCCAGCTGGTGGACGACCTCAGCGACCCGGTGACGCACATCTCGCTGGAGGAGTCCTACCGGCGGCTCGCGGAGATCCGCCGCAACCGGCACCCGTACCCGACCTGGGTGCTCACGGCGGCGAGCGGGCTGCTGGCGGGGGCGGCCTCCGTGCTGGTCGGCGGCGGGGCGCCGGTGTTCGTGGCGGCCGCGATCGGGGCGATGCTCGGCGACCGGCTGGCATGGCTGTGCGCGGGCCGGGGGCTGCCGGAGTTCTACCAGTTCACGGTCGCCGCGATGCCGCCGGCCGCGATCGGCGTCGCGCTGACGGTGGCCCACGTGGACGTGAAGGCGTCCGCGGTCATCACCGGCGGACTGTTCGCGCTGCTGCCCGGACGGGCGCTGGTGGCGGGCGTGCAGGACGGCCTGACCGGCTTCTACATCACCGCCTCCGCGCGCCTGCTGGAGGTGATGTACCTCTTCGTCGGCATCGTCGTCGGGGTGCTGGTCGTCCTGTACTTCGGCGTGAACCTGGGCGCCAAGCTCAACCCGGACGCCGGCCTGAGCATCGAGGAGCGGCCGCTGTGGCAGCTGACCGCGTCGATGCTGCTGTCGCTGACGTTCGCGGTGCTGCTGCAGCAGGAGCGGTCCACCGTGCTCGCCGTGACCCTGAACGGCGGGGTGGCGTGGTCGGTGTACGGCGCGATGCACTACGCCGGCGGTCTGTCCCCGGTCGCCTCCACGGCCGCCGCGGCCGGGCTGGTGGGGCTGTTCGGGCAGCTGCTGTCGCGGTACCGGTTCGCCTCGGCGCTGCCGTACACGACCGCGGCGATCGGGCCGCTGCTGCCGGGGTCGGCGACGTACTTCGGGCTGCTGGCGATCGCGCAGAACGACGTGAACAAGGGGCTGGTGTCGCTGGCCACGGCGGCCTCGCTGGCCATGGCCATCGCCATCGGGGTCAACCTCGGGTCGGAGATCTCCCGGCTGTTCCTGCGGATCGGGTCCGCGGAGAAGCGGCGGGCGGCGAAGCGGACCCGGGGCTTCTAGTGCCGCCGGGTCCGGCCGCGTTCTCCTAGTAACCGCCGTTGTAGGGGTACTGCTGCTGGTCCCGCTGGTCGCCGTAGGGCTGCTGGGGCGGGTAGGTCTGCTGCGGGTACTGCTGGGCGTAGGGCTGCTGCCCGTAGTCCTGGCCGTAGTCCTGGCCGTAGTCCTGCTGGTACGGCTGCTGCTGTCCGTAGTCCTGCTGGTACGGCTGGTCCCGGTACGGCTGCTGCTGGGCCTGCTGCTGTCGGTCCGCCGTCGGCGGGACGCGGCGCAGCTGGGTGGTCGCGTCGTCCATCAGCGGGGGCTGGGGCTGCTGCTGGGCGGCGGCGGGCTCGGGCCGGGCGTTCTTGTTCTTGGAGCGGGCCCGCAGGAACTCGATGATGATCGGGATCACCGAGACGAGGACGATCAGGATGAGGATCGCCTCGATGTTCTTGTGGACGAAGCCCACGTTGCCGAGCCAGGAGCCCAGCAGCGTCACGCCGGCGCCCCACATGACGCCGCCGATGACGTTGAACGTGATGAACGAGCGGTACCGCATGCCGCTGACGCCCGCGATGATCGGCGTGAACGTCCGCACGATCGGGACGAACCGGGCCAGCACCAGCGACTTGGCGCCGTACTTCTCGAAGAACTCGTGCGCCTTGGTGACGTTCTCCTGCTTGAACAGGCGGGAGTCCGGCCGGGTGAAGAGGGACGGGCCGACCTTCTTGCCGAAGAGGTAGCCAGCCTGGTCGCCGAGCACCGCCGCGAGGCAGATCAGCGCGACGGCCGCCCACAGCGGGAAGTCCAGGGTGCCCGCGGTGATCAGCAGGCCGCAGGTGAACAGCAGCGAGTCGCCGGGCAGGAAGAACCCGATGAGCAGGCCCGATTCCGCGAACACGATGAGGAGCAGGCCCCAGATGCCGAACGTGTCGAGCAGATAGTTCGGATCCAGCCAGTTCGGGCCGAGGGCCAGCGTCGTCACGGTTCCGGGCTCCTGAGGGGTGGGCGGGTACGGCATCCTTGTGCGGCCGCACAAAGCTACCAACGCAATGTGTCCGCCCCGGGTTCCACCGGTGCCTCCAGGATGCCCTGTGCGACAGCCGGTACAAAGCCGAGGGCCCCCGGGGCGACTCCGTCCGGTGCCGAAGCCGCCGCTCACCGGGTGCCGAAGCCGCGGCTCACCGGATGCCGGAGCCGCCGCTCACCAGGGGCCGAAGCCGCGCTTCACCGGGTGGCGCGGTCGGCGTTCGCCGTGATCGCCTCCCTGAGGTGCTCGGCGAGTCCCGGCCGCATGGCGTCGTAGAACGCCTTGAACCGCTCGTCGGAGACGTACATGTCGCCCAGGCAGCGGTGCATGTCGTACGGGCACTCGTAATACCAGCGGGAGATGTGCCGGCGGTGCTCCTCGGCCAGGTCCATGGCCGCCTCACCGGTGGCGGGCTCGCCGGAGGCCATGAGGGCGGCGTAGCGCTCGCTCCAGTCGTCGACCTCTGCCTGCAGCCGTTTCCAGTCCTCCTTGGTGTAGCGGGCGGCCCGGCGCTGCGACTCGGCGTACCGCGCGGTGCCGCCCCAGCGTGCCTCCGCCTCCTCGGCGTACTGCTCGGGGTCCTTGTCGCCGAACACCTCGAACCGTTCCTCGGGCGTGAGGTTGATGCCCATCGTGCGTGCCTCCATGGCGTGCTCCACGGCCGCGGCCATCTTCTGCAGCCTCTCGATCCGGGCGGTCAGCAGTTCGTGCTGCCGGCGCAGGTGCGCGCGCGGGTCACCTCTGCCGGTGGCCAGGTCGTCGAGCAGGACCGCGACCTCGTCGAGCGGGAAGCCGAGCTCCCGGTAGAACAGGATCTGCTGCAGCCGGTCGAGGTCGGCGTCGCTGTAGCGCCGGTGGCCCGCTCGGCTGCGTTCGCTCGGGACGAGCAGGCCGATGTCGTCGTAGTGGTGCAGGGTGCGCACCGTGACGCCGGCGAAGCCCGCGACCTGTCCCACGGAGTAGCTCACCGCTTCCGCTCCCTTCTCGGTACGCCACCACCGTGCGGCCTCACGCCACGTGAGGTGCAAGTCGGTTCTCCCGTCCTCCAAGTCGGTTCTCCGGTCCTCCCGGCCGCGGCGCCCGTTACGCCCCGCGGTGCTTCGCCCGCCGCATCCGCCCGGTCTGCTTATGGTGATCCGGCGGTGCCCAACTAGCTGTGCGGGGGCGCGACCACGCGCCCCCGGTCGTCCGACCCGACTGTCTGGAGACACGCCCATGCCGCTCCACCGAGGTCCCGGCAAGCCCGACGAGCGTCCGATGTCCGTCAACCCCTTCTACGGGGAGGCCAACCCGGTCGGCGGCATGACGGACGCCCCGCCCAGGCACCGGCTGCCGGACACCCCGCTGTCGCCGTCGACGGCGTACCAGCTGGTGCACGACGAGCTGATGCTGGACGGCAACGCGCGGCTGAACCTGGCCACCTTCGTCACCACCTGGATGGAACCGCAGGCCGGCGTGCTGATGTCGGACTGCCGGGACAAGAACATGATCGACAAGGACGAGTACCCGCGCACCGCCGAGCTGGAACGGCGCTGTGTGTCGATGCTCGCCGACCTGTGGAACGCGCCCGACCCGGCGGCGGCCGTGGGCTGTTCGACGACCGGGTCGAGCGAGGCGTGCATGCTGGCCGGGATGGCGCTCAAGCGGCGCTGGGCGCGGCGCAACGCAGACCGCTACCCCTCACGGGAGGCCCGCCCCAACCTCGTCATGGGGGTCAACGTCCAGGTCTGCTGGGACAAGTTCTGCAACTTCTGGGAGGTGGAGGCGCGTCAGGTGCCCATGGACGGCGACCGCTTCCACATCGACCCGCAGGCCGCGGCGGAGCTGTGCGACGAGAACACCATCGGGGTCGTCGGCATCCTGGGCTCCACCTTCGACGGGTCCTACGAGCCGATCGCCGACCTGTGCTCCGCGCTCGACGACCTCCAGGAGCGCACCGGCCTCGACATCCCGGTGCACGTCGACGGCGCGTCGGGCGCCATGATCGCGCCCTTCCTCGACGAGGACCTGGTGTGGGACTTCCGCCTGCCGCGCGTGGCGTCCATCAACACCTCGGGGCACAAGTACGGCCTGGTCTACCCGGGCGTCGGCTGGGCGCTGTGGCGCGACAAGGAGGCGCTCCCGGACGAACTCGTCTTCCACGTCAACTACCTGGGCGGCGACATGCCCACCTTCGCCCTGAACTTCTCCCGCCCCGGCGCCCAGGTGGCCGCGCAGTACTACACGTTCCTGCGGCTGGGCCGCGAGGGGTTCCGGGCGGTGCAGCAGACCACCCGGGACGTGGCCCGGAGCGTCGCCGAGCGGGTGGACGCGCTCGGCGACTTCCAGTTGCTGACCCGGGGCGACCAGCTGCCCGTCTTCGCCTTCACGACGGCCCCGGACGTCGACGCGTTCGACGTCTTCGACGTCTCCCGGCGGCTGCGCGAGCGCGGCTGGCTGGTGCCGGCGTACACCTTCCCGCCGAACCGCGAGGACCTGTCCGTGCTGCGGATCGTGTGCCGCAACGGCTTCTCCGCCGACCTCGCCGACCTGTTCATGGAGGACCTGACCCGGCTGCTGCCGGAACTGCGGCGGCAGCGGCATCCCGTGACCCGGGACAGGCAGGCGGCCACCGGGTTCCATCACTAGGCCCCAAGGCCCCGCCCCCGTCCGACGGCCTCAGTCTCCGGCGAGGGTGACCAGCTCGAACGCCGTCTTGCCGTCCAGCGACTCGCGGATGATGTCGGCGTGGCCGGCGTGCCGGGCCGTCTCGCGGATCAGGTGCAGGCACAGCCAGCGCAGCGAGACGGCCTCGTCCGGCGGGAACCAGGGGGCGTTCGGCAGCGGGAAGGTGTCGTCGAGACTCGGGGCGGACCGGATGAACGCCTCCGTCTCGGCGGCGACCTGCTCCCAGTAGGCCAGTTGGGAGGCGAGGGTCTCGCCGTCGGCCAACCGGAAGCACTCGTCCCAGTTCGACTCGTCCCGCTTGACCGCCGGCGGTTCGCCCTTGGCGAGGGCGGTCCAGTACTGCTCGACCTCGGCGACGTGCTTGACCAGCCCGCCCAGGGACAGCTCGCTGGCGCTGGGCCGGCTCGCGGCCTGCTCCTCGGTCAGCCCCAGTACCGCCCGCCGGATGCCGCCGCGCTGTTCGGCGAGGAAGGCCAGGAGCGCCCCGCGCTCGTCGCCCCGCGTCTCGGCTCGCACGTGAGTGACCATGACCGCCGCCTTTCGTCGGTGCCGGGGACTTTCCCCTGACACCGACGAAGCTACGGGCCCTTGCGGTCAGGTTCTGTCCGCAAGGGCCCGTGGCTGGGAGGAACACCCGAAGGGAGGGGTCAGAACGGGAAGCGGCTGCGCCCGTGCTGCACCGAGATCCACTTCAGCGTGGTGAAGGCGTCCAGGGTCGTCTCGCCGTTGAGCCGGCCGACGCCCGAGTTCTTCTCGCCGCCGAAGGGGACGAGCGGCTCGTCGTGCACGGTGCCGTCGTTCACGTGGAACATGCCGGTGTCGATCTGCCTGGCGAAGGCCACGCCCCGCTCGACGTCACCGGTGTGCACGGCGCCGCTCAGACCGTACGGCGTGTCGTTGACGATGCGCACCGCCTCCTCCTCGCCGTCGAAGGGGATGAGGAAGGCGATGGGCCCGAAGACCTCCTGCCGGAGCAGGGCCGAGTCGAGGGGTACGTCGAGCAGGACGGTCGGCGTGACCAGGTTGCCCGTGGTCGTGCCGTGCGACCAGGCCGTCCCGCCCTCCTGGATCGCCTGCGTCACGACCGCCGAAAGCGCCTCCGCCTGCGAGGAGTTGATCACCGGGCCGATGACGGTCTCCGGGTCGCGCGGGTCGCCGACCTTGAGGCTCTTGACCTTGGCCACGAACTTCTCGGTGAAGTCCTCGTAGATCGAACGGTCGACCAGCACGCGGTTGGCGGCCATGCAGACCTGGCCCTGGTGGACGTACCGGCTGAAGACGGCGGCGTCGACCGCGTAGTCGAGGTCGGCGTCGTCGAGGACCACGATGGCGCTGTTGCCGCCGAGTTCGAGGACCGTGCGCTTGAACTGCGCGGCGCAGACGGTGGCCACGTGGCGGCCGACCTTGTCGGAGCCGGTGAAGGAGATGACCTTCGGGATCGGGTGCTCGATGAAGGCGTCGCCGATCTCCGCGATGTCGGTGATGACGACGTTGAGCAGGCCGGCCGGCAGGCCCGCGTCCTCGAAGATCTTCGCGACCAGGGAGCCGCCGACGACCGGGGTGTTCTGATGCGGCTTGAGCACCACGCCGTTGCCGAGCGCGAGGGCCGGCGCGACCGACTTGAGGGACAGCAGGAACGGGAAGTTGAAGGGGCTGATCACGCCGACGACGCCGACCGGCTCCCGGTAGAGGCGGTTCTCCTTGCCGTCGACCGGCGAGGGGAGGATCTTGCCCTCGGGGCGCAGCGCCAGGTGGATCGACTCGCGCAGGAACTCCTTGGCGAGGTGCAGTTCGAAGCCGGCCTTCAGGTGGGTGCCGCCGAGCTCGGCGATGATCACCTCGGTGATCTCCTGCTGGCGTTCCTCGATCAGCGCGAGCGCCTTCTCGAAGACCGCACGGCGCGCGTACGGGTTGGTAGCGGCCCACTGCTTCTGGGCGCGGGCCGCCGCCCGGTACGCCTCGTCGACCTCGTCGACCGTGGCGATCGTGATCGACGCGAGCTTCTCGCCGTCGTACGGGTTGAAGTCGATGATGTCCCAGGAACCGGTTCCCGGACGCCACTCACCGTCGATGTACTGCTGAGCCAGGTCGTTGAAGCAGGACGACATGTGATCCCTCAATCACTAGCAGACACCAGATCTTCGACAGATCTCCATCACGGTCTGATCACACGTCATCGTACTTATGTTTCAAGAGAGTTGGAGGAGACCCCGGAGAAGATCACGGCTCTCGCCGGGTCCGGGACTGTCCTGCTGGAGCTCCTTGAGGGCCCTCTCGTACTGGGTGACGTCCTCGGTCTTGTCCAGATAGAGCGCGCTGGTGAGCTGCTCGAGGTAGACCACGTCCGACAGGTCCGACTCGGGGAAGGACAGGATCGTGAACGCGCCGCTCTCGCCCGAGTGACCGCCGAAGCCGAACGGCATGATCTGCAGCCGCACGTTGGGCTGTTCGGAGATCTCGATCAGGTGCTGGAGCTGACCGCGCATCACCTCGCGGTCGCCGTAGGGGCGGCGCAGGGCGGCCTCGTCGAGCACGACGTGGAACTCGGGGGCGTTCTCGGCGACCAGGTACTTCTGCCGCTCCAGGCGCAGCGCCACCCGCTTCTCGATGTCGGCCTCGCTCGCGCCCCGCATGCCGCGTCCGACGACCGCCCGGGCGTACGCCTCGGTCTGCAGCAGCCCGTGCACGAACTGCACCTCGTAGGCGCGGATCAGGGACGCCGCGCCCTCCAGCCCCACATAGGTGGGGAACCAGCTCGGCAGCACGTCCGAGTAACTGTGCCACCAGCCCGCGACGTTGGCCTCCCGGGCGAGGGAGAGCAGCGAGGTGCGCTCCGTCTCGTCCGTGATGCCGTACAGCGTCAGCAGGTCTTCCACGTCCCTCGTCTTGAAGCTCACCCGGCCCAGCTCCATCCGGCTGATCTTCGACTCCGAGGCGCGGATCGAGTACCCCGCCTGCTCCCGCGTGATCCCCCTGGACTCACGCAGCCGCCTGAGTTGCGAGCCGAGCAGCATGCGCCGCACCACCGATCCGGGCTCTCCCGCGCTCACTTTCGCCAGCCTCCCCAACCGTGTTCAGGGGCCGCAGTCTGCCACTAAAACACTCCGAGCAGTACTCGTCCGATTACAGAGACGGAAGGAACCCAGAGATTCTGCGCAGGAAGGAGGAAGGTTGTGGCAAGGGAAGGGAGGGAAGGTGACGGAAAAAATGGCCAGTAAGCGGTACGTGGGCATCCAATTCGGTCACGTGCACGTGCATCTGCCCTTGCATCTGCCCTGCGCATCCGAAACCATGGACTCGCGCCACCGCTGCATCGCAACGACCGCGAAATCCCGGGAGTGCCTCGCATGGGGACGAATGGATCGACCATGCTCGAGCCGTTACGGCAGGGCCTTCCGCCGCTGGATCCCGCGGCCGCGTCCGACGCCGCCTCCTGCGCCCTGCCCGCCCGCTACGAAGCGGTGCGCGAGGCACGGCGGTTCACCCGCGCGACACTCGACCAATGGGGCGCCGGCGACCGTTACGACGACGTCTGCCTGGTGGTCTCGGAACTGGTGACCAACGCTCTGCGGCACGCGCTGCCGGAGGGGGCGGGTGCGGTGGCGGGCACGGGTGCGGCAAGCGCGTCGGGACAGCACGCGCCGGTGCGGTTGCACCTGATGCGGTGGTCCGGACGGCTGGTGTGCGCGGTGCGCGACCTCAGCGACGGCACCCCGGTGGCCGGCGACGCGGACGACTTCTCCGCGGAGTCGGGCCGTGGGCTGCTCCTCGTCGAATCCTTCGCCGACGGCTGGGGCTGGCACCCGCTGGCGGGCGCGTTCGGCGGCAAAGTCGTCTGGGCGCTGTTCATGCTGTCGCCGGCACCACCCGCGGCGCCCGCAGCACCCGCCATACCGGCGGCGCGGCGCATGACGGACCGCGGCGTCTTCTGACGCCGCGGTTCTACGCGCGTGGCGGAGGGTGACGCACCGATCACTACGGGTCACGCCGGGCGGTACCGGGCGCTGTGGGTGCGGCGGGTGCGGCGGGCGTTGTGGGTGCCGCAGGGGCTGCGGGCGCCGCGGGCGTTGTGGGTGCCGCGGGCGCCACGGAATCCCGTGGCGGTCAGCCGACGATCAGGTGGTCGAACTCGCCGTCCTTGACCCCGAGCAGCATCGCCTCGATCTCCGCGCGCGTGTAGACGAGCGCGGGCCCTTCGGGGAAGCGCGAGTTGCGCACTGCCACGTCGCCGCCGGGCAGCCGCGCGAACTCCACACAGGAGCCCTGCGAGTTGCTGTGCCGGCTCTTCTGCCAGGCCACCCCGTCCAGCTGTGTGGCCGCCATGCCGTTGTACACGTCCTGGTCCACAGGTTGCTCCTGGTGGTGCCGTGGCCTTTGGGGCCGAAGATGCAGTGGTCAACTGATCCGGATCATAGCTGCGTTCACGTGCAGCTGCGCGAGCAGATGCACGTGCACGAGGGGTGCTGCCGCGGTTACAGATGCGCCCTGCGCGGTGGTCCCTCTGATCCAGCGCACCGTCCGGGATTCCCATCACCTGCGGTCTCGGTCCCCGCCCGTGACCTGTCCCGTCGTGCGTGCGGGTCGTCGGGGCCGCGCTTCGCGCGCACCCGCGTTCCTCGTGTACTAGGAAGAGACGCTCGCCGGGGCCTTCCTGTTCCAGCGTCCACGTGACGGGTTCGCGCGACCGCTCGAAGAGCGGGGAGACGCGGGGAGACGCGGGGAGGCGCCGGGAATCCCGCGATCCCGGAAATCTCACAGCCGCTCCCCATGGCGGGGGCGGCCTGCACTGGTAGCTTGCTGCGGGCGTTCGGGCCAACCCGCTACAGCTTGGAGCTTGCAGTGACTTCGGCGATCTTCTCGCGCTTCCCGCGTTCGTCGCGCACGGTGTCACGCCGGCCGGTGTCGCCGGTGCGGATCGCGGCAGCGGCCGCGGGGCTGGTGGGCGTGCTCACGCTGACCGCGTGCGGCGGCGACGGCGACTCCTCGGACGACTCCTCGTCCACTTCGGGCGCGTCCGCGTCCGCCACGGCCACCGCGGACACCGGAGGCGGCAGCGGCGGGACGACGGCCACGTCCGACGAACTGCAGGGCAGTTGGCTGGCCACGACCGGCGGCAAGGCCGTGGCGCTGGTGGTCAACGGCCGGCAGGCCGGGCTGTTCTCGACCGGCGGGACGGTGTGCAGCGGCACCGCGGGCAAGGAGTCCGGCGCGCGGACGATCCGGCTCACTTGCACGGACGGCAGCAAGGACCGGGCGACGGGGACGGTCGACTCCGTCAACAAGACGTCACTGAAGATCACCTGGTCGGGTGGTCTCGGCCAGGAGACGTACACCAAGTCGGAGGGCGGCACGCTGCCTTCGGGTCTGCCGACGGCAACTCTCGGGTCGTAGGGCGCCCGGGCAACCAGCTCGTGGTCGTGGGCTCGCGGGCTCGCGGGCTCGTGGGCTCGTGGGCTCGTGGGCTCGTGGGCTCGTGGGCTCGTGGGCGATGATCCTTGGACGCGATCACCGGCGTCACGCCGCCCCGAAGCACCATCACGCCCCCTGAGCACCGAAGGACCCACATGCGCGCCACCCCGATCACCGTCGCCGCTCTCGCCGCGGCCCTGCTGCTGACCGCCTGCGACGACGGCGGGAGCGACGGCGGCGACAAGGGCACACCGAAGGCCGGCGGCGCCTGCACGCTCGACGGCCTCGGCGTGCAGGTTGCCGCCAGCCCCGCCCCGGCCGCCGGAGACACCGGCAACGTCACCGTCACGCTCACCAACCGCGGCACCGAGTGCACGCTGGCGGGCTTCCCCGGCGTCGGCCTGCATGCCGGGAACACCTCCGCCGCGGTGCCGTCGGACCAGGCCGCCAAGGGAGGGAAGCTCACCCTCGCCAAGGGCTCGACCGCATCCTTCACCCTCACCTACGTGCGCGGCGAGGCGGGCGGCGCCAAGAGCCTGCCGGTGAAGACCGCGACGTTCACCCTCCCCGGCTCCTCCGCCGACCACAGTTTCACCTGGTCGTACGGCGACGTCGCGGTCAAGGGCGACGCGGGCGGGCCGGACGCCTCGGTGACCGGTTTCCAGCAGGCCGGCGACTGACAGCAAGCCGACGGCTGACGTCCCGCCTCACGGCAGCCGCGGCCGGTCCGTCACCCGCGCCCGGTCCGCGGCCTCGGTGCCCTCCGTCCAGCCGGCCTCGTCGCCGACTCCGCGCAGCCGGGTCGTGGTCGTCTCCGGGAACATCCGGTCCAGCCGGTCGCCGACCGCGACCTCGCGCGAGGCCAGGACGGGGAGCAGGTCGTCGGTCACCTGGGTCCCGGCGGCCGCCGCGAGGCGGGTGCCCATGCGGTGGGCGTAGGCCGCGAGGAAGGACTGGCGGAAGGTCTTGGTGCGTTTGCGGCCGCCCCTGCGCTGGGCCGCCTCCGCCTTCGTCATCGCCGACTGGGCCTGCACCAGCAGCGAGGTGAACAGCAGCTCGACCGCCTCCAGGTCGGCCTCGAAGCCGACCACGGTGGAGAAGCCGAACGCCTCGTTCCACACGGCACGGCAGTGGTTGGCCGTGGCGACCGCGTCCAGCAGCACCGCCTTGGCCTGCTCGTACGGCGGCTCGACACCGACGCGGCAGGCGCCGGGGGCGTCCCCGGCGGGCGCCGCCGCCGACAGCAGCGCCTCGTCGAGGCTGTAGCGGGCCGTGAGCTCCTGCGCCTTGGCGGTGAGCGCTTCGGCCTCCTCCGGAAAGGCCGTCGCCTCCGCCTTGGCGAGCAACGCGCGGACGCGCGCCAGCATCCGGGACTCGGGCCGGGACTGCCGGGCGGCGGGCTCCCGCTCGTCGAGCGGTTCGAGTGCGGGCAGGCGCAGCAGCAGGCGGTACAGCTCCAGCAGCGCGGTGGCGTGCGAGAAGCGGTCGGTGCGGGGCGGAGGACGGAGGGCCCCGCCCGGCCCGGCGGCGTCGACGGAGCCGACCGCTTCGGCTGTTTCGCCCGCTTCACCCGCTTCGGCTGCTTCGGCGGCCAAGTCCTCCAACTGCGCGGCCCAACGCGGACCGCGCGGGCGGTCGTCCGGCGCCTGCGCACGGATCAGCGACGACACCAGGCGTACGTGAACGTCGTCCAGTTCGCGGCGCACGATCCGTACGACGTCGGCGGGCTGCCACCCGCGCTGCCAGGCCGCCGCAACGAACCCCCTTCCCCGGCGTTCGAGTTCGGCGTCCGCCGCGGGGTCGGCGGCGAGCACCGACGCGCCCGTGTCGAGGGCGGCGTCGCTGTCGTCGTACAGGGCGGCCCGGAAGGCGCGGTCGACAGTGCCGGTGGTCGTGCTGCTCACCCCTCGATCCTGACACGCCCCACTGACAAGCCCACTGCCCCCGCGGTTCTCCGGCGCACGCGCGCACGCGCGCCCGCAACGCGGTGATGGCCGCCCCGGGCACCTGCTCCTCGGCCTGCTGGCCGAGCCGGAGGGACTCGCGGCCAAGGCGATCACGGCACCGGGCGTGCCGCTCGACGCCGTGCGGCAGGCGACGACCGCCCGCCCTCCCGTCCGCCGCCGAAGGGGTCCCGGATCTCATCCCCTACGGCTCCGCCGCCAAGAAGGTGCTGGGGCTCACCTTCCGCGAGGCCCTTCGCCTCGGCCACAACTACGTCGGCACCGAGCACATCCTGCTGGCGTTGCCGGAGTTCGAGAACGGCACGGGCGTGCCGGCGGACCTCGGCATCGGGAAGCCGGCGGTGGAGGCCGAGGTCGCGAAGGCGCTCGCGCAGTACGCGCAGGCCCCGAAGGAGACGAGCTGAGCCGAACGGGACCGCCCGGGACCGCCCGAAACAACGGGCCGGCACGCCGGCGAGAGCCCGCGTCGTCCGCCCGCCTCGCCGGCCCCGCCCTGTGCTCGCCCCGGCTCGTCGGATCCGCGTTGTCAGACCCGCCTGCGACACTCGCAGGCATGACCGACCGGTGGGCGCTCGCTCCGACCGAGGACGGCGGCGCGGAGGTCGCCCCCCTCGGTCCCGGCGGGCTGCCCGCCGGGCCGGTGCGCAGGGAGGCGGACCTCGCGCGGGCCGTGCGGGAGCGGCCCGAGGTCACGCGGTGGGTGTGGCGGTCCACCGCCGAGGTCTACCCGCGCCTGCTCGCCGCCGGCGTGCGCGTGAAGCGGTGCTACGACGTCGAGGACGCCGAGACCCTCCTCCTCGGCCACGAGGGGAGATACGGCGAACCCCGCTCGGCGGCCGCCGCCCTGGCCCGGCTGCGCGGCGGCCCCGTACCCCCCGATCCGCCGCAGCGCTCCGCCGAGCCGGGCGCCCAGTCCCCCCTCTTCGAGCCGCAGTCCGTCCGCCTCCCGCTGGCCGACCTCGCCGAGGTGTACGCCGGGCAGCAGCGCCGGCACGAGGCGGCGGCGCACCCCGACCGGATGCGGCTGCTGACCGCGGCCGAGTCGGCGGGCATGCTGGTCGCCGCCGAGATGAACCGGGCCGGACTGCCGTGGAGCGCCGAGGTGCACCGCCGGATGCTGCACGAACTGCTCGGCGAGCGGTACGCGGGCGGCGGCGAGCCCCGGCGGCTGGCCGAGCTGGCCGACCAGGTGTCCGCCGCGTTCGGCCGCCGCGTCCGCCCCGACCTGCCCGCGGACGTCGTCAAGGCCTTCGCCCGGGCCGGCGTCAAGGTCAGATCCACCCGCCGCCACGAGCTCGAGTCCGTCGACCATCCGGCCGTGAAACCGCTGCTGGAATACAAGAAGCTGTACCGGATCTGGGTCGCCCACGGCTGGTCCTGGCTGCAGGACTGGGTGCGCGACGGGCGGTTCCGTCCCGAGTTCCTCGCGGGCGGCACGGTCACCGGACGCTGGGTCACCCACGGCGGAGGCGGGCTGCAGATCCCCAGGGTCATCCGGCGTGCCGTGGTCGCCGACCCCGGCTGGCGACTGGTCGTCGCCGACGCCGACCAGATGGAGCCGCGGGTGCTCGCCGCCATCTCACGCGACCCGGCGCTGATGGAGGTCGCCGGACGCGACGGGGACCTGTACCAGTCCGTCTCCGACCGGGCGTTCTCCGGCGACCGCGCGCAGGCCAAACTCGCCGTCCTCGGCGCGGTCTACGGCCAGACCTCCGGCGACGGCCTGAAGAACCTCGCCGCGCTCAGACGCCGCTTCCCCCGGGCGGTGGCGTACGTCGACGACGCGGCCCGCGCGGGCGAGGAGGGCCGGCTCGTGCGGACCTGGCTGGGGCGGACCTGCCCGCCCGCGGCCGGGGCGGGCGGGGACGCGGCGGAGGAGGCGGGCATCCCCGTCGGTGAGGACGAACCCGAGGGACGGCAGTGGGCTCCGGGTCACTCCTCAGGCGACGCCCGCGCCCGGGGCCGCTTCGCCCGCAACTTCGTCGTCCAGGGCAGCGCCGCCGACTGGGCGCTGCTGCTGCTCGCCGCGCTGCGGCAGGCCTGCGCGGACATGGCGGCCGAGCTGGTCTTCTTCCAGCACGACGAGGTGATCGTGCACTGCCCCGAGGAGGAGGCCGAGGCGGTCGTGACGGCGATCCGGGAGGCGGCGGACCTGGCCGGACGGCTCACGTTCGGCGAGACGCCGGTCCGGTTCCCTTTCACGACGGCGGTGGTGGAGTGCTACGGCGACGCCAAGTGACTGTCAGTCACCCCGGTCAGATGACCGGCGGCCGACCCAGCCGGGTGAGCCGCCACACCGTCCGCCACCGCATGGGCCGCCGCTCACCGGCCGGTTCCCGCAGCCCTTCCACGAACCCGCCGAACCAGGCGCGCAGCCCGGCCCACGACCGGGTCCGTGCCAGGGTCAGCAGCACCCAGATCCCCAGGTGGACGGGGACGAGGACGAGCGGCAGCCGGCGCCGCACGAGCCACACCCGGTTCCGCGCGTTGACGCGGTAGTAGATGGCGTGCCGGGCCGGCGAGGTCTTCGGGTGCCGCAGCAGCAGTTCGGGCGCGTACAGGATCCGCCACCCCGCGTCGGCGGCCCGCCAGGCGAGGTCGGTCTCCTCGTGCGCGAAGAAGAACTCGGCGGGCCAGTCCCCCACTTCGTCCAGCATCGTCGTACGCAGCGCGTGCCCGCCGCCGAGGAAGTGGGTGACGTACCCGCCGCGCATCGGGTCGGAGGAGCCCACCCGCGGCACGTGCCGCTGCTGCGTCTCCCCGTTCTCGTCCGCGATGCGGAAGCCGACGATCCCGAGCCGCGGGTCGGCGTCGAACAACTCCCGCACGCGCCGCAGCACACCGGCGTCCACCAGCAGACCGTCGTCGTCCAACTCGACGACGACGTCGACGTCGCCGAACTCGCGCAGCGCGCGCAGGGCCGCGTTCCGCCCGCCGGGGCAGCCGAGGTTCTCGTCCAGTTCGAGCAGGGTGACCTCGCCGGGCAACGCCAGGCGCGCGTCGTAGTCGGGCAACGGGCAGCCGTTGCCGACGACCACGATCCGCGTAGGCGCCAGGTCCTGCTTGGCCACGGACTCCAGCAGCGCCTCGACCTCGGCGGGCCGGTTGCCCATGGTCACGACGGCGACCGCGATCCCCGACGCCCCCGTGTCCGCCATGTCCCACTCCGTCCCGGCCGCCGACGACACCGGGCGCGATGCTAACCGTTCACGGTAAGGACTTCTCAAGGACGCCGGTCGGTCGGCCGTGTCGTGGGCCGCGGCGCGGAGCGCCGGGCGCCGACGGCCATGAACGCCGCCGCCGACGCGACCAGCACACCGCCCGCCACCCACCACGGCCAGTCGGCGGCGGCTCCGGAACCCGCGGAGGCCACCGGTCGCGCCGACGAGGACGACGCCGTGGGGGTGGATGTGGAAGCGGCCGGCGTGGGCCCGGGCCGGGCGGCCGCAGCGGCCGACGCGTCCGTGCTGGTGAAGGCGAAGCGGCCCTGGAGCGGGGCTCCGTCCGCCGCGACGGTCCGCCAGGTCACCTGGATCCGGCCCGTCGGCAGGGGCCCCACCTTCTGCCGTACGTCGCCGTCCAGCACGCTCGGCACGCCGTCGCCGTACGACGCCCCGTCCGGACCGGTGACCACGACCGCGGTGTACGGCTGCTTCACCGGACCGTCGAAACTCAGCGTGATCACCGTGGGCGCCTTCGCCGTCACGGACCCGGCCGCCGGGCTGGAGTCGAGCAGCCGCGCGTGCGCCCACGCCGGCGCGGCCGGCCACAGGACCGACACCACGGCCAGCAGCAGGACCGTGACGACGAGCGGCACAGCTCTGGGTTCTACGAGGAGGCTTCGGCGCTTCACATCCCAGTACGTCGGATCCGGCCCCCGACGAGTTCCCGGCCGGCACCGCTTTCCGCCCCGCGCCGTGTGCGGAACACGTCACACACCGCCCGGGAACTCGCCGCCGACGCGGCCCGACTCCCTGTGTGACTGCGGGAGTGACGCCGCAACCGAGCCGGAGGCACAGACACCATGCACACCATCACCCCCAAGACCACGCCGGTGGCCCGCGCCGCCCGCCTGCGTGCCCTCGCAGCGGCCACGGCGGCCACGGCCGTATGCCTCACCGCCCTCGCCGGCTGCGGCACGAGCGGGTCGTCGTCCTCCGACGCGAGCGCCTCCGCCAAGGCCTCCACCAAGGCCGCGGCGACCCCGGCGGCCGCGCTGACGGTGAAGGACCCGTGGGTGAAGGCCTCCGGCTCCGCCATGACGGCCGTCTTCGGCACCCTCCTCAACACCACCGGCAGCAAGGTCACGGTCGTGTCCGCGACCTCGACCGCGGCGAAGAAGACGGAACTGCACGAAGTCGCCGACGTGGACGGCAAGATGGTGATGCGCCCGAAGGAGGGCGGCTTCACCGTCCCGGCCCACGGCACCCACCAACTGCAGCCCGGCGCCGACCACCTGATGCTGATGGGCCTGGCCAAGGAGGTGAAGCCGGGCGACGAGGTCACCGTCACCCTCACGTTCGAGGACGGCCGGAGCCTGCGCTTCACCGCGGTCGCCAAGGCGTTCGCGGGCGGCAAGGAGAACTACAGCCCCGGCATGAAGAAGGGCTGACCCCCGCCATGGACGACACCACCGTCTCCCCGGCCGACGGTGCCGGCGCGGGCGCGGTCAGCCGCCGCCGGCTGCTGGCGGGCGGCGCGCTCACCGTCGGCGGGGCCCTGGCCGGAGCCGGGATCGGCGTCGCGGCAACCGACGGCGACGGCTCCGCCGGCTCCGCCCCCGCCGCGTCGCGGCAGCAGGCCCCGGCCTACGGCACGCAGCGGATCGCGTTCCACGGTCGTCACCAGGCGGGGATCGCCACCCCGGCCCAGGCGCACGCCGTGTTCCTCGGCTTCGACCTGGCCAAGGGCGTGGACCGCGCGGCACTGGGCCGGATGATGCGGCTGCTCACCGACGACGCCGCACGGCTGACCCGGGGTGAGCCCGCGCTCGCCGACACCGAAGGCGAACTGGCGGCGCTGCCGGCCCGGTTGACGGTCACGTTCGGCTTCGGTCCGGGCCTGTTCACGGCAGCCGGACTGGAGCACCAGCGGCCCGCGTCGCTCGCGCCGCTGCCCCGCTTCTCCATCGACCGGCTCCAGGACCGCTTCTGCGGCGGCGACCTGCTGGTCCAGATCTGCGCCGACGACCCGCTCACCGTCGCGCACGCCCAGCGGATGCTCATCAAGGACGCCCGCAGCTTCGCCCGGCTGCGCTGGGCACAGCGCGGGTTCCGCCGCGGGCGCGGAGTCGAGGACGACGGCGTGACCCAGCGCAACCTCATGGGCCAGCTGGACGGCACCGCCAACCCGGCCCCCGGCGGCGACGTCTTCGCCGGGGCCGTGTGGACCGACTCGGGCCCCGCGTGGCTCAAGGACGGCGGCACGACCCTCGTCCTGCGCCGTGTCCGCATCGAGCTGGAGACCTGGGACGCCGCCGACACGAAGGCCAGGGAGTTCACCGTCGGCCGGCGCCTGGCCACCGGCGCCCCGCTCACCGGCAAGGCCGAGAAGGACCTGCCGGACTTCGACGCGAAGAACGAGCTCGGTTTCCCCGTCATCGCCGACCAGGCCCACATCCGTCGCGCCCACGTCACCGACGACCGAGCCCGCATCTTCCGCCGCCCCTACAACTACGACGACGCCCCGGCCGCGGACGGACGCCCCGACACCGGCCTGCTGTTCGCCTCGTTCCAGCGGGACATCGGCGAACAGTTCCTGCCCATCCAGCGCAGACTCGCCGCCGCGGACCTGCTCAACCAGTGGACCACCCCGATCGGCTCGGCCGTCTTCGCCATCCCACCCGGCTGCCCTCCGGACGGCTGGATCGGCCAGTCCCTGCTGGAGTAGCGCGCCGCCCGGTCCCCCGGCCCCCGGGGCGGCACCCTCGCCGCCCCGGCCCACGCCGAGGTGAGCCGCAGTACCCGGCTCACCTCGGCGAAGGATTCGAGGCTGCGTGCGGCCTCACCACCCAGATCGCGGACTCCCTGGTGCGGATCCTCGATGCGCGGGGGCCAGGACCCGGATGCCACCGGTGTCCGGCCCCGTCCCTTGATCAGCGTCGATCACTGATCAAGGGAGCTCGTGGTGGTTGGTGCGGCCGGACCACCCAGCCGTATGAGCTCGGCAGCGGAGACCGGCAGGCTGATCAGGCAAGGGTCGCGACTGTCACTTCTCGATGTCCGCGCGCATGGAAGCAAAGAGCCGGCCGGCCTCGTCGAGCTTCATGTCGGGTATGACGGCGACGCCGGTTGTATGGGGATCTGCCCAACCGCAGATGCTGTTCTCGCGCTTCGGGTCCACCATCATGCACTCCACCGAGCCGCCCAGTGTGCCTGCTTCGACCGCATGCGCCTTGGGCCGTTTGCCGGCAGACTCGTGGGACAGAAGCGGGATCAGTTGCCCGTACAGGTACTCCCGCCGCTCAGCGGTGCTTTCCGGGATGTCGGCCTCGCCTACGAAGAGGATCGGATCGGCTGCCTGCTCCCCGGTGTACGCGGTTACCACCACGGTGGAGTCCTTGGTGACCTTGCCGGGATCCACGGAGACCTTCTTCAGCATCTCGTGGTCGCGGTCCCGCTTCAGACCACCGGCATTCTCGGCACCCACGATCGTCCGGTGCTTCTTCGACGTCTCCCCTCGCGACGCATCCCCGTCATCGGAAGAGAGCGTGAACCCACACGACGACAGGGCGGACAAACCCAGCGTAACCGCAAGAATCCTGACGAAGCGGCCACGGGCGAATGTCACTTCATTGATCATCTTCTGACAGTAGACATGTCAATCAATACTCTTCGGGAGTAATAGATGCTCAATTTGCGTCACGGCGGGGCGGTCGGCGCCAGGCGATTGTGTTCCGGCTCCATCGGGCGGCCGCCGGAAGACGCCCCTGATGTGGAGCCCGGCCGGGCGAACGGTCGCGGTGGCCTCGACGACTGGTCGAAGACCCGCAAACAACGACATCATCCCCGGCGTCGGCCGACACCGCATCGACAAGCTGCGGCTGAGCACCTGGACCGGATGCACCGGGCCCTGCTCGACGTCGGCCACGCTCGGGAAGGACCCCATGCGGCGCATGGGCGGGTTCTTCGTGCCTCCGCCCGCGACTCCGATTCAAGGCCCCACTGAGACCAGAACTGAGACCACTGACACTCGTGCGGCCCGCGCGCCACGTCGCCGCCGCATCCACTGAACGAGAAAACCCAGTTCAGACAATGTCTGAGCTGGGCCTTCAGTGGAGCCGCCTTCGGGATTCGAACCCGAGACCTACGCATTACGAGTGCGTTGCTCTGGCCATCTGAGCTAAGGCGGCGCGCTGTCGCACTATGGTGCGATCAGCAACGTCGGTAAGTCTACACAGTTTCCGGGGTGCTCCGTACCAGCCCCCGGAGCACCCCGGGCCGGGTCGGCGGTCAGGGCTACGAGCAGCGCTTTCCCGGTGGCGGAGGCGTCCCGTGGAGGAGGTAGGCGTCGATCGCGGAGTCGATGCAGGCACTGCCTCGGCCGTAGGCGGTGTGGCCGTCGCTCTCGTAGGTGAGCAGGCGGGCCGAGGAGAGCTGGCGGGAGAGGGAGCGGGCCCAGCGGTAGGGGGTCGCCGGGTCGCGGGTGGTGCCGACCACGACGATCGGCGCCGCGCCCCGCGCCTCGATGCGGTGGGGCTCACCGGTGGGCCTGACCGGCCAGTACGCGCAGCCCAGGGACGCCCAGGCGAGGCCCTCGCCGAAGACCGGGGACGCCTCCTCGAAGGCGGGGAGGTCCTTGCGCACCTGGTCGGGGGTGGCGAAGGCGGCCGGGAGGTCCAGGCAGTTCACGGCGGCGTTGGCGGACATCAGGTTCGAGTAGCGGCCGCCGGCCTCGCGTTCGTAGTAGCTGTCGGACAGGGCGAGCAGGCCGGCGCCGTCGTTTGATTTCATCGCCGACGCCAGCGCCCCGCGCAGTTGCTCCCAGGCGCCCTGGTCGTACATCGCCGCGATCACGCCGGTGGTGGCAAGGGCTTCGCCGAGCCTGCGGCCGTCGATGTCGCCGGTGGGGATCGGGTGTGTGTCCAGCTTCCGGAAGAAGGCCTTGAGGTGCGGGCCGACCTCGGAGGCCCGCTTGCCGAGCGGGCAGTCCCGGTGCCGTACGCAGTCCTTCGCGAAGGATGTGAACGCCGTCTCGAAGCCCGCCGTCTGGTCGAGGTTCAGGCGCCGCGCGGGCAGCGCCGGGTCCATGGCGCCGTCCAGCACCAGCCGGCCCGCCCGCCGCGGGAACAGCCCGGCGTAGGTCGCCCCCAGCAGCGTCCCGTACGACGCGCCCACGTACGTCAGTTTCGGGTCGCCCAGCGCCGCCCGGAGCAGGTCCATGTCGCGTGCCGCCTCGACGGTGGAGACGTGCCGCAGCAGCCGCGGCGAGTGGGCGCCGCAGCCTTCCGCGAACTTCCGGTACGCGTCGACGAGCGCGCCGGTCTCCGCGCGGTCGTCGGGTGTGGTGTCGGTCTGCGCGTACGCGTCCATCTTCCGCCCGTCTAGGCAGGTCACGGGCTCGCTGCGGGCGACGCCCCGCGGGTCCACCGCGACCATGTCGTAGCGGGCGCGGACCTCGGCGGGGTAGCCGACGGCGGCGTACTGCTGCAGGTAGCCGATCGCCGAGCCGCCCGGCCCGCCGGGGTTGACCAGCAGCGACCCGAGCGGCTTGCCCTTGCCGGTGGCCCGCTTGCGGGCGACCGCGAGCCTGACGTCCCCCTCGGCGGGCTTGGCGTAGTCCAGCGGCGCCTTCATCGTGGCGCACTGGAAACCGGGGACGCCGCAGCCGTGCCAGGCCAGCTTCTGCCCGTAGTACGGGGCGAGGGCGCGCGGAGTGGACCGGGGCAGTGCCGCCAGCACGGCCTCCGCCGGGCTGCCGACCGAGGTCGCCGGGCCTTCGGTGGAGCAGGCGGGGACGAGCAGCAGGACCGCTGCGAGGAGGGCGCCGCCGATGCGGGCCGGGGGCCTTGCGGACGAGGTGGCCGGGCGGGGGGTTCGCCAGAGGTGCATCAGGCGAGCGTAACCCTGGGCTACTGGATGAATCCTCTCCGTACGCGCAATGGCTCGTACGAGTTACATGGTCAACCTCCTGTTGATCCTGGTCCCGGCTCCGGGTCCGGGCCGTGGGGCGCGGTGGTCAGCCCGCTCTGAGGGCCATCGTCATCGCCTCCACCGCGAGCAGCGGCGCCACATTGCGGTCGAGGGCCTCGCGGCAGGCGGCGATCGCCTCGATGCGGCGCAGGGTCGACTCGGGGGAGGTGGAACGGGCGAGGCGCTCGAGGGCGTCCTCCGCGTCCGCGTTGGCGATCGCCACCCTGGAGCCGAGCTGGAGGGCGAGCACGTCGCGGTAGAAGGCGGTGAGGTCGGTCAGGGCGACGTCGAGGCTGTCACGCTGCGTCCGCGTCCGGCGCCGCTTCTGCTTGTCCTCCAGTTCCTTCATCACGCCCGCCGTGCCGCGCGGCATCCGGCCGCCCTGGGCCGCGCCCAGCGCCGCCTTCAGTTCCTCGGTCTCCTTGCCGTCCATCTCCTCGGCGAGCTGGCGGGCGTCCTCCGCGGCCGCGTCGACGAGTTCCTGGGCGGCCTTCAGGCAGGCGCCGACCTCGTCGAGGCGCAGCGGGAGCTTCAGCACGGCGGCGCGGCGCTCGCGGGCGGCCGGGTCGGCGGCGAGGCGGCGGGCCCGGTCGACGTGGCCCTGTGTGGCGCGGGCCGCGGCGGCGGCGACGTGGGGCTCGATGCCCTCACGCCGTACGAGCATGTCGGCGACGGCGTCCACCGAGGGCGTGCGCAGGTTCAGGTGACGGCAGCGGGAGCGGATGGTGGGCAGGACGTCCTCGATGGAGGGGGCGCACAGCAGCCAGACCGTGCGGGGGGCGGGCTCCTCCACCGCCTTCAGGACGGCGTTGGCCGACTTCTCGTTCAGCCGCTCGGCGTCCTCGACGAGGATCACCTGCCAGCGGCCGTTCGCCGGGGAGGTGAACGACTTGCGGACGGTGTCCCGCATGTCGTCGGCGAGGATCTGCGTGCCGACCGCGGCGACCGTGGTGACGTCGGCGTGCGTGCCGACGAGGGCGGTGTGACAGCCCTCGCAGAAGCCGCAGCCGGGGGAGCCGCCGAGCGCCCGGTCCGGGGACACGCACTGCAGGGCGGCGGCGAACGCCCGTGCCGCCTGGTTCCGCCCGGCGCCGGGCGGTCCCGTGAACAGCCAGGCGTGCGTCATCTTCGACGCCTCCGGCACCGGAGTGTCCGCGGCGACCGCGGTGACCAGCGCGTCGGCGTCCCGGGCAGCCGCGTCGAGCTGCTCGGCCACCTTCTCCTGGCCCACGAGGTCGTCCCAGACGGTCATCGCTCACCCCGCCCTTTCGTCATGGTTCGCGGTGCGGCTTCCATTGTGCGGGGCGCCACTGACAACGCGGTCCGGACGGACCGCAGCCACCACGGAAAGGACGGCGGCTCCGGAACGGGACAGCGGCTCCGGAACGGACGGCGGCTGCGGACGGCAACCGCGGACGGCGGCTGGCCCGGGGGCCGCCGTCGGTCGGCGTCGTCGGCGAAGGCCGCCGGGTCAGCGTCCCCGGCCCCGGCGCGGGCCGCGGCCGGGGTCGTCGTCGTAGTCGTCGTCGCGCGGTCCGAGCAGTTCGTCCGCCAGCGTCGGCAGGTCGTCCAGCGGTGTCTCCTCGGCCCAGTCCGGCCGCGCCCGCCGCCGCGGAGTCCCCCGCTCGTCGACCTGAGGCAGCTCCCGCGTGCGGTCCGCCGTCCCGTCCGGGCGCACCCCGGCGGACGGCTCGTCCCGGAAGAACCCCGGCGGAACGCGGTCCGCCGGGCCCCCGTCACGCACCGGCGGCAGCACCGTCGTCTCGTCCGCGGCACCCGGCGGCACCGGCGGCAGCACCGCCGTCTCGTCCGCCGCGCCCGGCGGCACCGGCGGCTGCGGCAGCTTCGTCGTCACCTCGGCGTCGGACTCGACGTCGGACCCGCCGGCGGACCGCCCGCGGGAAGCCCCGGCGGCCGTGCCCTCGCGGTCCTCCTCCGGCACCGGCCGCAGCACCGCCGTCTCCTCCAGCGGGCCGCCCGAAGCGTTCGTCGGCGTCACGATCGGGGTCGGGACGGTCGAGGCGTCCGGCGCAGCGGCGGGCGGCGCCGAATGCCGGGGGCCCGCCTCCGCGGCGGCCGCGGCCTGCTCGGCGAGCCGGCGCGCCTCCTCGGCCCGCAGCAGGGCCTCCTCCGCCTTCCGCTGCTTCTCCAGTCGCCGCGCCTCGGCCTCGGCGCGCAGCCGGGCCTCTTCCTCGGCCTGCCTGCGCCGCCGCTCCTCCTCGGCCTTGCGGCGGGCCTCCGCCTCGGCCCGGGCCTTCTCCTCGGCGAGGAGCCGCTGCCGCTCCTCCTCGGCCTTCCGGCGCGCCTCCTCGGCCCGCTGCCGGGCCTCCTCCGCCTGCCGCTCGGCCTCGCGCCGCTGCGCCTCCTCCAGCTCGCGCCGCTTGCGCTCCTCCTCCTCGGCGCGCAGCCGTTCGAGCTGCTCCTGGCGCTCGCGCTCCAGCCGCTCCTCCTCGGCCTTGCGGGCGGCCTCCTCCTCTGCCCTGCGGCGGGCCTCCTCCTCGGCCTTGCGGCGGGCCTCCTCGCGGGCCTGGATCTCCGCCTCGGACAGCGGCAGCATCTGGTCGAGCCGGTGCCGTACGACGGTCGTGACGGCTTCGGGGTCCTGGCCGGCGTCCACGACGAGGTAGCGCCCGGGGTCGGCCGCGGCGAGCGTCAGGAAGCCGGCGCGCACGCGCGCGTGGAACTCGGCCGGTTCCGACTCCAGCCGGTCCGGCGCCTCGGTGAACCGCTCGCGCGCGATCTCCGGCGCGACGTCCAGCAGCACGGTCAGGTGGGGCACGAGGCCGTTCGTGGCCCAGCGGTTGATGCGGGCGATCTCCGTCGGGGACAGGTCACGGCCCGCGCCCTGGTAGGCGACCGAGGAGTCGATGTAGCGGTCGGAGATGACCACCGCGCCGCGCTCCAGCGCGGGCCGGACCACCGTGTCGACGTGCTCGGCGCGGTCCGCCGCGTACAGCAGCGCCTCCGCACGGTGCGAGAGGCCCGCGCTGGACACGTCCAGCAGGATCGACCGCAGCCGCTTGCCCACGGGCGTGGCGCCCGGCTCGCGGGTGAGGACGACCTCGTGTCCCTTGGCCCGGATCCACTCGGCGAGCGCCTCGGCCTGCGTGGACTTGCCGGCGCCGTCGCCGCCCTCCAGGGCGATGAAGAAACCGCCGGCCGCGGGCACCGTCTCGGGGTCGTCGCCGCCGAGCAGCGCGTCGCGCAGGTCCTGCCGCAGGGGCACGCCGGAGCGGTCGTCGACCTTGGCGAGCACCAGCGCGGCCACCGGCAGCAGCAGCGCGCCGACCAGCATCAGGGTGAAGGCCGCGCCGCCGTGGGCGAACACGAACTTGCCGTTCTCCAGACGGTGCGGGCCGATCCCCGCCGCCACCACGGGCGCGACGACCGCGCCGAGCGCCACGAAGACCCGTACGAACGCGTGCAGGTGCTCGGTGACGCGGGCGCGCCGCTGCTCCTCGGTCTCCTGGTCGAGCAGCGTGTGCCCGATGTTGGCGGCCATGCCCGCGCCGACGCCGGCCAGCGCGGCGATCAGCAGCACGGTGGTCACGTCCGGGACGAGACCGGCGGCCAGCAGCGCGACGCCGGTGAAGGCGATCACGAGGGCCAGCAGACGGCGTCTCGACAGGGTGGGCAGCACGGCGGGGGCGGTGCGTATGCCGACCACGACGCCGCCGGTCAGCGCGCCCACCAGCAGCCCGTACGTCACGGGGCCGCCGCCCAGGTCCTTGGCGTGCAGCACGGACACGGCGACGGCCGCGGAGATCGCGCCCGCGACGGCGGCGGAGGCGAGCACCAGCAGCGGCAGGACGCCCGTACGGCCCCGGTCGACGGCCGTGCCCGTCCTGGGCCGGCGCAGTCCCTCGAGCGGGGAACGCGCGCGTGGGGTGCGGGTGTCGGGGAGGACCAGGAAGGTCAGCACGGACAGGGAGGCGGCGAACAGCCCGGCCGCCACGTACGACGCGAGGGCGGCCTGGTGCTGGTCGAACCAGTCGATGCCGGAGCCCAGCAGGTTGTTGAGCAGCCCCGCGGCGACGAGCACGGCGGCCGCGAGCGGGATCGCGACGAAGCTCGTGCGCAGCGACAGCCGACGCAGGGCGTCCATGTGATCCGGCAGCGGCCGTATCGTCGCGCCCTCCGGGGGCGGGCCGGGCAGCAGCGCGGGAGACGCGCTCTCGCGGCACACCGTCCAGAAACGCTCGGCGACCCCGGCGACGAACACGGTGACCAGGAGGACGGCGAGCGCGTTGTCAGGCGTCCAGTCGATCCACAGGGGCGCCACGATGAGCAGCGCGACCCGCAGGCCGTCGGCGCCGACCATGGTCCAGCGCCGGTCGAGCGGGCCGTCCTGGGAGGTGAGCGAGGTGAGCGGTCCGAGGAGGACGGCTCCGAACAGCAGTGTCGACAGGATGCGCACCGCGAACACGCTCGCCACCGCGAACGCCACGCCCCGGTAACCGCCGCCGAAGGAGCCCGTGCCGATGGCCGCCTGAAGGGCGAGCAGCACGAGCACCAGGAGGGCGAGGGTGTCGCCGACGCCGCCCACGAGCTGCGCGCTCCACAACCGCCGCAGCTGCGGTCGGCGCAGCAGGGAGCGGACGGCGCGCTCGCGGGAGTCCGCGACCAGCGCATCGTCGGGGGCCGGCGGGTGGGCCGTTGGCTGCTCGGCTCGCGTCATGCGTTCAGCCTATCGGGACCGGCTGACAGCCAGCGGCGTCCGCCCGAACGCCGGCACGCCCCGACACCAAACTGATGCCGGGGTGTGCGCTTCGCGAGGACGAAGTGAACGACAGGCGACGGGAGCCTAGTCCTCCGCGGAGTTCGCCGCCGTCGCCTTATTCGCGGCCGTCTTCGTCGCCGTCTTCGTCGCCGTCTTCTTGACGGCCGTCTTGGCGGTCGTCGTCTTCTTCGCGGCCGTCGTGGTCTTCTTCGCCGCGGTCTTCTTGGCGGCCGTCGTCTTCTTGGCGGGGGCGGCCTTCTTCGCCGCCGCCTTCTTCGCCGTCTTCTTGGCGGGTCCCTTGGCGCGCTTCTCGGCCAGCAGCTCGAAACCGCGCTCCGGGGTGATCGCCTCGACGCTGTCGCCGGAGCGCAGGGTCGCGTTGGTCTCCCCGTCGGTGACGTACGGGCCGAAGCGGCCGTCCTTCACCACGACCGGCTTTCCGCTCACCGGGTCGGCGCCCAGCTCCTTCAGCGGCGGCTTGGCGGCCGCCCGGCCACGCTGCTTGGGCTGGGCGTAGATCGCCTGCGCCTCCTCCAGCGTGATCGTGAAGATCTGGTCCTCGGACTGCAGCGAGCGCGAGTCCGTGCCCTTCTTCAGGTAGGGGCCGTAGCGGCCGTTCTGCGCGGTGATCTCCTGGCCGTCGGTGTCCGTGCCGACGACGCGCGGCAGGGACATCAGCCGCAGGGCGTCTTCGAGCGTCACGGTGTCCAGGGACATCGACTTCAGCAGCGAGGCCGTACGCGGCTTGACTGCGTTCTTGCCGGTCTTCGGGGTGCCCTCGGGAAGCACTTCGGTGACGTACGGGCCGTAGCGGCCGTCCTTGGCGACGATCTGGTGGCCGGTCGCCGGGTCGACGCCCAGCTCGAAGTCGCCGCTCGGCTTGGCGAGCAGTTCCTCGGCGAGTTCGACGGACAGCTCGTCGGGGGCCAGGTCCTCGGGCACGTCCGCCCGCTGGTGGTTCTCGGCGTCCTTCTCGCCGCGCTCGATGTACGGCCCGTAGCGCCCGACCCGCAGCACGATGCCGTTGCCCACCGGGAACGACGACACCTCGCGCGCGTCGATGGCGCCCAGGTCGGTGACCAGCTCCTTGAGGCCGCCGAGGTGGTCCCCGTCGCCGTTGCCGGCCTCGGCCGCGCCGCCGTTGCCGGTGCCCTCGCCGAAGTAGAACCGCTTCAGCCACGGCACGGCCTGCGCCTCACCGCGGGCGATGCGGTCGAGGTCGTCCTCCATCTTGGCGGTGAAGTCGTAGTCGACGAGCCGCCCGAAGTGCTTCTCCAGGAGGTTGACCACCGCGAAGGACAGGAAGGACGGCACCAGGGCGGTGCCCTTCTTGAACACGTAGCCGCGGTCGAGGATCGTGCCGATGATCGACGCGTACGTCGACGGGCGGCCGATCTCGCGCTCCTCGAGCTCCTTGACCAGGCTGGCCTCGGTGTAGCGGGCCGGGGGCTTGGTGGCGTGCCCGTCGACCGTGATCTCCTCGGCGGTCAGCGCGTCGCCCTCGGCGACCTGCGGCAGCCGGCGCTCGCGGTCGTCCAGCTCGGCGTTCGGGTCGTCGGCGCCCTCCACGTAGGCCTTGAGGAAGCCGTGGAAGGTGATCGTCTTGCCGGAGGCGCTGAACTCGACGTCCCGGCCGTCGGCGGAGGTGCCGCCGATCTTGACGGTCACGCTGTTGCCGGTCGCGTCCTTCATCTGGGAGGCGACGGTCCGCTTCCAGATCAGCTCGTAGAGCCGGAACTGGTCGCCGGTCAGGCCGGTCTCGGCGGGCGTGCGGAAACGATCACCCGAAGGCCGGATCGCCTCGTGCGCCTCCTGCGCGTTCTTGACCTTCCCGGCGTACGTGCGCGGGGCCGAGGGCAGGTAGTCGGCGCCGTACAGCTGCGTGACCTGGGCGCGGGCGGCGGCGATCGCCGTGTCGCTCAGCGTCGTGGAGTCCGTACGCATGTACGTGATGAAGCCGTTCTCGTACAGCTTCTGCGCGATCTGCATCGTCGCCTTGGCGCCGAAGCCGAGCTTGCGGCTGGCCTCCTGCTGCAGCGTCGTCGTACGGAACGGGGCGTACGGCGAGCGGCGGTACGGCTTGGACTCGACGGACCGGACGGAGAACCGGGTGTCCTCCAGGGCGGCGGCGAGCGCGCGGGCGTTCGCCTCGTCGAGGTGCAGGGTGTTCGCGCTCTTGAGCTGCCCCAGGGAGTCGAAGTCGCGGCCCTGCGCGACACGCCTGCCGTCGACGGTCTGCAGGCGGGCGACCAGAGCCGACGGGTCCGACGGGTCTCCAGCGCGGCCGGTGGCAAAGGTGCCCGTCAGGTCCCAGTACTCGGCGGAACGGAAGGCGATGCGCTCGCGCTCGCGCTCGACGACGAGCCGGGTGGCGACGGACTGGACGCGGCCGGCCGACAGACGCGGCATGACCTTCTTCCACAGCACCGGTGAGACCTCGTAGCCGTAGAGGCGGTCGAGGATGCGGCGGGTCTCCTGGGCGTCGACCATGCGCTGGTTGAGGTCGCGCGGGTTGGCGACGGCCGCGCGGATCGCGTCCTTGGTGATCTCGTGGAACACCATCCGCTTGACCGGGACCTTGGGCTTCAGCACCTCCAGGAGGTGCCATGCGATGGCCTCGCCCTCGCGGTCCTCATCGGTGGCCAGGAAGAGCTCGTCGGAGTCCTTCAGGAGGTCCTTGAGCTTCTTGACCTGGGCCTTCTTGTCGGCGTTGACGACATAGACCGGTTCGAAGTCGTGCTCGACGTCCACACCGAGGCGGCGGACCTCGCCGGTGTACTTCTCCGGCACCTCCGCGGCGCCGTTGGGGAGGTCGCGGATGTGCCCGACGCTCGCTTCGACTACGTAGCCGGGGCCCAGGTAGCCCTTGATCGTCTTCGCCTTGGCAGGCGACTCGACGATGACGAGTCGGCGGCCGCCCTGTGCGGTCTCGCTGGTCGGGGACAACTTCGCTCTTCTCTCCGGTCGACGCTGGGGCCTCCCCAGGCCTACGTCCCGGGGTCGGGTACTGGTGACGCTGCGGAGTGTGACGGTACATCCCGCCCCCGTGTCAAACGGGAAAAGCCCGCAACGGCCACTCGAACGGTAACCCGACTTCCGTCATTCCTGCCGCCCGGCATGGTGACCCGCCTTTTCGAGCCTATCCGGAGGAGGACCTCCCAATTATCGGAGCCGCAGCTCCGCGGCCTCTTTCAGGATCGCATGAAACACCAGGTCCCGAGGGCGAGCGCGAGCACCGCGGCGACACCGGCGACGGCCGCCGATGCGACGGGGTCCACACCGTGGGCGACCGGTTCACGATGCCGCACCCGGGCCACCGTCCACACCAGCAGTGCGCCTCCGAACAGGGCGAACACCACTCCCGAGAAGATCGCCGGTCCGCTCTCCATGGCTCTGTGCGCCCCTTTTCTCCTGTCCGCGGGTCTCCAGCCCCGGGAGACTGACACGCGCGGACGGCGGGCGGGCGAACCCCGGGTGAACGCGGGGCCGACGGATTCGCGGGGCCTCCCCGGCCGCGCGGGGCGCCGCCTCGCGGGCCGCGGCGGCCCTGGCGGAAGCGGCGGCCGCGACGGATGCGGCGCAAGCAGTGGGCCTGGCGGAAGGGGCGGCCGCGACTGACGCGGCGGATGCGGCGGAAGCGGCGGAAGCGGCGGAAGCGGCGGAAGCAGGTACGGGTGCCTTTCCGGCCGTCTTCCTATTGCCGTCCGGCGATCAGGCGGAGATCAGTCAGACGCGATGAGCCGTAGATCAGGCAGGGGATCAGCCGGAGATCAGGCAGGGGATCAGGCAAGCGATCTTGTAAAGCCGGCGCCGGCGCCGTTCGGATCCGGCATCCGCATCCGCATCCGGCCGTTCGCGACACACCCGTAACACCGCTCACCCCGCTCACCCCGCTCGCAGGGCGACGCGAATTCGTCACCGCGCGGCCCGGTCGTGTTGTCGCCCTTCTCGCGACGCATTTCCGCCGGCCCGGACAGCGGCGCGTTCCGGGCCGGCGGAAGATGCGTTCGAGTCGGCCGGGTCAGACCGGCTCGATGAATCCCTGCTCCACCAGCAGCCGGATCTGGGCCGGCGTGCGGTCGCGCAGCAGCACCGGGTCCTCGCCGAGCAGTTGGGCGATCGCGTCCAGGATGCGGCCGGCGCTCAGCGATCCGTCGCAGACGCCCGCGAAGCCCGCGCCGACCGTGTCGACCTTGGTGGCCCGGCGCATGCCGCGGTTCTGCCGCAGCACCACGTGCTCGGGATCCTCGGCACCGGGCAGCCCGACCTGCTCCTGGACGACCTCGGTGACGAGCCGGAAGTGCCCTTCGAGCAGCGCCGCGTCGTCGTGCTCCCGGAGGTAGTCGAGCCGGTCGAAGTGCGCCCGGACCGTGTCGCCGAGCGGCTGTTCGATCGAATGCGGCCACTCCTCCACGGTGACCGAGGGCACCGCCGCCTCCGTCCTGCGCAGGGTGATCCAGCCGAAGCCCACGGCCTTCACCTTGCGCGCCTCGAACTCGTCCAGCCACGCGTCGTACCGCGCCTGGTACTCCTCCGGATCGGCGCGGTGGTCGCCCGCGTCCCGCAGCCACAGCTCGGCGTACTGCGTCACGTCCTGCACCTCGCGCTGCACGATCCAGGCGTCGCAGCCGCGCGGGACCCACGAGCGGAGCCTGTCCTGCCAGTCCTCCCCCTCGACGTGCTGCCAGTTGGCCAGGAACTGCGCGAACCCGCCCTCGTTGAGCCGGTCACCCGCCTGCTGGACGAGGGTGCGGCACAGATCGTCCCCGCCCATGCCGCCGTCGCGGTACGTCAGGCGTGCCCCCGGCGAGATGACGAAGGGCGGGTTCGACACGATCAGGTCGTACTTCTCGTCGTTCCGCAGGGGCTCGAACAGCGAGCCCTCGCGCAGGTCCGCGGCCGGGGCGCCGGAGAGCGCCAGCGTGAGCGCGGCGATGTGCAGGGCGCGCGGGTTGACGTCGGTCGCCGTCACGCGCGTGGCGTGCCGGGCGGCGTGCAGCGCCTGGATGCCGGAGCCGGTGCCGATGTCGAGGGCGGAGGAGACGGGCGTACGGACGGTGATGCCGGCGAGGGTGGTGGAGGCGCCGCCGACGCCCAGGACGACCCCTTCGCCGCGGTGGGCGATGCCGCCCGCGCCGCCGACCGCGCAGCCGAGGTCGGAGACGATGAACCAGTCCTCGCCGCCGGGCCCGCCGTACGGCCGCACGTCCACGGTCGCCGCGACCTCGTCCGCGCCCGCCGCCACCAGCCACCCGCTCTCCAGGCACTCGGCGGCGGGCAGCACGGCCGTCACGCGCGCGTGCGGCACGGGCTGCTGCAGCAGGAACAGCCGTACGAGCACCTCAAGCGGCGTGTCGCCACGGGTGGCCCGGAGGGCGGGCACGGTCTCGCTGCGGGCCAGCGCCGCGTACGCGGGGGCGCCGAGCAGGTCGAGGAGCCCGTCGGCGGTGAAGGACGCCCCGAGCAGGGCGTCCCGCAGCCGGGCTGCGACGTCGAGGCGGTCGGTGGAGGGCAGGTGCGCCAGGCTGGAGTTGCTCACGCCCCCATTGTGTCCGTTCGGACGGACAACGCACCTACGCCTGCCTGTGCGGACGGCTCCGGCGTGCGGACGGCTCCGGCACGCGCGCACCGGTGCCGTCACACGCACGCGTACCGCCCATCGCCCCCGGCCCCGCCGGTTCAGCCCGCCGTCGCCGCGGCCGACGCGGAGGCCGACTTGCAGCTGGGCTGCTTGGCCATCGCCTGGCCGACGTCGCCCTCCTCCAGGGTCTTCAGCGCGTCGTTGCCGGACTTGCTCAGCTTGTCCAGCGA
Source organism: Streptomyces sp. NPDC020996 (assembly GCF_040641355.1). Taxonomy (NCBI): domain Bacteria; kingdom Bacillati; phylum Actinomycetota; class Actinomycetes; order Kitasatosporales; family Streptomycetaceae; genus Streptomyces; species Streptomyces sp. NPDC020996. The sequence continues at coordinate 105,924 of NZ_JBFADM010000006.1, forward strand.
GGTCGCGATGTCCTTGAGACCGTCGGCGAACTTCGCCTGGTCCTTGGTGTCGAGCCCGTCGACCTGCTCCTTCAGGGAGGCGTACGACGCGGCGATGCCGTCGAGCTCCTTGACGGCGTCCTTCTGCTTCTTCTCACCGTCGTCGACGTTCGGCGCCCCGGCCTTCTCGACGGCGTCCCCGATCGCCTTGTAGGCCTCGGACATGTCCTGGAAGGCCTGCGCGTCGGTCTTCTGGACCTGGGCCGGCGTGCTGTTGTCCGAGGTCTCCTTCTGGATCGCGGCGTTGGCGGCCTCGATCTTCTTCGCCTGCGGCTGTACGGCGTCGCAGACCTGCTTGGCCCAGGCATCCAGCTTCTCGTTGCCGTCGTCGCTGCTGCATCCCGACAGCGCCAGTACCAGTACCGCACCGCCGGACAGCGCGGCCGCGAGCTTCTTGTTCACCGGATTGGTCCCTTCCATGGCTTACGGCCCCGGAACATACACGCCGGACGGACGTCAACCGCAGGACGGGCATCCGCTATGGCCATCAATAGGGCCATTTGCACCAGGCGAGAGAAGGCTCACGGCAGGGCCGCGCGCACGAAACGGGGCAGGCGGGCGACGCGTCAACACGCGCCGTCCGCCCGCCCCTTGAACAGGCGCCAGGGAGGCCGCCTACGAAACCACCGCGGGATCCGCGGGCTTGGACACCTTCTCGGCGTCGTCCTCGTCGCCCACGGCGATGCCGCGCCGCTTGGAGGCGTACACCGCTCCGACGATGACGAGCAGCGCGAGGACCGCGATCAGGATCCGCATGCCGATGTTCTTGTCCGCGCCGTAGCTGAAATTGATGACCGCGGGCGCGATCAGCAGCGACACCAGGTTCATCACCTTCAGCAGCGGGTTGATCGCGGGACCCGCGGTGTCCTTGAAGGGGTCGCCGACCGTGTCGCCGATCACGGTGGCGGCGTGGGCCTCGCTGCCCTTGCCGCCGTAGTGCCCGTCCTCGACGAGCTTCTTGGCGTTGTCCCAGGCGCCACCGGAGTTGGCGAGGAACACCGCCATCAGCGTGCCCGCGCCGATCGCACCCGCCAGGTACGCGCCGAGCGCGCCGACGCCGAGTGTGAACCCGACGAAGATCGGCGCCATCACGGCGAGCAGACCGGGTGTGGCAAGCTCGCGGAGCGCGTCCCTGGTGCAGATGTCGACGACCTTGCCGTACTCCGGTTTCTCGCTGTAGTCCATGATCCCGGGGTGCTCGCGGAACTGCCGTCGCACCTCGAACACCACCGATCCGGCCGACCGCGACACCGCGTTGATCGCCAGCCCCGAGAAGAGGAAGACGACCGCCGCGCCCGCGATGAGGCCGACGAGGTTGTTGGGCTGCGAGATGTCCATCATCAGGTTCAGCGGCGCGCCGGATCCGGAGAGCTTCTCGCCGACGTCGTGCGCCCCGGTGGTGATCGCGTCGCGGTACGAGCCGAACAGCGCCGACGCCGCGAGGACGGCGGTGGCGATGGCGATGCCCTTGGTGATGGCCTTGGTGGTGTTGCCGACGGCGTCCAGGTTGGTGAGCACCTGCGCGCCCGCGCCCTTGACGTCGCCGGACATCTCGGCGATGCCCTGCGCGTTGTCGGAGACCGGCCCGAAGGTGTCCATGGCGACGATCACGCCGACCGTGGTGAGCAGGCCGGTGCCGGCCAGCGCCACCGCGAACAGCGCCAGCATGATCGACGTGCCGCCGAGCAGGAAGGCCCCGTAGACGCCGAGGCCGATCAGCAGGGCGGTGTAGACGGCCGATTCGAGGCCGACCGAGATACCTGCGAGCACGACGGTGGCCGGGCCGGTGAGTGAGGTCTTGCCGATGTCCCGCACCGGACGACGGGTCGTCTCGGTGAAGTAGCCGGTCAGTTGCTGGATCACGGCGGCCAGCAGGATGCCGATCGCCACCGCGACGACCGCGAGGATCCGCGGGTCGCCGTCCTTGGCCTTGATCGCCGCGTCGGTGACGCCGTTGAGGTCGGAGTACTTGGACGGGAGGTAGATGAAGACGGCCACCGCCACCAGCACGAGCGAGATCACCGCGGAGATGAAGAAGCCACGGTTGATCGCGGACATGCCGCTGCGGTCGGCGCGCCGCGGGGCGACCGCGAAGATGCCGATCATCGCGGTGAGCACGCCGATGGCGGGCACGATCAGCGGGAAGGCGAGCCCCGAGTCGCCGAAGGCCGCCTTGCCGAGGATCAGCGCGGCGACCAGGGTCACGGCGTACGACTCGAAGAGGTCGGCCGCCATGCCCGCGCAGTCGCCGACGTTGTCGCCCACGTTGTCGGCAATGGTCGCGGCATTGCGGGGGTCGTCCTCCGGAATGCCCTTCTCGACCTTGCCGACCAGGTCGGCGCCGACGTCGGCGGCCTTGGTGAAGATGCCGCCGCCGACACGCATGAACATGGCGATCAGCGCGGCCCCGAGGCCGAAGCCTTCGAGCACCTTCGGCGCGTCGGCCGCGTACACCAGCACCACGCAGGAGGCGCCCAGCAGACCGAGCCCCACCGTGAACATGCCGACGACGCCGCCCGTGCGAAAAGCGATCTTCATGGCTTTGTGCGAGACGGTGGTGAGATCCTTTTCCGGCTCGCCTTCCGCCGGGGTCGCTTCCCGTGCCGCCGCGGCGACGCGCACATTGCTGCGCACGGCGAGCCACATGCCGATATAGCCAGTGGTGGCCGAGAACGCCGCGCCGATCAAGAAGAACACCGATCGACCGGCACGCTGATTCCAGTCGTCCGCGGGCAGCAGCATGAGCAGGAAGAACACGACGACGGCGAATACGCCGAGCGTGCGCAACTGCCGGGCCAGATAGGCGTTCGCGCCTTCCTGGACCGCCGCAGCGATCTTCTTCATGCTGTCGGTGCCCTCGCCCGCTGCCAGCACCTGGCGCACCAGAATGCCCGCGACCGCGAGGGCGGCCAGCGCGACGGCCGCGATGACCGCCACGATGACACGGTTGTCGTCGGTCAGCACCGCGGCTGCGAAGGTAGTGGAGTGGTCCAACTGATGAGGGGTAGAAAGCCCCGCCATTCGTCCTCCTTGACGCTTGGGCTGAGCTCAAGATGTGGACGGATTCTAGGTACCCGGACCTGATCAAAACAGTGCGTGGTAAACGGAATCGGTCTTCACATGCTGTTCAGCAAATGATCGACGACAGATCACCGGACTCGAATGGAGTAATGCCTCAGAGGCATTGATGCCGACAGGACACGATCGATTTCTCGCGCGACGGATTCGTGAATTGCTTCACGAATCCGTCGCACAAGACCACTGTAGGCACAGAAAGCGCGCCCTGACATGCCGAAGGGCCCTAACGTGTAGGGCCCTTCGGGTGCGGAGACGCGGGGTGGGATTCAGGAAAGCAGGACGGCCGGCGGTGTGGTCGGCCAGGTCATGCGGATCAGCCCGCCGTGCTCCCCCGCGCTCACCTCGACGTCGTCGACGAGCCCGCTGATGACCGCGAGTCCCATCTCGTCCTCGTCGGTGTCCGCGTCCTCGCCGGGGGCACCGGATCCGGCGTCCCCGGGCAGCGAGCGCGGCGCCTCGTCGCCGACCTCGATGGAGAACTGCTTCTCGTCCTCGATCAGCATCACCGTGACGGGCGCGGCGATGCCGCCGTTGCGGTGAAGACCGACGGCACGCGTGCACGCCTCGCCGACGGCGAGCCTGACCTCGTCGAGGACGGCCTCGTCCACTCCGGCCCTGCGCGCCACCGCTGCCGCCACCAGTCGGGCGGTCCTGACGTGCTCGGGCAACGCGCTGAAGCGGAGTTCAACGGTGGCCATGCATCCCCCTCGGAACTGGGCGTGCCGTCCGGGGGTCCGGGCCACCGAAAGCCCGAACCCCCTTGGTTTCCTTCTGCCGCCCCGGCCACGATCTCCGGGGAGCGGTGGTCAGTCGGTCGCCGCCACCGCTTCCTCGACCGAGGTGTGAATGGGGAACACCTTGGTGAGGCCGGTGATGCGGAAGATCTTCAGAATGCGCTCCTGGTTGCAGACCAGGCGCAGCGAGCCCTCATGGGCCCGCACCCGCTTCAGTCCGCCGACCAGCACGCCGAGACCGGTGGAGTCGAGGAAGTCCACGCCCTCCATGTCGACGACGAGGTGGAAACTCCCGTCGTTCACCAGCTCGACCAGCTGCTCGCGCAGCTTGGGCGCGGTATATACGTCGATTTCGCCACCGACCTCGACGACCGTACGATCGCCGACGGTACGGGTCGACAGGGACAGGTCCACGGATCCTCCAGCACCTTGCTATCGAGCGGTCGCCCCTCGGGACACCTCGGCGGAGCCCCCAGGACGGTTCGCCAGCCGCGATGGCATTCAATCACTTACCGGCAGGCGTGCACGACGCCTTGGTCCCATTGTCCGTCACGCCGGTGACACACTCGATGCCGATGGCCGAGAATCACCGATCCGATCGAATCCGCACGGCGCCCGCCTCCCGGCTCGCGCCGGGCACCGTCCTGGACCGGCTCGCGTCCGGACCGAGCCGGGCTTCGCGCATCACTCATACGGAGCACTTGCCCCCGCGTGAGGGCCGCCATGCCGTCTGGCCCGACCGGATCCGTGCCGAGGTCATCGCGGCGCTGCGGGACTGCGGTATCGAGCACCCCTGGGCCCACCAGGCACAGGCCGCCGAACACGCCCTGGACGGGGACTCGGTGGTCGTCGCCACCGGCACGGCGTCCGGCAAGTCCCTGGCGTACCTGGTCCCGGTGCTGTCGGCCCTGCTGAACGGCTCCGAGGCGCCGAACGGCCGCGGTGCGACCGCGCTCTACCTGGCCCCGACGAAGGCGCTCGCGGCGGACCAGTGCCGGTCCGTGAAAAAACTTTCACATTCTCTGGGCAGTGCGGTGCGCCCCGCCGTGTACGACGGCGACACGCCGTTCGAGGAACGCGAGTGGATCCGCCAGTACGCCAACTACGTGCTGACCAACCCCGACATGCTGCACCGGGGCGTCCTGCCCTCCCACGCCCGCTGGTCCTCCTTCCTGAAGGCGCTGAAGTACGTCGTCGTCGACGAGTGCCACACCTACCGCGGCGTCTTCGGCTCGCACGTCGCCCAGGTGCTGCGCCGGCTGCGCCGCCTGTGCGCGCGCTACGGCGCCTCGCCCGTGTTCCTGCTGGCCTCCGCAACCGCCGCGGAGCCCTCGGTGGCCGCCCGCCGCCTGACCGGGCTGCCGGTGGTCGAGGTCGCCGACGACGCCTCCCCACGCGGCGAACTGGTGTTCGCCCTGTGGGAGCCGCCGCTGACCGACCTGCGGGGCGAGAAGGGCGCCCCCGTCCGCCGCACCGCCACCGCCGAGACCGCGGACCTGCTCACCGACCTCACCGTGCAGGGCGTGCGATCGGTGGCCTTCGTCCGCTCCCGGCGCGGCGCCGAGCTGATCTCGGTGATCGCCCAGGAGCGGCTCGCCGAGGTCGACCGCTCACTCGCCCGGCGTGTCGCGGCGTACCGCGGCGGATACCTCCCCGAGGAGCGCCGCGCCCTCGAACAGGCGCTGCAGTCCGGCGAACTCCTCGGCCTCGCCGCCACGACCGCCCTGGAACTCGGCATCGACGTCTCGGGCCTGGACGCCGTACTGATCTCCGGGTATCCGGGCACGCGCGCCTCCCTGTGGCAGCAGGCGGGCCGGGCGGGGCGGGCCGGGCAGGGAGCGCTGGCCGTCCTGGTGGCCCGCGACGACCCGCTGGACACCTTCCTCGTCCACCACCCCGAGGCACTGTTCGACCAGCCGGTGGAGTCCACGGTCCTCGACCCGGACAACCCGTACGTGCTCGCCCCGCACCTGTGCGCGGCCGCCGCGGAGGTGCCGCTGACGGACGAGGACCTGGAGCTGTTCGGCCCCTCGTGCGAGGAACTGCTCCCCCAGCTGGAGGCCGCGAAGCTGCTGCGCCGCCGGACGAGGGCCTGGCACTGGACGCGCCGGGAACGGGCCGCCGACCTCACCGACATCCGCGGCGGAGGCGGCCGCCCGGTCCAGGTCGTCGAGGCCGGGACGGGCCGGCTGCTCGGCACGGTCGACGCCGGCGCCGCGCACACCACGGTGCACGAGGGCGCGGTCCACCTCCACCAAGGCCGCACATATCTCGTCCGCTCCCTCGACCTGGAGGACTCCGTCGCCCTGGTCGAGCAGGCGAGCCCGTCGTACGCGACGGTGGCCCGCGACACCACGTCCATCTCCGTTCTGGAGACCGACATCGAGGTCCCCTGGGGCGACGGGCGTCTGTGCTACGGCTCCGTCGAGGTCACCAACCAGGTCGTCTCCTTCCTGCGCAGACGTCTGATCACCGGTGAAGTGCTGGGTGAGACGAAGCTCGACCTCCCTCCTCGTACGCTGCGCACCCGCGCGGTGTGGTGGACGGTCACCGAGGACCAGCTGGACGCCGCCCGTATCGGCCCGGAGATCCTCGGCGGCGCCCTGCACGCCGCCGAGCACGCGTCGATCGGCATGCTGCCGCTCTTCGCGACCTGCGACCGCTGGGACATCGGGGGCGTGTCGATCCCGCTGCATCCCGACACGCTCCTGCCCACGGTCTTCGTCTACGACGGGCACCCCGGCGGCGCGGGCTTCGCGGAGCGCGCCTTCCACACCGCCCGCGCCTGGCTCACCGCCACCCGCCAGGCCATCGCCTCCTGCGAGTGCGAGGCCGGCTGCCCGTCCTGCATCCAGTCCCCCAAGTGCGGCAACGGCAACGACCCGCTGCACAAGAGGGGGGCGGTGCGGCTGCTCACGGTGCTGCTGCGGGGCGCTCCGCAGGAGACGGACGGGGAGACGGAGGGGGAGACGCGCGGGAAGGCGGAGGGGGAGACGGACGGGGAGACGCGCGGGGAGGGGGAGGCGGACGGGGAGACGGCACGGCAGCGGCCGGATTCCCCGGCGCCGGCCCGGGCGGTACCGGACCCGCAGGCCCCGCCCGTGCCCTGACCTCCGCCTCGAACGGCCCGCGGCCCGCCGCCGCCGTCACGTCCGACGTCTCGCCGACGATCACGCACCGCACGAGCCGTGTCCCTTGGGCCCGGGCCACCAGGGAGGCCCGGGCGCAGGCCGCCGCCGTACCGCCGGACCAGTGGTCCGCCGCCGCGAGGGCCGACAGATCGGCGCCGCCGGCCGCGCGGTGCCGGACCACGACGGCCTGCCCCAGCGCGAGCACGACGCCGAACACCACGCAGAGGACGCCGATCGCGCCGACGCTCCAGACACTGGCGGACCCTCGGTCACCGCCCCGGAGCAGGGCCTGCCGCGGCCCTGCACGCCCACCGGTCACGGCTCCACCGCCGTCTCCCCGACCGCCTCCGAGGGCGTCTCCGCCGTCCCCCTGGCCGTATCCACGGGCGTCTCCGCCGTCCCCCTGGCGACCGTCCCCGTCACCGTCCCCGCGGTCGTCCCCGTCGCTGACCCCGCAGTCGTCCCCGCGGTCGTCCCCGTCGCTGACCCCGCAGTCGTCTCCGCCGCCGTTCCCGTCGCCGTCCCCGGGGTCGTGTCCTCCGCCAGCGCCACGGCTTCCTCTCGCAGCTCGAACGGCAGGCCGTGCAACGCCGGTGGCTTCGCCTCGACGACCACGCGGACCCTGCCGCCCTCCCTGCGGACAGTGATCTTCGCGCCGCGCGGCGCCGCCTCACGGGTGACGGCGGTGACCGCGTCGGGAGGATCCTGGCGGGCCGCCGCGCGGGCGCCCGTCCGGGCGGCGTCCACGCACTGGATCTGTGCGGCAACCACCAGCAGACCCCACACCAGCGCCATCGTGAACAGCACCAGCACGGGCAGCACCATGGCCGACTCCGCCGTCACGAACCCCCGGTCGGTCTCCTTCTCACATCCGCGCATCGAGGGCCCGCTTCACGATGCCCTGCAGTTCCGCGCTGACGGCCCCGCTCGTCACCACCTTGTAGAGGACCACCGCGAACGCCACCGCCGCGACGATGCCCATCGCGTACTCCGAGGTGACCATCCCCGCGTCCCCGCGCACCGCGCGCAGCCCGCACATCAGGGCACGCAGCCGCACCCGCACCACCTTGTACGTCTTGTCTTTCTTGTATGTCTTGTACATCTCGACTCCCGTAAAGGATCGACAATGATCAGTTCTGTCGGCCATCCGTCATTCGTCGCCGGTTAGTCGTCCGTCATCGGCCGCCCCCACCCAGCGCTCCGCCCGCGAGACCCATCACCACGGGCACCACGCCGACCGCGATGAACGCGGGCAGGAAGCACAGGCCCACCGGCGCGGTGACCATGACGGCCGCCCGCCGGGCCCGCGCCGTCGCGGAGCGCGTCCAGTCGGCGCGTGCCTCCTCGGCGAGCCGCGCGACCGGCCCGGCGGCGGGCAGTCCGGACACGTCGGCCCGCTCCAGCAGCCGGGCCAGAGCCCCGGCGTCCGGCAGCGAGCCCAGCCGCCGCCAGGCCTCGGCCGGCTCGCCCCCGAGCCGCGCCTCCGCGGCGCCCCTCGCAAGCGCCTCCCCCACCGGCCCGCCCAGGGCCTCGCCGACAGCCTGCGCCGCTGCCACCGGTCCGGCGCCCGCCGCGCTGCAGGCGGCCAGCAGATCGGCGGCCAGCGGGAGTTGCCGTGCGGCCTCACCCGGGGCGCCCGCCTCCACGGTGTCCGCGGCCGCGGCCTGCCGACGGCGCCACCACCACAGCCCGCCGCCGGCGGCCGACCCCACGACGACCCCGGCGACACCGCCCACCAGTACCCACCCGGCGCACGCCGCCCCCGCCACGGGAAGCCACCGCCGCGCGAGATCCCGGCCCTCCCACCGCGCCGCGGCCGTCCTCACCCCGGTTCCGGCCATGAGCGCGGCCGACCGCCGCCGCACCCTCCGTTTCCGCCGCACGCTCTCCAGCCACCGCACGAGCCACCCGAGGGCGAGCACCGCCCCCAGCGTCACCCCCAGCCTGTGGACAACTTCCGGACCCACGCCGACCCCTTTCCCGGCCAACTCCGCACCCGCTCTCACACCCACCGCCCCGGCCTCCGACAGCAGCCCGCCCGCCCGGCTCCCGCTCACCCCGCCTCCGCTCCCCGCACGATCCGCATCGCCCACCACAGCCCCAGCCCCTCCAGCAACCCGCCGATCAGCAGGCACCCCAGCCCGGCGCCGGTGTGCAGCAGCACGTGCAGCGGGTCGGCGTCGAGGGCGGTGCCCAGCGCGAGGCCCAGGACCGGAAGTCCGGCGAGCATCACCGCCGTGGCCCGCGCACCCGCCAACTGCGCCCGCAGGTCGGCACGTTGGTCACGCTCGGCGCGCAGGGCGCCTTCCAGGCGGTCGAGTCCGGCGGCGAGGCCCGCACCCCGGTCCACGGCCACCCGCCAGCACGCGGCCAGGCCCAGCAGCCCCTCGGCGCCCGGCTGCCGTGCCGCCGCCGTGAGCGCACCCGGCACGTCCCCGCCGAACCGCGCCGCCGCCAGGACCGCCGCCTGCCCGTCCCCGAGCCCTCCGGAGTCGCGCGCCGCGTACAGCAGCGCCTCCCCCGGTTGCCGTCCCGCCCGCACCTCACCGGCCAGCGCCCCGCACAGCGCGATCACCGCCTCCCCGCGGCGCTCCCGCACCCGCCGGGCCTGCCGCGCAAGCCGTAGCCGCCGCAGCACCGGCACGGCGGCCGCCCCGGCGACGACCGGCAGCACCGAGGCCCCCAGCACGGCCGGCACCAGCCCGGCGACCGGCGCCCACCACTCGGCCCCCAGCCGCCCCCGGACCCGCCGCAACTCCTCGGCCACCCGGCGCCAGGCAGGCGGCCCGGCCCCCACCACTCCACCGCCCGCCAGCAGCGCCCGCGCCCGCCGGGCCCCCGCGGGCCACCCGCCCGGCAGCAGCGCGGCGGCCCCGGCACACACCACGGCGGCTCCCACCGCCACCTGACCCGTCACGTCCCCCGTGAAGAACCGCATGACATCCCTCCTCCGACAACCTCCGACAACTCCCCGCCGAGCAGCCCCCGCAGCCGCGCCCACCCCGGCTCGTACGCGAACGCCTCCGCGCCCCACCGCAGCGCCGGCACCGTGCGCACCAGCCCGGACGGATCCCGTTCCAGCACGTGCACCTCGGCGATCCGCCGCCGTCCGGTCCGGTCGCGCACCAGGTGCAGGACGACCGACAGCGCGGCCGCCAACTGGCTGTGCAGCGCGGCCCGGTCGAGCCCGGCCGCCGTACCCAGCGCCTCCAGCCGGGCGGGCACGTCGGCGGCCGCGTTGGCGTGCACCGTCCCGCACCCGCCTTCGTGGCCGGTGTTCAGCGCGGCCAGCAGATGCACCACCTCGGGTCCGCGCACCTCGCCCACGACCAGCCGGTCCGGCCGCATCCGCAAGGCCTGCCGCACCAAGTCCTCGAGGGTGACGAGACCCGCGCCCTCCTGGTTGGCGGGTCTGGTCTCCAGCCGGACGACGTGCGGGTGATCCGGCCTCAGCTCCGCCGAGTCCTCGGCCAGTACGATCCGCTCGCCGGCTCCGACCAGCCCCAGCAGCGCACTGAGCAGCGTGGTCTTGCCGCTGCCCGTGCCGCCGCTGACGAGGAAGGACAACCGGGCCGCCATCAGGGCCCGCAGCACGCGGTCCCCGCCCGGTGGCACGGTGCCCGCCGCGACGAGTTCGTCGAGCGTGAACGCGCGCGGTCGTACCACCCGCAGCGACAGACACGTGCAGCCCACCGCCACCGGGGGCAGCACCGCGTGGAGCCGGGTCCCGTCGGGCAGCCGGGCGTCGGCCCACGGCCGTGCGTCGTCGAGCCGGCGTCCGGCCACCGCGGCCAGCCGCTGCGCGAGGCGCCGTACGGCGGCCGCGTCCGGGAAGGAGACCCCGGTCAGTTCCAGTCCGCCACCGCGGTCGACCCACACCCGGTCCGGGGCCGACACCAGGACGTCGGTCACCGACCCGTCGGCGAGCAGCGGTTCCAGCGGCCCGCTGCCCACCAGCTCGGACCGCAGCCGCACCGCGGCGCCGAGGACTTCGGCATCGCCCAGCACCCGCCCCTGCTCCCGCAACGCCTGCGCCACCCGCGCGGGTGTGGGTTCCGCCCCGCTCTCGGCCAGCCACTGCCGCACCCCGTCGAGGAGCACCGCGGGCACGTCCCGCCCGGCCCCGCCGACGGCCGGGAAAGCGTCCGTCGGCGTGTACCGGCGGGCGCCCGGCGTGGTGGCCCCGCCGGTGGCCGGGGAAGCGCCCCTTTGCAGCCCGTGGTCGACGCTCATGCCGGCCCCGCCTCCAGCAGCGCCCGCTCCCAGAACCCCTTGCAGAAGCGTGCCAGCGGTCCCCGGCCGCCCGCGGCGGGCGGCGCCTGGCCCTCGCCCGGCCGCAGCAGTCCCGGCTCGACGGGCACCTCGCCGGCCAGCGGCAGCCCGAGCAGGCGGGCCACCTCGCGGTCGTCGATCCCGGGGACGTACGGCCCGCGGACCGCGACACGCAGGTCGCGCAGGACCATGCCGACGGCGGAGGCCACCCGTCCGGCCGCGGCGAGGGCGCGCAGTTCGCCGGGGACCACCAGGAGCCCGAGATCGATCTGGGCGAGCGCCTCGGCGACCCCGTCGTCGACGCGGCGGGGCAGGTCGACGACGACCGTGCCGCCGCGGCGCCGGGCAGCGGCGAGCACCGCGCGCACGGCCTGCGGCGGGACGGCGACGCAGTCACCGCGGTCCCAGCTGAGCACCCGCAGCGAGTGCAGCCGCGGCAGCGACTCCTCCAGGGCACCGCCGCCGACCCTGCCGCGCGAGGCGGCGAAGGCGGGCCATCGCAGGCCCTCGGCGCTCTCACCGCCGAGCAGTACGTCGAGTCCGCCGCCCAGCGGATCGGCGTCCACGAGGAGTGTGCGCAGTCCCTCACGCGCGGAGGTGACGGCGAGGGCGCAGGCGAGCGTGGAGGCACCGGCCCCGCCGCGGCCGCCGATGACGCCCACGGTGAGGGCGGGCCTGCCGACGCCCTCGGCGACGTCGGCGATGCGGTCGACCAGCCACTGCTCGCCGTCGGGCAGCACCAGGACGTGGTCGGCCCCGATCTCGACGGCCCGGCGCCAGACCCCGGGATCGTCCTGGTCCCGGCCGACCAGCACCACTCCGCGTCTGCGCACGGCCCCGCGCACGCGCCGCGCGGCGTCGTCGCCGACCAGGACGAGGGGAGCGGCCTCCCAGCTGCCCGCGCGTTCCGGTACGGAGTGGTGGACCTCGGGCGTCGCCCCGGCCGCGGCGCACAGGCGCAGCAGGTCGTCGAGCAGGTCGACGTCCTCCGTGACGATCAGCGGTCCGGCCTGCCGCCCCGAGGCGGCGGCCGGTGGTTGTCGTGTGACGGCTCCTGCCATGATGTGTCCCCCTTGGCTTTGTCTCGCGCGGCCCCAGCGGCCACGCGATTCCCGAACGTGCGGAGAACCGTCGGGCGGCTCCGCCGTGAACGGCCCCTGCGGACCGGTCAAACCCGCCCGACAAACCGGATCCGCTCACGAACTCGGCGCGATCGGGACGTGTGGGAATCACGGTGCAGCGATCCCGAAAACCTTGCGGATCTTGGTCGAAAACTGTGGACAACCCGGTGGTTGTGAATATCGCCGTCACCCGTCGGCGCGGTCCGTACCAGCCCTTGACGGCCCTTGCGTGACTTCCGCAGAGCACTCCGACGGCTACGCAAAGTTACGGATCACGGGCATGCGAACGAGGCGGCCGCAGCCGCCTCGGAGCGGTCACCCGACCGCGGGGAGAGAGGAAAAACCCGTCCGGACATGCGACGACCCCCGCCGGGGGGGAGAGCGGGGGTCGTCCCCACGGCCGACTCGGGGGGGGGGAGGAGTCGGACCGGGTTAGCACGGTCGCGAACGATCCGTGACTTCCATGGTGTACCCGAGAGCCTTCTCAGGCAAACCCACGCGCCCCACCTTACGCCGAATGGGCTGCGCCTATGCTCAGGGTTGTGGAAAACCACTCCTTGCCCCGCACAGCGGCCTTCTTTGACCTGGACAAGACGGTCATTGCGAAGTCGAGCACGCTCACCTTCAGCAAGTCGTTCTATCAAGGCGGGCTGATCAACCGCAGGGCCGCCTTGCGTACCGCGTACGCCCAGTTCGTCTTCCTCGCCGGGGGCGCCGATCACGACCAGATGGAGCGCATGCGCGAGTACCTGTCCGCGCTGTGCCGCGGCTGGAACGTCCAGCAGGTCAAGGAGATCGTCGCCGAAACCCTGCACGACCTGATCGACCCGATCATCTACGACGAGGCCGCCTCCCTCATCGAGGAGCACCACACCGCCGGCCGCGATGTCGTGATCGTGTCCACCTCGGGCGCGGAGGTGGTGGAGCCGATCGGTGAACTGCTCGGCGCGGACCGCGTGGTGGCGACCCGCATGGTCGTGGGCGAGGACGGCTGCTTCACCGGAGAGGTGGAGTACTACGCGTACGGCCCGACGAAGGCCGAGGCCATCAAGGAGCTGGCCGAGTCCGAGGGGTACGACCTGGCCCGCTGCTACGCCTACAGCGACTCCGCGACCGACCTGCCGATGCTGCGGGCCGTCGGCCACCCGCACGCCGTGAACCCGGACCGGGCGCTGCGGCGGGAGGCCCTGGCGCAAGGGTGGCCGATTCTCGACTTCCATCGGCCGGTCCGGCTCAAGCAGCGCTTTCCCGGACTGTCCGTGCCGCCCCGTCCGGCACTGGTCGCGGCGGCGGCCATAGGCGCCGCCGCGGCCACGGCCGGCCTCGTCTGGTACGCGAGCCGGCGCCGGGCGACACCGGCCTGAGGTAACTGGTCCGCCTGAGCCGCCTGGTCTGCCTGACCTGCCTGGTCTATCCGAGCTGCCGACCGAATCGGTCGGAAAGAACGGCGAACAGCGGGTTCCGCTTACCGGGGAGCTGGAGTACAAATGACTTAACGGCCCGCGAGACCAAGGTCATCCGAAAGGATTGTCTTCACGCAAACGGCCTTACGGACCGAGCATGCTCACCGAGCACCCACGCGACGTCGACCCGTCGATTACGGGCCAGCCGCACCAGGTGACGGGCCAAGTCCCCGACCTGATGGGCGAGATATCGAGGACGCTTGGTAACTCGGTGCGCATGCCAGCGGCGGTGCGAGAACTCGTACCGCCGCACCTCTGTAGCGGCCCTCCCCACGGAGGGCCCTCTTTCTCGTACCGCTCGTGCTTTGTCGCGCCTTCTTGCGCCTTCTTGCGCCTTCCCGCGCTTTCTGGTGCTTTCTCGTGCGGCGTTTACGCCGCGCCGCGCTGCAGAGCCTCGCACACGGCCGTCGACTCGCGCGCGCCGAGTTCCACCGCCCTGCCGCAGTGGGCGATCCAGGCGGCCACCCCCTCCGGGGTGCCGGAGACGTACCCCTCGAGCGCCCGCAGATACGCCTCGCCGCCCAGTTCGGCGTGGCCGACCTCGGCGGGGCAGACGGACTTCGGGTCCAGGCCGCTGCCCACCAGGACGATGCGCTCGGCCGTGCGCGCGACGAGGCCATTGTGGGAGACGAAGGGGCGCAGCGCGAGGAGTTCGCCGTGCACGACGGCGGCCGTCACCAGGGCCGGGGCGGAACTCCCGGCGATGATCAGCTCGGACAGGCCCTCCAGCCGGCCGTTCACCTCGGCGGCGCTCGGCAGCGGCAGTTCGACGAGCGGCTCATGGACCGGCTCGCCGTCCCGCCGCGGCCGTCCGACCTCGTCCTCGTGGCCCGCGGAGGCCACCAGGTGCAGCCGGGCCAGCACCCTGAGGGGGGACTGCCGCCAGATGGACAGCAGTTGGCCGGCCTCCGCGGTCAGCCGCAGGGCGGCGCCCATGACGCGCGCCTCGTCGTCGGTGCTGAAGTCGGTGCGGCGGCGCACCTCTTCGAGGGCCCAGTCGGCTCCGGACAGCGCCGCGGAACCGCGGGCGCCGCGCAGCGCCGCCTCGGAGGTGATCTCGTTGCTGCGGCGCCGCATGATCCGGTGCCCGTAGACCCGGTCCACAGCCTTGCGCACGGACTCCACGGAATCGGCCACTCCGGGCAGCGAGCCCAGGGATGCGAGCGGATCGGCGGTCGCGCCTGTCGTACTCATGGGTACGACCCTACGCACCCCGGTGGCGGACCCCACGATGGAGTGGTCTTCTTCACGTCCGACCCGCACAATGAGTGACTTGTTCACTACGCTTCGTGAACATGAAAATTGCTTTCGTCGGAAAGGGCGGCAGCGGCAAGACGACCCTGTCCTCCCTCTTCATCCGCCATCTCGCGACGACCGGTGCGCCGGTCCTCGCCGTCGACGCCGACATCAACCAGCACCTGGGCGCCGCGCTCGGCCTGGACGAGGCGGATGCCGCGGCGCTGCCCGCGATGGGCGACCGGCTGCCGCTGATCAAGGACTACCTGCGCGGCTCCAACCCGCGCATCACCTCCACCGAGACGATGATCAAGACGACTCCGCCCGGCGAAGGCTCCCGGCTGCTGCGGGTGTGCGAGGACAACCCGGTGTACGACGCCTGCGCGCGGCCGCTGGAGCTGGACGACGGTGCCGTCCGCCTGATGGTCACGGGCCCCTTCACGGACGCCGACCTCGGAGTCGCCTGCTACCACTCCAAGACGGGGGCGGTGGAGCTGTGCCTGAACCACCTGGTGGACGGGCAGGGCGAGTACGTCGTGGTGGACATGACGGCGGGCTCGGACTCCTTCGCCTCCGGCATGTTCACCCGCTTCGACATCACGTTCCTCGTGGCCGAGCCGACCCGGAAGGGGGTCTCCGTCTACCGCCAGTACAAGGAGTACGCCCGCGACTTCGGCGTCGCGCTGAAGGTCGTCGGCAACAAGGTGCAGGGCCCGGACGACCTCGACTTCCTGCGCGCCGAGGCCGGGGACGACCTGCTGGTGACCGTCGGGCACTCGGACTGGGTGCGCGCCATGGAGAAGGGCCGCCCGCCCCGGTTCGAATTCCTGGCGGACGCCGACCGGCAGGCCCTGCGCACCCTTCAGGCCGCCGCCGACGCGACGTACGAGCTGCGCGACTGGGAGCGCTACACGCGCCAGATGGTGCACTTCCACCTGAAGAACGCGTCCTCGTGGGGCAACGCGCGCACCGGGGCCGACCTGGCGGCGCAGGTCGACCCCGGGTTCGTGCTGGGCGAGGGGGTCGCCGCCTCCGTGTGAGGTCGGCGCCGGCTACCGTCCGGCCGTCGGCGCGCCGGGCACGCCCTTCGGCGCCGGCGCGCGGCGGCCCGCCGGGAAGGATGCCCAGCCCTGCGCCGGGGCCTCGCCCACTTGCAGGGAGCGCAGCGCCTCCAGGGTCCGCGGGTCCTGGGCGTCCAGCCAGTCGGCCAGCTGCCGGAAGGACACGCAGCGCACGTCGGGCTTGTTGCAGACGGTCTCGATGACCTGCTCGACGGCGCGCATGTAGGTGCCGCCGTTCCAGGACTCGAAGTGGTTGCCGAGGATCAAGGGCGCGCGGTTGCCGCGGTAGGCCCGGTAGAAGCCCTTGAGCAGGCCGTCACGCATCTGGTCGCCCCAGAAGCGGTACTTGGCGGGGTTGCCCTGGGTCCGCGTGCCGGACTGGTTGACCATGAAGTTGTAGTCCATGGTGAGCTGCTCGTAGGAGTGTCCGGGGACGGGCACCAGCTGCATCGACAGGTCCCACAGGCCTTCCTTCTTCCCCGGCCAGAGCTGGGTGTTGACGCCGCTGGTGTCGTAGCGGAAGCCCAGCTCGCGGGCGGCCTTCCTGAAGTTCTGCTGACCTTCGAGGCAGGGTGTGCGGGCGCCGACGAGCTCCTTGTCGTAGTCGAAGGGCAGCGGGGCCGCGTTCTTCAGGCCGGCGTTGGTCTTCCAGGACTTCACGAACTGCTTGGCCTGCGCGATCTCGCTCTTCCAGTCCTCCACCGACCACTCGCCGACCCCGCCGCCCTTGCCGCAGAAGTGGCCGTTGAAGTGGGTGCCGATCTCGTTGCCATCCAGCCATGCCAGGCGCAGCTGCTCGACGGTGTCGGCGATGCCCTTGGTGTCGTTGAAGCCGATGTCGGAGCGGCCCGGTGAGTGGTGCGGCGGCCGGTACAGGTCGCGTTTGTCCTCGGGCAGCATGTAGACGCCGCTGAGGAAGTACGTCATCGTCGCGTGGTTCGCCTTGGCGACCGCGCGGAAGCGGGAGAACAGCTTCTGGCTGTCCTCGCCCGCCCCGTCCCAGGAGAAGACGACGAACTGCGGGGGCTTCTGACCGGGCTTGAGCCGCTCGGGCCGGGGCAGGTGCGGCTGCACTCCGGTGTATGCGGTGGAGCCGTCGCCGATCAGCCGGACGGCGCTCCTGGGCGCGGGGGCCGGGGCGGGCCCGGTGTTCCGCGGGTCGGGCTTGGCGCTCTGCGCGGCGGGTCCGGTGTTCTGCGCGGCGGGTCCGCTGTTCTGTGCGGCGGGCTCGGTGTTCTGAGCGGCGGGCTTGGCGTTCTGCGGGCCGGGGGCGCCCGCCCTGGGGACGTGGGAGCCGGTCGCGCAACCGGCGAGCGATGCGGCACAGGCCGCGGCGATCACGGCGCCTGCGGCGATCCTCTGGGTGGCGGCCATGTTCCGCCCACCTTCTTCCTTCTCTCAGGCCAACGCCGATGGGGGCTATTTCTGGCTATATGCCGAAATACCGACAGCGCCGCCAAGGTCGCACGAGGCCGAGAAGGAGTTTGTACGACAAGCCGATCGAATCACCGCTTCACTCATTCGAGTGGCCACCTAGCCCATTTGCGAGAAATGTCCCCTCTCGTCCTTTACTCTGAATTACGATTCGTTTACCGAACGTTGAATCATCCCGCCACTGCACGTCGTGACCCACGGCCGCGCCCCCGACCCCCGCCATGGACGGGGGCCCACCCCATCCGCGACCGCGCTGCCCCGGAGGAGACGGGAACATGTCAGCCTGCGCCCCCGCCCGCGCCACCGACTCGACTCGGTCCGAGCGCCACCACCAGCCCCACAGCCCGCCGTCGGGCCCGCACCGCCGCTTCCGCGTCGCGGGCGCCGATGTGTCCGCCTCGATCGCGGTCTTCCTGATCGCCCTCCCCCTGTCCCTGGGCATCGCCCTGGCCACCGGGGCCCCGCTCCAGGCCGGCCTCGTCGCCGCCGCGGTCGGCGGCATCGTCGTCGGACGGCTCGGCGGCTCCCCGCTCCAGGTCAGCGGCCCCGCCGCCGGACTCACCGTGGTCACCGCCGACCTCATCCACCGCTACGGCTGGCGGACTACCTGCGCCGTCACGGTCCTGGCCGGGCTCGCCCAGCTCGGCCTGGGCTGCCTGCGCGTGGCGCGCACCGCCCTCGCCGTCAGCCCCGCCATCGTGCACGGCATGCTGGCCGGCATCGGCGTCACCATCGCCGTCGCCCAGTTGCACATCGTCCTCGGCGGCACCCCGCAGAGTTCCGTCCCCGACAACCTCGCCGCCCTGCCCGCCCAGCTGGCCCGGCTGGATCCCGCGGCCTTGTCGGTGAGCGCGCTGACCCTGACCCTGCTGCTGCTCTGGCCACGCGTCCCCGGCCGGGCGGGACGCCTGCTGCGCATGGTCCCGGCCGCACTCGTCGCCGTCGCCTGCGCCACCGCGACCGCCTCGTTCAGCGGGCTCGCTCTGCCCAGAGTCGACCTGCCGTCCTGGGGCAGCCACGCCCTCGCCGGGATGCCCGAGGGTCCGGTGCTCGGCCTGGTCGCCGCAGTCCTGACGATCACGCTGGTGTGCAGCGTGCAGTCGCTGCTCGGCGCGGTCGCCGTCGACAAACTCGTCGCCTCCCGCCCCGGCCTGGCCGGCCGCGTCGGCCGCTCCGACCTGGACCGCGAACTGCTCGGCCAGGGCGCCGCCAACATGGTCTCCGGCGCGCTCGGCGGACTGCCGGTCGCGGGCGTGGCGGTGCGCAGCACGGCGAACGTGAACGCGGGCGCCGTCAGCCGGAACTCCACGACGCTGCACGGCGTTCTCGTAGTGGCCGCCACGCTGCTGATGGTCCCGGTCCTCGAGTTCATCCCGCTCGCCGCGCTCGCCGCCCTGGTGATGGCCGTCGGCATCCAGATGGTGTCCCTGCACCACATCCGCGCGGTGACCCGCCACCGCGAGGTGCTGGTGTACGTCGTCACCACACTCGGCGTGGTCTTCCTCAACGTCCTGCAGGGCGTGGCGTTGGGGATCGCCGTGGCCGTCGCCGTCGCCCTGCACCGTCTCGCTCGCACCCGCATCACGCACGAGGAGAAGGAGGGAGCCCACCATGTACACGTCCGGGGAGCGCTGACGTTCCTCGCCGTGCCACGGCTCAGCCGGGCGCTGCACCTCGTGCCCGCGGGCGCCCGCGCCGTCGTGGAACTGGACGGTTCGTTCATGGACCACGCGGCGTACGAGTCGCTGCAGGACTGGCGGAACACGCACACCGCGCAGGGCGGCACCGTCGAGCTGACCGGCCGCCGGGCCGGGGTCACGATCGCCGAGCCGGGGAATCTCGCCCGGTTGTCCGGCGACACGCGCACCACGGAGGTCACCGGGCCCGTCGACGGCCCCGACCGCCCCGACCGCCCCGACGGCCCCATCGAGCGCGCCGGCTCTCACGACGCCCCCGGCCCGCCCGGCTTGCCCGACTCCCCCGACTGCCGCTGCCGTCCTTGGACGCCCTGGCGCAACCACCAGTGCCACCGCCCTTCGGCCCCACCACCCACCGGGGAACCGGGGACGCCCGGCGAGGCCGCAGGGGCGCCCGCCGGAGACACCGGGACGCCTTCCGGGCACCCCGCCACCTCCGGAGAACCCGCCGCTCCCCGGGAACCCGGCGGCCCCGGGGAGACCAGCGGGCACGGGGCCTCCGGCGAGCCCGGCAGCTCCGACGACCTCCGCGGATCCGGCGACCGCGCCGCCCCCGGTAAATCAGGCACATCCGGCGGATCCGGCGGATCCGGCGACCCCGAGGATCTCGCCGGGTCGGGGGGTCGCCCCCACGGCCCCAGCAGACGCCAGTTGGCGCGCGGCATCAGCGCCTTCCAGACGAACACCGCGCCGCTCGTCCGAGGCGAGCTGGCCCGGCTGGCCCGGGAAGGGCAGCGGCCGTCCCAGCTCTTCCTCACGTGCGCCGACTCACGGCTGGTCACGTCCATGATCACCTCCAGTGGTCCGGGCGACCTGTTCGTCGTGCGCAACGTGGGCAACCTCGTCCCACTGCCCGGCGAGGAGAGCGGCGACGACTCGGTGGCGGCCGCCATCGAGTACGCGGTGGACGTGCTGAAGGTGCGGTCCGTCACGGTGTGCGGGCACTCCGGGTGCGGGGCCATGCAGGCCCTGCTCGGCTCCGAGCCCGGGGGCGCGCCGACACCGCTCAAGCGATGGCTGCGGCACGGGCTGCCGAGCCTGGAGCGCATGTCCGAGGACAGCCGGGTCTGGCCCCGGCTCGCCGACCGGGCGCCGGCCGACGCGGTCGAGCAGCTCTGCCTGACCAACGTCGTCCAGCAACTGCAACACCTGCGGGCCCACGAGTCAGTGGCCCGTGCCCTGCGGGCAGGTGCGCTGGAGCTGCACGGCATGTACTTCCACGTCGGCGAGGCGCAGGCGTACCTGCTCGCGGCGGCGGACGAGGGCGACGCGGTGTTCGGCCGCGTGGGGACGGCGGAGGTGTCCGTCTGAGCCGACGCCGAGTCCCTGCGGGTGTGCGGTCCGGGCGACCCGCGCCGCACACCCGCGGCAGGCTGCACACCCGCGGCGCATGCCGCGCCCGCTCGCCACGGCAGGCACACCACGCCACGACGCGGCACGGCACGACGCGACGCGGCACGACGCGAAGGCCGCCGTCGGCGCCCGCGCGCCGACGGTGGACCACGAGCGGTGGACCACGAGCGGTGGACCACGATGTGAGAGCCGCGCACACGGCTGAACTCGCCCCGGTCGGCGTCCGTGGGTACGGATGACTCGACGGCCGGAAATGCCCAGCAAAGGTCTACACCAATTTCCGGTCGGCCCTTGTCATCGGCCCCCGGCTCTGATGAGCTGTGGCCTGGGACACAACGGACACCCTGGGAAAGGGAGATGTCGTGAGCAACGAAAGCCTGGCCAACCTCTTGAAGGAGGAGCGACGCTTCGCGCC
Source organism: Streptomyces sp. NPDC020996 (assembly GCF_040641355.1). Classification (NCBI taxonomy): domain Bacteria; kingdom Bacillati; phylum Actinomycetota; class Actinomycetes; order Kitasatosporales; family Streptomycetaceae; genus Streptomyces; species Streptomyces sp. NPDC020996. The sequence goes on from NZ_JBFADM010000006.1 coordinate 126,958, forward strand.
GCCCGCTGACCTGGCCGCGAACGCCAACGTCACGGCAGAGGCGTACGAACAGGCCAAGGCTGACAGGCTCGGCTTCTGGGCCGCGCAGGCCCGCCGGCTGAGCTGGGCCAAGGAGCCGACCGAGACACTGGACTGGTCGAACCCGCCGTTCGCCAAGTGGTTCAAGGACGGCGAGCTGAACGTCGCGTACAACTGCGTCGACCGCCATGTGGAGGCCGGGCACGGCGACCGGGTCGCCATCCACTTCGAGGGCGAGCCCGGCGACAGCCGCGCGATCACCTACGCCGAGCTGAAGGACGAGGTCTCCCGGGCCGCGAACGCCCTGCTGGAGCTGGGCGTTCGCAAGGGCGACCGGGTCGCCGTCTACATGCCGATGATCCCGGAGACCGCGATCGCGATGCTGGCCTGCGCCCGCATCGGCGCCGCGCACTCGGTCGTCTTCGGCGGCTTCTCGGCGGACGCGCTCGCCACCCGCATCCAGGACGCCGACGCGCGCGTGGTCATCACCGCCGACGGCGGCTGGCGCCGGGGCAAGCCGTCCGCGCTCAAGCCGGCCGTCGACGAGGCGGTCTCGCGCGTGGACAACGTCGAGCACGTGCTGGTCGTCCGCCGCACCGGCCAGGAGGTCGCCTGGACCGAGGGCCGGGACGTGTGGTGGCACGAGGTGGTCGACCGCCAGTCGGCCGAGCACACGCCGGAGGCGTTCGAGGCGGAGCACCCGCTGTTCATCCTGTACACGTCCGGTACGACGGGGAAGCCGAAGGGCATCCTGCACACCTCCGGCGGCTACCTCACGCAGACCGCCTACACCCACTGGGCCGTCTTCGACCTGAAGCCGGAGACGGACGTGTACTGGTGCACCGCCGACGTCGGCTGGGTCACCGGGCACTCCTACATCGTCTACGGGCCGCTGGCCAACGGCGCGACGCAGGTCATGTACGAGGGCACGCCGGACACCCCACACCAGGGCCGCTTCTGGGAGATCGTGCAGAAGTACGGGGTGACGATCCTGTACACCGCGCCGACGGCGATCCGCACGTTCATGAAGTGGGGCGACGACATCCCCGCGAAGTTCGACCTGTCGTCGCTGCGTGTGCTCGGCTCCGTGGGCGAGCCGATCAACCCCGAGGCGTGGATCTGGTACCGCAAGAACGTCGGCGCCGACCGCACCCCGGTCGTGGACACCTGGTGGCAGACCGAGACCGGCGCGATGATGATCTCGCCGCTGCCGGGTGTGACCCCGGCCAAGCCGGGCTCCGCGCAGACCCCGCTGCCGGGCATCTCCGCCACCGTCGTGGACGACGAGGCGAACGAGGTGCCGAACGGCGGTGGCGGCTACCTGGTCCTGACCGAGCCGTGGCCGTCGATGCTGCGCACCATCTGGGGCGACGACCAGCGGTTCATCGACACGTACTGGTCGCGTTTCCAGGGCAAGTACTTCGCCGGCGACGGAGCGAAGAAGGACGACGACGGGGACATCTGGCTCCTCGGGCGCGTGGACGACGTGATGCTCGTGTCCGGGCACAACATCTCCACCACCGAGGTCGAGTCGGCGCTGGTGTCCCACCCGTCCGTCGCCGAGGCGGCCGTCGTCGGCGCGACCGACGAGACGACCGGGCAGGCGATCGTGGCCTTCGTGATCCTGCGCGGCACGGCGGCGGAGACGGAGGACCTGGTCGCCGAACTGCGCAACCACGTCGGCGCCACGCTCGGCCCGATCGCCAAGCCGAAGCGCATCCTGCCCGTGGCGGAGCTGCCCAAGACCCGCTCCGGCAAGATCATGCGCCGCCTGCTGCGTGACGTCGCCGAGAACCGCCAGCTCGGAGACGTCACCACGCTCACCGACTCGACGGTGATGGACCTGATCCAGGCCAAGCTGCCGACGTCCTCCAGCGAGGACTGAGCGAGGACTGAGCGAGGACCGAGCGGTCGTCCGCAGACAGGAGAATCGACAGCGGGCGTAGGGCATCGTCCGCGAAGGAAGGGCATCCGGCACCGGCGTGCCGGATGCCTTTTTCGCGCCTACCGTGGGATGAGCCGGGCCTCCTCCGGCAGATTAGGTAAACTAAGCAAAACACGCGTGATCCCTCAGGTGCGCCGGGAAGTCTGGTCGGCAAGCGGTCCGTCCTGCCCACCGCCCCGGAGGTTCCCCCTTGACCCCGCCCCGTACCTCTCGTACCCGCAAGGCCTTCGGACGTCTGTCCCTGCCCGAGCGGAACTTCGTCGCGGAAGCCCTGCGCACCGAGACGGTCGGCGGCGTACTGCTGCTCCTCGCCGCGATCGCGGCCCTGCTCTGGGCGAACATCCCCGCACTGCACGACAGCTACCAGAGCGTCGGCCACTTCCACCTCGGCCCCGGATCCCTCGGCCTGAATCTGTCGGTCCAGCACTGGGCGGCCGACGGACTCCTGGCGATCTTCTTCTTCGTCGCCGGCATCGAACTCAAGCGCGAACTCGTCGCGGGCGACCTGCGGGACCCCAAGGCCGCCGCGCTGCCCGTCGTGGCGGCCCTGTGCGGCATGGCCGCACCCGCGCTCGTCTACACGCTCACCAGCCTCACCGGCGGCGGCTCGCTCTCGGGCTGGGCGGTGCCCACGGCCACCGACATCGCCTTCGCGCTGGCGGTGCTCGCCGTCATCGGCACCTCGCTGCCGAGCGCGCTGCGCGCCTTCCTGCTCACGCTCGCCGTCGTCGACGACCTCTTCGCCATCCTGATCATCGCGGTCTTCTTCACCGACAGCATCGACTTCGCCGCGCTGGGCGGGGCGGCCGCCGGTCTCGCCGTGTTCTGGCTGCTGCTGCGCAAGGGTGTGCGCGGCTGGTACGTGTACGTGCCGCTCGCGGTCGTCATCTGGGCACTGATGTACAACAGCGGCGTCCACGCCACCATCGCCGGCGTCGCGATGGGCCTGATGCTGCGCTGTCACCGCCGCGAGGGTGAGCAGCACGCCCCCGGCGAGCGCATCGAGCACCTCGTACGGCCCCTGTCGGCGGGCCTGGCCGTGCCGCTGTTCGCGCTGTTCAGCGCCGGCGTCACCATCTCCCACCAGGCGCTCGGTGACGTGTTCACCCGGCCGGAGACGCTGGGCGTCGTGCTCGGCCTGGTCGTCGGCAAGACGCTCGGCATCTTCGGCGGCACATGGTTTACAGCCCGGTTCACCAGGGCCTCGCTCAGCGAGGACCTGGCCTGGGCGGACGTGTTCGCGGTGGCGACCCTGGCCGGGATCGGCTTCACCGTGTCGCTGCTCATCGGCGAGCTCGCCTTCGAGGGCGACGCCACCATGACGGACGAGGTCAAGGCCGCCGTCCTGACGGGCTCACTGGTCGCGGCCGCGCTGGCGACGGTGCTGCTGAAGATACGCAACGCCAAGTACCGCAGGCTGTGCGAGGCGGAGGAGCGCGACGAGGACCGCGACGGCATCCCGGACGTCTACGAGGAGGACGAGCCGGAGTACCACCTGCGGATGGCCGAGATATACGAGCGCAAGGCCACCGAGCACCGCCGCCTCGCCGAACTGAAGGCCGCCGAGCGACGCGCGCCTGCCGAAGTACCGGGCGGGGCAGGCGAGGACGGCGACCGTCCGGCATGATCTGACGGGACGGTACAAAAAGACCGTGGGAAAACAGTCAGGCAAGTCAGGCAAGCAAGACACGTCAGACGAGTCAGGCAGACGAGTCAGGCAGATGAGGGAGACCGCGATGAGCGCACCCGACGGCAGCCCGGTCGGCGCCGAACGCAGCATCGGTGAGCTGTTCGCCTCGGCGACGGCCGAGATGTCGGCGCTGGTGCACGACGAGATCGCGCTGGCCAAGGCGCAGCTCAGGCAGGACGTCAAGCGCGGCGCGGTGAGCGGGGGCGCCTTCTCGGTGGCCGGCGCGGTGCTGCTGTTCTCCCTGCCGATGCTGAACTTCGCCCTGGCCTACGGCATCCGTACCTGGAGCGGCTGGAACCTCGCGGTCTGCTTCCTGCTGTCCTTCGCGGCGAACGTCCTGATCGCCGGCGTCCTGGCGCTGGTCGGCGTGTCCTTCGCGAAGAAGGCCCAGAAGGGCAAGGGCCCGCAGAAGGTGGCCGCCTCCGTGAAGGAGACGGCGGGCGTCCTGCAGAAGGCCAAGCCGCACCCGCGTCCCGAGGCACCCGCTCTCGAGGACCGGTCGGCGAAGGCCATCGAGGCTGTGGCACGCTCATCCTCATGACGGGCTCCTCGACCCCTGCGGGGCAATCACACTCGGCGCAACCCGCATCGGTCGTACGACCGGACGGCCCCTGGACGCACCGGGAGGTCGCCGCCAACGGCGCGCGCTTCCACATCGCCGAGGTGGGCGACGGGCCGCTGGTGCTGCTGCTGCACGGTTTTCCCCAGTTCTGGTGGACGTGGCGGCACCAGTTGACCGCGCTCGCCGACGCCGGGTTCCGGGCCGTCGCCATGGACCTGCGCGGCGTCGGCGGCAGCGACCGCACCCCCCGTGGCTACGACCCCGCGAACCTCGCCCTCGACATCACCGGCGTCATCCGCTCCCTCGGCGAACCGGACGCCGCGCTGGTGGGCCACGACCTGGGCGGCTACCTGGCGTGGACGGCGGCCGTGATGCGCCCCAAGCTCGTCCGGCGGCTCGCGGTCACGTCGATGCCGCACCCGCGGCGCTGGCGCTCGGCGATGCTCACCGACGTGCGGCAGACGCGCGCGGGCTCCTACATCTGGGGGTTCCAGCGCCCCTGGATCCCGGAACGGCAGCTGACCGCCGACGACGGCGCGCTCGTCGCCGAGCTGATCCGCGAGTGGTCCGGGCCGAACCCGCCGGACGACAAGGTCCTGCGGACGTACCGCAACGCGATGTGCATCCCGTCGACGGCGCACTGCTCGATCGAGCCGTACCGGTGGATGGTGCGGTCGATGGCCCGTCCGGACGGCCTCCAGTTCAACCGCCGCATGAAGCGCCCGCTGCGCGTGCCGACGCTGCATCTGCACGGCTCGCTCGACCCCGTGATGCGCATCCGCAGCGCGGCCGGTTCCGGGGAGTACGTCGAAGCGCCTTACCGCTGGCGGCTGTTCGACGGTCTCGGGCACTTCCCGCACGAGGAGGACCCGGCCGCCTTCTCCACGGAACTGATCAACTGGCTGAAGGATCCCGAACCCGATCGGTGACCGTCCCTGCGCGCCCGGTGTCCGAACCTGAACGCCTGTTCCCCGAAAGGCCAATTGCCTCGCGCATAGGCCAATTGGGGGCGCGTGGGGCGGTTATCGACCATGGGGCAGGGGCAGACGTCCCGGTATGGGCTGGACGCACGACTACAGTGACGTAGCACGCAACCGCCGCTCGGCCGGCGGTCTGAGCTCCCACCAGCGAGGCGGCTCCCCGCAGATGCCGGGCGCGGACCCCCGGGTGGGCATTCCGCGCATCCTGCGCCGCCGGGCCCGCTGGGTATCGATGCGCCTGCGTCACCCGAGGGGTTGACGGCCCCGCGGCCCCGCGCTGACGGGCCCAGGCGGCCGCCCCGTGCTGACGTGCCCCCAGGCGCCCCTTGGCAGCCCAAGGGGCGCCGCCCGAGCGGCCCCGGGGGCTGACGGCCCCAGGGCGCCGGACGCCTACAGCGCGCAGCTGTCGCTGTCCACCTGCTGGTTCGCGCTCCGCCCCTTCGAGATGTCCTCCTGGATCTCGTCCGCGGTGAGCGCGTACCCGGTGTCGGCGTCGTCGAGCGACTTCGCGAACACCACGCCGTAGACCTCGCCCTGCGGCGTGAGCAGCGGGCCGCCGGAGTTGCCCTGACGGACGGTCGCGTACAGCGAGTACACGTCGCGGCGGACGGTCCCGCGGTGGTAGATGTCCGGGCCGTTGGCCGGGATGCGGCCCCGCACGCGCGCGGCGCGCACGTCGTACGCGCCGTTCTCCGGGTAGCCCGCGATGATGGCGCTGTCGCCGCTCGCCGCGTCCGCGGTGGCGAACTTCAGGGCGGGCGCCTTCAGATGGGGCACGTCGAGCACGGCGATGTCGCGCCGCCAGTCGTACAGGACGACCGTCGCGTCGTACTTCCTGCCCTCGCCGCCTATTTGGACGGTGGGCTCGTCGACGCCGCCGACGACGTGCGCGTTGGTCATGACGCGGCGGTGGCCGAAGACGAAGCCGCTGCCCTCCAGCACCTTGCCGCAACTCTGCGCGGTGCCCATCACCTTGACGACGGACCGCTTGGCGCTGGTGGCGACGGCGCTGTTCGCGAGGGCCGGGTCGGGCGGCTGGACGTCGGTGATCGGCTCGTTGGAGAACGGGCTGAAGACCTGCGGGAAGCCGTTCTGCGCGAGGACGGAGGAGAAGTCCGCGAACCAGGTGTCGGCCGCGTCGGGCAGCGCCCGTGACACGCCGAGCAGCACCTTGGAGTTGCGGACCTCCCTGCCGAGCGTGGGCAGCGTCGTGCCCGCGAGGGCCGAGCCGATCAGCCACGCCACCAGCAGCATCGCGACCACGTTGACGAGGGCGCCGCCGGTGGCGTCCAGAGCGCGGGCCGGGGACCAGGTGATGTACCGGCGCAGCTTGTTGCCGAGGTGGGTGGTGAGCGCCTGGCCGACGGAGGCGAAGACGATGACGATGACGACCGCGACGACGGCGGCGGTCGTGCTGACCTCCGCGTTGTCGGTCAGCGCGTCCCAGACGACGGGCAGGGTGTAGACGGCCACGAGACCGCCGCCCAGGAAGCCGGTCACCGACAGGATGCCGACGACGAAGCCCTGGCGGTAGCCCACGACCGCGAACCACACGGCCGCGACCAGCAACAGGATGTCCAGCACATTCACGGAGATCACCCTGTCATGACCGCCAGTCGAGCGGGACCTGCTTCTCCCGGTCCCAGGGGCGCTCCCACCCCGCGAAGTGGAACAGCCGGTCGATGATCCCGGCGGTGAAACCCCAGACCAGGGCGGATTCGACCAGGAATGCCGGACCTCGGAAGCCGCTGGGGTGGACCACCGTGGCCCGGTTCGCCGGGTCCGTGAGATCCGCCACGGGGACCTTGAAGACCCGCGCCGTCTCGTTCGGGTCGACCACGCCGACCGGGCTCGGCTCCCGCCACCAGCCCAGCACGGGCGTCACGACGAAGCCGCTGACGGGGATGTACAGCTTGGGCAGGGCGCCGAACAGCTGGACCCCGGACGGGTCCAGGCCGGTCTCCTCCTCGGCCTCGCGCAGCGCGGCCCGCAGCGGCCCGTCGGCCGCGGGGTCGCCGTCCTCGGGGTCGAGGGCGCCGCCGGGGAAGGACGGCTGCCCGGCATGGGACCTGAGCGAGCTGGCCCGCTCCATCAGCAGCAGCTCGGGGCCGCGCTCGCCCTCGCCGAACAGGACGAGCACCGCGGACTGGCGTCCCCGGCCGTCCTCCGGGGGCAGGAAGCGGCTCAGCTGCAGCGGCTCGACCGTCTCCATGGCCCGCACCACCGGGTCCAGCCAGGCCGGCAGGCCCTCCTTGCTCAGCGTCACCGGACCGCCCCGCGTCTCGCTCGCTCGCGTCATCGCCACCCCCGTCGTCCTGCCGGATCCAACGCCCGACCGCCCGTTGATCGTTCCTGCGGCGAACGGGCCGTCATCCGGCCCCCAGCGGCGGCGCCGGCCTGCCACCCGCGTCCAGGTACGCCTGCGGCGGCTTCAGGCGCTGGCCCGGGAATCCGCCCTTCTCGTACTTCAGCAGCTTCTTCGCCTTCTCCGGGTCGGTCTCGCCCTCGCCGTACGCCGGGCAGAGCGGGGCGACGGGGCAGGCGCCGCAGGCGGGCTTGCGGGCGTGGCAGATGCGGCGGCCGTGCCAGATCACGTGGTGCGAGAGGTCCGTCCAGTCGCTCTTGGGGAACAGCGCGGCGACCGCGGCCTCGATCTTGTCCGGGTCCGTCTCCTCGGTCCACTTCCAGCGCCGCACCAGCCGCTGGAAGTGCGTGTCGACGGTGATGCCGGGCCGCCCGAAGGCGTTGCCGAGCACCACGAAGGCGGTCTTGCGGCCCACGCCGGGCAGCTTGACGAGGTCCTCCAGCCTGCCCGGGACCTCGCCGCCGAACTGCTCCGCCAGCGCCTTGGACAGCCCTATGACGGACTTGGTCTTGGCCCGGAAGAAGCCGCACGGGCGCAGGATCTCCTCGACCCGCTCCGGATCGGCGGCGGCCAGGTCCTCGGGGGTGGGGTACGCCGCGAAGAGGGCCGGCGTCGTCTGGTTGACCCGCAGGTCGGTGGTCTGGGCGGACAGGACCGTGGCGACCAGGAGCTGGAAGGGGTTGTCGAAGTCCAGCTCGGGGTGGGCGTACGGGTACACCTCGGCCAGCTCGCGGTTGATGCGGCGGGCGCGGCGGACCAGGGCGGTGCGCGACTCGCCCTTCGGGGCCTTCCCGGCGACGGTCTTGGCGGGCGGGACGCCTTCGACCGCGGCCGTGGCCTTCTTCGGCGCGGCGACCGCTTTCCGCGCGGGTTTCCTGCCGACCTTCACCGCGGCTTTCCCGGCGGCCTTCCCACTGGCCTTTCCGGTGGCCTTCCCAGTGGCCTTCTCGGGAGCCTTCCCACTGGCCTTCCCGGCGGCCTTCCCAGTGGCCTTCTCGGTGGGCTTTTCCATCGGCGCCCTTTTCGTCACCTTTGTCGCTTTCTTCGCATTGCCGGGGTCCTGTTCGCCCACAGCGGAATCACGAGATACGACCATCCGCCCAGCCCCCTTGGCCTGTGCTCTACCGGCGATTTGGACACCCGGTCAGCCTAGAGCCCGGCACCGGCATCCGCCCCGGACCCAGAAGATCAGCCCCCAATCGGACCCCTGCCGCCCACCCCGGGACCTGCGTGCGGCATCCTTGTGACAGATCACACTGTTTGGACCGTCCGGCAAAATGGGCACCACGGTCCCCTGGTACCAAGGGGGAACAAGATCCCCTGAGCAGGTCGACAAGGAGAGAACTCGTGGACGACGTTCTGCGGCGGAACCCGCTCTTCGCGGCGCTCGACGACGAGCAGGCCGCGGAGCTCCGCGCCTCCATGAGTGAGGTGACCCTGGCGCGGGGTGACTCACTCTTCCACGAGGGCGACCCCGGTGACCGGCTCTACGTGGTCACCGAGGGCAAGGTCAAGCTGCACCGCACCTCCCCCGACGGCCGAGAGAACATGCTCGCGGTGGTCGGCCCCGGCGAACTGATCGGCGAGCTGTCCCTGTTCGACCCGGGCCCCCGTACGGCCACGGCGACGGCGCTGACCGAGGTCAAGCTGCTCGGCCTCGGCCACGGGGACCTCCAGCCGTGGCTGAACGCCCGCCCCGAGGTGGCCGCCGCGCTGCTGCGCGCCGTCGCCCGGCGCCTGCGCAAGACCAACGACGCCATGTCCGACCTGGTGTTCTCGGACGTTCCGGGCCGTGTCGCGCGCGCCCTGCTCGACCTCTCCCGCCGCTTCGGCGTGCAGTCGGAGGAGGGCATCCACGTCGTGCACGACCTGACGCAGGAGGAGCTGGCGCAGCTGGTCGGCGCCTCGCGCGAGACGGTCAACAAGGCACTGGCCGACTTCGCACAGCGCGGATGGCTCCGCCTGGAGGCGCGGGCCGTGATCCTGCTGGACGTCGAGCGGCTGGCCAAGCGCTCCCGCTGACGCCAGCTGTCGGCTGTCGGCTGTCGGCTCCCGACCGTACGGTGCGGAAGGGCCCGTCTCTCCTGAGACGGGCCCTTCCGCGTGCACCCTGCTGTCCGGCTCAGGACTGACCGGATCAGGCGGGCTGGATCAGCCCGTGCTCCTCCAGGTACTCCAGCTGCGCCCGGACCGACAGCTCCGCCGCCGGCCACAGCGAGCGGTCCACGTCGGCGTACACGTGGGCGACCACCTCGGCGGGGGCGCGGTGGCCGTTCTCCACGGCCGTCTCGATCTGGGCCAGGCGGTGGGCGCGGTGCGCGAGGTAGTACTCCACCGCGCCCTGGGCGTCCTCCAGGACCGGGCCGTGGCCCGGCAGGACCGTGTGCACGCCGTCGTCGACCGTGAGCGACCGCAGGCGGCGCAGGGAGTCCAGGTAGTCGCCCAGACGGCCGTCGGGGTGCGCCACGACCGTCGTGCCGCGGCCCAGGACCGTGTCACCGGTCAGCACCGCCCGGTCCGCCGGGAGGTGGAAGCACAGGGAGTCGGAGGTGTGCCCGGGCGTGGGGACGACCCGCAGTTCCAGGCCGCCGACGACGACCACCTGCCCGGCCGCCAGCCCCTCCTCGCCCAGCCGCAGCGCCGGGTCGAGGGCCCGCACCTTGGTGCCGGTCAGCTCGGCGAAGCGCGCGGCGCCCTCGGCGTGGTCCGGGTGGCCGTGGGTCAGCAGGGTGAGCGCGACACGCCGGCCGGCCCGCTCGGCGGTCTCGACGACGTTGCGCAGGTGGCCGTCGTCCAGCGGGCCCGGGTCGATGACCACCGCGAGGTCGGAGTCCGGCTCGGCGAGGATCCAGGTGTTCGTGCCGTCGAGGGTCATCGCCGAGGCGTTGGGCGCCAGGACGTTGACGGCCCGGGCAGTGGCGGGGCCCGTGAGGACCCCGCCCCGCGGCTGGCCGGGAAGGGCGCTTGCGTCCGTCATGCGGAGGCTCCACCGGTCGTGTGGTCGGCCGGAAGGCCGCTCGGGATGTGCTTGGTGAACTCGTCGTGGCCCGGCCAGGACAGCTCGATCCGGCCGTCCAGCAGCCGGGCCCGCGCCAGCACGGGCGTCAGGTCCCGGCCGGGTGCGGCGGCGAGCGCCTCGGCGGCCGTGGCGTACGGCGCCAGCTGGCGCAGGGTCGCGATGGTGGGCGGCATCATCAGCAGCTCGCCCCGGTCGTAGGAGGAAGCGGCCTCCTCGGGCCGGATCCACACCGTGCGGTCGGCCTCCGTGGAGGCGTTGCGGGTGCGCTGACCGTGCGGCAGGGCGGCGACGAAGAAGAAGGTGTCGTAGCGGCGGGGCTCGAACTCGGGGGTGATCCAGCGGGTCCAGGCCCCGAGCAGGTCCGAGCGCAGCACCAGGCCGCGGCGGTCCAGGAACTCCGCGAAGGACAGCTCACGGGCGACCAGCGCGGCACGGTCGGCCTCCCAGTCGGGGCCGGTGGTGTCGCCGGCCACCGAGTCGGCGGTCTCACCGGCGAGCAGGACGCCGGCCTCCTCGTACGTCTCCCGCACGGCCGCGCAGACGATCGCCTGCGCCGCGGTATCGTCCACCCCGAGCCGGTCGGCCCACCACGCGCGCGTGGGGCCCGCCCAGCGGACGTGCCGCTCGTCGTCGCGCGGGTCGACGCCGCCGCCCGGATACGCGTACGCGCCCCCGGCGAAGGCCATGGAGGCGCGTCTGCGCAGCATGTGGACGGCGGGACCGGCGCCGGTGTCCTTCAGGAGCATGACGGTGGCCGCCCGCTTGGGGGCGGCGGGCGTGAGGGTGCCCTCCGCGAGCGCGCGGATGCGTTCCGGCCAGTCCTGCGGAAACCACTGCCCATTCGCCATGGCCGGAGGCTATCCCGTGACGCGCGATTGTTCGAGAGGTCCCCGAGGTCAGAGCACCGGCCGACGCTGTGCCCGCGCGGGACCACCGGCTACGGCACCGCACCCGCCGACCACGCACCGGCTCCGCGTCCACCGCGCACCGGCGACGCCGACCACGCACCTCCGCCTGCGTCCGCACCGGCCCCGCCGACCACGGCACCTCCGCCCACGTCCGCACCGGCCCCGCGGGCCACCGCACCGGCTCCGCCGGCTACGGCTCCAGCTCGACCAGGATCTCGACCTCCACCGGGGCGTCCAGCGGCAGCACCGCCACGCCCACCGCGCTGCGCGCGTGCACGCCCTTGTCGCCGAGGACCTCGCCGAGCAGCTCGCTCGCACCGTTGATCACGCCGGGCTGGCCGGTGAAGTCGGCGGCCGAGGCGACGAAGCCGACGACCTTCACCACGCGCGCGATGCGGTCCAGGTCACCGGTGACGGACTTCACGGCGGCCAGGGCGTTCAGCGCGCAGGTGCGGGCCAGGCCCTTGGCCTCCTCCGGGGTGACCTCGGCGCCGACCTTGCCGGTGACGGGCAGCTTGCCCTCCACCATCGGCAGCTGGCCGGACGTGTAGACGTACCCGCCGGACTGGACGGCCGGCTGGTAGGCGGCGAGCGGCGGGACGACCTCCGGCAGGGTCAGGCCGAGCTCGGCCAGCCTCGCCTCGACGGCGCCCACTACTGCTTCTCCCGCTTCAGGTAGGCCACGAGCTGCTCGGGGTTGTTCGGCCCGGGCACGACCTGGACGAGTTCCCAGCCGTCCTCGCCCCAGGTGTCCAGGATCTGCTTCGTGGCGTGGACGAGCAGTGGCACCGTTGCGTATTCCCACTTGGTCATGTGGGCGACTCTAGCCGTACCCGGGCGGGGGGCAGACGCCCGGCCACGGCCGCGTTGTCCACAGGCCGCCGCGTAGTCCGCGCACAGAATGGTTACGCTCGAATACGTGAGCAGGCTCCAGGTCGTCAGCGGTAAGGGCGGGACCGGAAAGACGACGGTCGCCGCCGCCCTCGCGCTGGCCCTCGCGACCGAGGGGAAGCGGACGCTTCTCGTCGAGGTCGAGGGCCGGCAGGGCATCGCGCAGCTCTTCGAGACGGAAGCGCTGCCTTATGAGGAGCGGAAGATCGCCGTCGCTCCCGGGGGCGGGGAGGTGTACGCCCTCGCCATAGATCCCGAACAGGCCCTCCTGGACTATCTCCAGATGTTCTACAAGCTGGGGAGCGCCGGGCGGGCCCTGAAGAAGCTCGGCGCGATCGACTTCGCCACCACCATCGCGCCGGGTGTGCGAGACGTGCTGCTGACCGGCAAGGCGTGCGAGGCGGTGCGCCGCCGCGACAAGCGCGGCCGGTTCGTCTACGACTACATCGTCATGGACGCGCCGCCCACCGGACGCATCACCCGCTTCCTGAACGTCAACGACGAGGTGGCGGGCCTGGCGAAGATCGGCCCGATACACAATCAGGCGCAGGCGGTGATGCGGGTGCTGAAGTCGGCGGAGACGGCCGTGCACCTGGTGACGCTGCTGGAGGAGATGCCGGTCCAGGAGACCGCCGACGGCATCTCCGAACTGCGTTCGGCGCGGCTGCCGGTGGGCCGGATCATGGTGAACATGGTGCGGCCGGAGGTGTTGGACGCGGCCGATCTGGAACTCGTACGGGGTGTGCCGCGCTCCTCCGTCGCGCGGTCGCTGTCCGCCGCCGGGCTGGGCGGGGCGCGCCGCGGCGGGAACGCGGAGAAGCTGGTGGACCCGCTGCTGCAACTGGCCGGGGAGTACGCCGAGCGGTATGCGCTGGAGCACGAACAGCGGGCCGCACTTGGTGAACTGGGCCTGCCGCTGCACGAACTGCCGCTGCTCGCCGAGGGCATGGACCTGGCGGGTCTGTACGAACTGGCAACCGAACTGCGGAATCAGGGGATCGCATGAGTCCGGACCCGGCCCACACCCCGAAGGGCACGCCCGACCCCGAGCGCGCGCCCGATCCTGAGGGCACGCCCGACCCCGACGGCTCCCGCGCTGCCGAGGGCGCGCGCCACCACCTCGCCCCCGCCCGCGTGCTCGACCTCGACCCGCTGCTCGACGACCCGCAGACGCGCATCGTGGTGTGCTGCGGCTCGGGCGGCGTCGGCAAGACCACCACCGCCGCGGCGCTGGGTCTCAGGGCCGCCGAGCGCGGCCGCAAGGTGGTCGTCCTGACCATCGACCCGGCCCGCCGGCTCGCCCAGTCCATGGGCATCGACTCCCTCGACAACACCCCGCGCCGCGTGAAGGGCGTCGACGGTGACGGCGAGCTGCACGCCATGATGCTCGACATGAAGCGCACGTTCGACGAGATCGTCGAGGCGCACACGGACCCCGAGCGGGCCGCCGCGATCCTGTCGAACCCCTTCTACCAGTCGCTCTCGGCGGGCTTCGCGGGCACGCAGGAGTACATGGCGATGGAGAAACTGGGCCAGCTCCGCGCGTTGGACGAGTGGGACCTGATCGTCGTCGACACGCCGCCGTCCCGCTCGGCGCTCGACTTCCTGGACGCGCCCAAGCGGCTGGGCTCGTTCCTGGACGGCAAGCTGATCCGGGTCCTGCTCGCGCCCGCCCGGGCCGGCGGCCGCGCGGGCATGAAGTTCCTGAACGTCGGGATGTCGATGATGACCGGCGTGCTGGGCAAGCTGCTGGGCGGCCAGCTGCTCAAGGACGTGCAGACGTTCGTGGCGGCGATGGACTCCATGTTCGGCGGTTTCCGCAAGCGCGCGGACGCCACCTACCAGTTGCTGCAGGCGCCCGGCACGGCGTTCCTGGTGGTCGCGGCCCCCGAGCGGGACGCCCTGCGGGAGGCCGCGTACTTCGTGGAACGGCTCGCGGCCGAGCGGATGCCGCTCGCGGGCCTGGTACTCAACCGGGTCCACGGCAGCGGCGCCGAACGGCTTTCGGCCGAGCGGGCGCTCGCCGCCGCGGAAAATCTTGTGGAGTCCCGCATTGTGGATCAGGACGGCGGGAAAGCAGTACTTCGTAACTCTCCCGACACGTACGGCAGTTCAGAATCTCCCGCTACGGCACCCGACGCGCCTGACGCGCCCGACGCCTCCGCATCCCCCACGGAGCAGGGCGAGGGGCAGGGCGTCGACCGGCTCACCGCGGGCCTGCTCAGGCTGCATGCCGAACGCATGCAGCTGATCGCCCGCGAGCAGCGCACGCGTGACCGGTTCACCGCGCTCCACCCCGAGGTGGCGGTGGCCGAAGTGGCCGCGCTCCCCGGTGACGTGCACGACCTGGCGGGGCTGCGGGACATCGGTGACCGGCTCGCGGCCGACCGGCCGGAGCCGCCCGAGCCCGCCGACGACTGATCCGGGGCCCTCAGCCGACCGCGCCGAGGAGTCCGTCCCCTCAGCGTTGCAGCGTCCGCCCCTTCAGCGTCCGCCCCTCCGGCGTCCGTCGCCTCAGTCGGTCGGGCGGGCCGAGGAACCCTCAGCCCACCGCCGCGTAGTTCTCGTACACCTGGTCGTCGTCGAGCGGGACGATGCCCGCACCGCGCTCGTACTCGCTACGAGCCGTCTCCAGCAGCCGGCGCCACGATGTGACGGTCGGCCGCCTGCGCAGCAGGGCGCGGCGCTCGCGCTCGGTCATGCCTCCCCACACACCGAACTCGACGCGGTTGTCGAGCGCGTCGGCCAGACATTCGGTGCGTACCGGGCATCCGGTGCACACCGCCTTGGCCCTGTTCTGCGCTGCTCCCTGAACGAACAGTTCATCCGGATCGGTAGTGCGGCAGGCAGCCTGCGCACTCCAGTCGGTTACCCAGCCCATACCGGCGCCGTCCTCTCCCGAATCGAGGCTCCCCCACGGCGGCAGCGGCATATTCACCGCCGCCAGTTGAGGACGTTACGGAAGGTGGGCACAGCGCAACACCCCCTTCGGGCCCAATCTTGAATGGCCCGAACGGACTATGCGCAAGCGGCAGATCACCCGGGGGAGTGACCTGGTGATATGCGTGATCATCCCGGCAAAGCAGGACAGTTCTGTCGAGTCACAACGGACGCCGAGTGACACACAAGGCGGATTCGGACACGCCCCCACCAGAAAGCCGGGGAACTTCCGGAACGATTCGGGGTCGCCGGACGTATTGATACGTGGCCCTACTGCTGTGACAGTTGAGAGCAGCTTAGGCCAACGCCTGTCCGCGTGTCCGGCGAATGGGAAGGTAGCGCCCTGCTTCGCGCTGCCGTCACGCGCCGGTCGCACGACTGCCGGGATGTCGCGATCCGGCGCGCACACGTCCCGCGGGCGCCCGCTCCGTCGGAAGGCCCAGAACTACGGATTAGGCTGCCCCCATGCCAAACAAGCGCTCGGGCGGTGGCCTGTCGGCAACGCAGCAGGCCGCCAAGTTCCTCGGTGTCAGTGTCCTCTCGGGAGCGGTGCTGGCCGGCATCGCGCTGCCCGCCGTCGGCACGCTGGGACTGGCGGCCAAGGGATCCGTGGAGAGCTTCGACGAGCTCCCGGCCAACCTGAAGACGCCGCCGCTGAGCCAGCGCACCACCATCCTCGACGCCGACGGCGGCCAGATCGCCACCGTCTACTCGCGCGACCGCACGGTGGTGAGCCTCAAGGACATCTCGCCGTACATGCAGAAGGCGATAGTCGCGATCGAGGACTCGCGCTACTACCAGCACGGCGCGGTCGACCTGAAGGGCATCCTGCGCGCCGTCAACAAGAACGCGCAGAGCGGCGGCGTCTCCGAAGGCGCCTCGACGCTCACCCAGCAGTACGTGAAGAACGTCTTCGTGGAGGAGGCAGGCGACGACCCGACGAAGGTCGCGCAGGCCACCCAGCAGACCCTCGGCCGCAAGATCAAGGAACTGAAGTACGCGATCCAGGTCGAGGAGGAGCTCGGCAAGAAGAAGATCCTCGAGAACTACCTGAACATCACGTTCTTCGGCGAGCAGGCCTACGGCGTCGAGGCCGCCTCCCAGCGTTACTTCTCCAAGCACGCCAAGGACCTGAAGCTGCAGGAGGCGGCGCTGCTCGCGGGCATCGTCCAGTCCCCGAGCCGCTACGACCCCGTCAACGACGAGGCGGAGGCCACCAAGCGCCGCAACACCGTGCTGCAGCGCATGGCCGAACTCGGCGACATCTCCCCGGCCCAGGCGGCCAAGGCGCAGAAGTCGCCGCTGGGCCTGAACCCCAGCCAGCCGAAGAACGGCTGCATCACCGCGGTCAAGGGCGCCGGCTTCTTCTGCGACTACGTGCGCGAGGTGTTCCTCAACGACCCGGTCTTCGGCAAGAGCCGGCAGGCCCGGGCGAAGGTCTGGAACCAGGGCGGGCTGACGATCCGCACGACGCTCGACCCGCAGTCCCAGGAGTCGGTGCAGGCCTCGCTCAAGAACCACGTCAACAAGAGCGACGCGGTGGCCGCCGCCGCCACCATCGTCGAGCCCGGCACCGGCAAGGTCCTGGCCATGGGCCAGTCCAAGCCGTACGGCTACAGCAAGAACGAGACCGAGATCAACTACTCGGTGGGCCACGGCATGGGCGGCTCCAACTACGGCTTCCCGACCGGTTCGACGTTCAAGCCCTTCGTCGCGGCGGCCGCGCTCGAGCAGGGGCGGCCGGCCACCCAGGAGTACTCGTCGCCGTACGAGATGCCGTACCCGGAGCCCGTGCAGACGTGCAGCGGCAAGCCCTGGATGAACCAGGGCGGTGAGACCGTCCCCAACGAGAGCAGGTCGGAGGTCGGCCCGTACCGGCTGAAGGAGGCGATGGCCAAGTCGGTCAACACCTACTTCGTGCAGATGGTCGCCGACATCGGCCTGTGCCCGGTGATGAAGATGACCGAGGGCCTGCACGTCGTGCAGGGCAGCGGCGACAAGCTCCCGGAGGTGCCCGCGATCGCCCTGGGCTCCAAGGGCATCGCCCCGCTGACGATGGCGAGCGCGTACGCCGCCTTCGCCTCCCGGGGCATGTACTGCACGCCCGTCGCCATCGAGTCGATCACCCAGAAGATCGGCGACCGGCAGAAGTCGCTGGACGTGCCGAAGTCGACGTGCTCGCGGGCGATGAGCGAGAAGACCGCGGACACGGTCAACACCCTGCTGCAGGGCGTGATCGACTCCGGTACGGGCCAGCAGGCGGGCCTCACCGACCGCGCCAACGCCGGTAAGACCGGTACCACGGACGAGCGCAAGAACGCCTGGTTCGTCGGCTACACGCCGAACCTGTCGGGCGCGGTCTGGGTCGGCAGCGCCAGCCAGCAGGTCAAGATGGTGAACATCAACATCGGCGGCGTCTACCACGACAAGGTCTACGGCGGCTCGGTCCCTGGCCCCATCTGGCGCGACGCGATGACCGGCGCCCTGTCGGGCAAGGAGGCCCCGTCCTTCAACCTCGTCGACATACCGGACCCCGACAGGGGCGACAAGGGCGGCCACGGCAACGACAACGGCGGCAACGACGGGAACAACGGCGACCAGGGGAACAACGACGGCGGTAACGACGGCTTCCTCGGCGGCCTGACGACCAACGGCGGCACGAACGGCGGCACCGACTTCCCCACGCCCACGATCACCCTGCCGGGCACCTTCTTCCAGGGCCAGACGAACGGAAACGGCAACGGGGGCGGACGCGGCTGACGCGGCCCTCCTCCGGAACGGCCGACGGCCCCCTCCTCCCGCACACGACCGTCCACCGGTCGTACGGGAAGAGGGGGCCGTCGGCTGTCACGCGACACGGAAGTGTGTCGTATGTGCCCCGTTCCGCGGGGCGGTCGTCGTCGCCCCGCGTGCTCAGCCGGCCAGCAGCTTCTTCACCGCGGCGGCGACGCGGCCGCCCTCGGCCTGCCCGGCGACCTTGGGGTTCACGATCTTCATGACGGCGCCCATGGCCCGCGGCCCCTCGGCACCGGCCGCCTTCGCCTCCGCGACGGCCTGGGCGACGATCGCGTCCAGCTCCTCGTCGCTGAGCGGCTTGGGCAGGTACGCGGCGAGCACCTCGCCCTCCGCCTTCTCCCGCTCGGCCGACTCGGCGCGACCACCCTGTGCGAAGGCCTCGGCGGCCTCGCGGCGCTTCTTCGCCTCCTTGGTGATCACCTTGAGCACCTCGTCGTCGGAGAGCTCGCGCTTCTCCTTGCCCGCGACCTCCTCCTTGGTGATCGCGGCGAGCGTCAGCCGGAGCGTCGAGGAGCGGAGCTCGTCGCGCTCCTTGATCGCGGCGTTGAGGTCTTCGTGCAGCTTCGACTTGAGCGTGGTGGTCATGACGCGATTGTCGCAGGTGCGTACGGCCCGACGCCCGCTGATTTCAGGGGCGGTGGGCCTGACGGGTGCCCCGGATCTGACACGATGGACGCATGCGCGCGCGATACGGAGTACCTCTGTCCATCGCGGCGGCTGGCGCCGCCGGTCTGGTGTACGCAGCGGGTTTTGAGGCCCGCTCCTTCCGCCTGCGACGGGTGACGATCCCCGTCCTGCCGTCCGGGATGCGCCCGCTGCGCGTGCTCCAGGTCTCCGACATCCACATGGTCGGCGGCCAGCGCAAGAAGCAGCGCTGGCTGCGCTCGCTGGCCGGCCTGCGCCCCGACTTCGTGATCAACACCGGCGACAACCTGTCCGACACGGAAGGCGTCCCGGAGGTCCTGGACGCCCTCGGCCCGCTGATGGAGTTCCCGGGCGCGTACGTCTTCGGCTCCAACGACTACTACGGCCCCATGTTCCGCAACCCCGCCCGCTACCTCGTCGAGAAGGTCCGCGGCCGGCACGGCCTGAACGGCAACCCGCCCGTCGTGGGCGTGGTCCACAACCCGTGGGAGGACCTGCGGGACGCCTTCGACGCGGCGGGCTGGCTGAACCTGACCAACACGCGCGGGCAGCTCAAGATCGAGGGCATGTCGGTCGAGCTGACGGGTCTGGACGACCCGCACATCAAGCGCGACCGCTACGCGCAGGTGGCCGGCGGCCCGTCGGGCGGGGCAGACTTCTCGATGGGCGTGGTGCACGCGCCGTACCTGCGGGTGCTGGACGCGTTCACGGCGGACGCCTACCCCCTGATCCTGGCCGGCCACACGCACGGCGGCCAGCTCTGCATCCCCTTCTACGGCGCCCTCGTCACCAACTGCGACCTGGACACCGACCGCGTGAAGGGCCTCTCCACGCACACCGCGGAGGGCCGCCGTTCCTACCTCCACGTCTCGGCGGGCTGCGGCACCAACCGCTACACCCCGGTCCGCTTCGCCTGCCCCCCGGAGGCGACGCTGCTGACGCTGGTGGGACGCGAGTAGCCCGTTCCGCCGACGACACGGCGGCACGACGGCACGGAGTGGATGTTGCGACTGTAACCCGGACACCCCGCCCAAATAGCCCCACACCCCACCATTGCCTAACTTGAGGGCATGACCGCCCCGATCCCCAAGGACATACCGGACCTGCCCGCGATCCCCGGCATGCCCGTGCCGCAGTCCTCCCTCGTCCCCGCGACAGCGGTGGTGACCCCCGTACGCCGCCCCCTGGTCGCCGCGTACCGCCTGCTGATCGCCCTGGCGGCGGCAGCGGCGGTCACGGTGGACCTGTGGTTCGGCAGCCCGGCACGGCTCCTGAGCCACTTCACGATCCAGAGCGAGATCCTGCTGGCCGTCGTCTTCACGCTCCAGGCCCGCCGAGCGTGGACGGCCCGCCACCCGCTCCCGTCGTCCTGGACGGGCGCGACGCTGCTCTACGTCACGATCGCGGGCTCGGTGTACCACCTGCTGCTGACGGACGCGGCGAGCCCGTTCTCGATGACGGGCACGACCCCGCTGACCGGCTGGCAGTGGACCGCGAACCAGATCCTGCACACGGCGATCCCCGCCGCGGTACTGCTGGACTGGCTGCTCCTCACACCCCCCGGCCGCCTGCACCTGCGCCAGACCGCCACGTGGATGCTCTACCCCCTGACCTACCTGGCCTTCTCCCTCGCCCGCGGCGAACTGCTCCCGGCCGGCACGCCGGCCCGCTACCTCTACCCCTTCCTCGACGTCGACGCCCACGGCTACCGCAGCGTCCTCGCCGACGCCCTCCTGTTCGGCCTCGCCTTCTGCACCCTCGCCGCCCTCCTCGTGGCCGTCGACCACACCCGCCCGGACCTGATCCGCCACCGCGGCAAAACCGGATTTCGTCTATAGCCACCGGTGGGCTAAAGTTAACGACGTCGCCGCGACGAGCAGGACTGCAGCGACACCGGGGTGTAGCGCAGCTTGGCAGCGCGCTTCGTTCGGGACGAAGAGGTCGTGGGTTCAAATCCCGCCACCCCGACGCCGTAGTACCAGGTCAGGGGCCTGATCCGCTTAGCGGGTCGGGCCCCTGGTTCGTTTTCTGTCGCTCTTGGGAGCCATTTGGGAGCGGACTTCGGGATCCGGCTGCCGAGCGACTCCCATTCCGCTCCCGCGGAGACGGCACGAGACGCATCAAGGGAAGCCGACGAGCACAGGAGCCGGTGAGGTCCGGCCACGACCTCCACCTCATGCCGTTTCGTGATCGTTGTCGCGGTCGCCTCCACTCCCTGGAACCCGCCCCCGACGAGGACCCCATCCGCGTCCTTGCCGCCCTGGCCGCCGCATTCCGGTCGGCGCCCGCATGCACCTCCTGCACCGCAGCCAAGCTACCTGCACGTGACAGTGATCACGATGCTCGAGGCGGCGACACGGGAAAACGAGAGGACTCATAGATCGTACGTTCGATACCTTGCCCTGCGACCGTCACTATCCGTCGCAGGGGGAACAACGTTGCGCATACGCAGGAGACTTGCGGCCCTCATATCCACCGCAGCTGTGGGCATAGCTCTGCCCCTCGCCGGAGCTGCGCCTGCACAGGCTGACGCCCCGAAGACCGCCTGCAACACGATGTACAGCGCCCAGATCACCTTCTGGGCCATGACCTGCAGCCGGCCAGGCCAGCCCACGATCGGAGGCTTCGCCACCTGGCGGAACGTACCGATCGCCTACGACCAGATCAGCACCAACGCGACTGTACAGACGTCGAATTACCTGCGTCTCACGCCCAACACTCAAGGCAACGAGTTCGGCCGGAACATCGAGATCGGCCTGTACGCCGAGAAGACCGGCAAGACCACGATGAAGTACGGGCCCCGCTGGACCGAACTCGGCAAGAACGGCGGACGCACCAAGGCCATCACCGCCGGGGTGAACCCCACCAAGCAGGACAAGCGCAACCACACCTACATGCTGGTCCGCCAGGCCACCGGGAACCAGTGGGACGTCCTGTACGACTTCAACACGGTGGGCAGCACCACCGACCAGCTCAAGGTCGTCGGAGGCAACACCAACCGCATCGACGTCGGACTTGAGGTCACGGGCCCGCAGTACACGAACGTCCCGGACATCGCCAGCCGCATGCAGTTCATGGACGGCAACAAGTCCTGGCACCAGGTAGCCACGAAGAACGTTGCCAAGGTGCTGTCGCTACCCACCTGCAGCAGCACGAACAAGCCGCCGTACTGCTTCAAGAGCAAGCTGACGGACAACACCGACTTCACCCAGTGGACGGCGAGCAAGCCGCGCAAGCCCGCGCCCTCCGTCACCCCCACACGGGCCGCGGCTGGGCTGTCGTCGTGGGCTTCCCTGCGGCAGTCAGAGGGCATACCGGCCGACGTCAACGGCGTCGACCAGAACGCTTTGTCGGCGTGCCTGGACCGGGACCCCGACAGCTGCCTCCAGAAAGTGCCCGGTCTGGCCGAGTGCGTACGCACTGCCGACGTGTGCAACGCCATCGCCCGGCATGCCAAGCCGCAGGCAACGACCGCCCGGGCCGACGACGACGCGCCCAGCGCAACATCCCTCCGCGAGCGTGCCGCGCGCTCCTTCGCCGTCGACCCGCAGCAGATCAGTCTGACCCGGTCGTCCACCACCGACGAACGCGCACTGAGCTCCGGCTCGGAGGCGACCTGGACCGTCACCTCCCGGCAGATGACCACCGGGCTGGAGCACGACCACCGGCTCTACCGGGGCTTCACGGCCGTGTACTCGGCCCGGACCGGCCAGCTCCTCGAGGCGTGCTGGGGCCAGATGTGCCCTTCCTGACCGGACGGAACCAGCAAATGCTCGCCCGCCCAGGACGTCGTAGGGAATCCCTGCCGACGCCTCCTCCAGACCCTGAGACTTCACCCGCTTCGCAAGGAGCATTCCGTATGCAATATGTCAACCACCGAATAGGACGCATGCGTTGGGCCCGCGCAGCGATAGCCGCCTGCACCGTGACCCTCCTGGCCACCACCGCGGCGACCGCCGCACCCAAGTCAGCGGATGACGCAGGGCACGCGGCCTCCGGACGTTTCGTCGCCGCGTCGTCCGTTCCCAAGTCGGAACTCCGGAACCTGAATCGCCCCGTACCGCTTGCGGCCTATCAGCGCTCGCACGGCGGACGCGGCCCACTCGCGCACGCGCTCCGGCGGACGCCCGCCGATGAACAGACGGACCTTCGCCAGCAGTGCGAACAGCAGGCTGCAGCCGCGAAGACCCAGGCCGGCTGGATCAAGAGCCGCTTCGAGAGCTGCCAGAAGAAGCCGTACGACCTGGTCCTGCGCGACAAGAACGGCACCGAAGCGATCGGCCGACTCTGGTTCGACATGTGGACCCTCGGTTTCTCCTACGACGGCAGCCGCAGGGTCGACTACGTGGCCAGCGTCGAGAACATCCGCGTCCAGACCGCGGGGACCGAGGACGCCACCAAATGGAGCATCAGCCAGTTCTTCCGGGACAGCGTCAACGCCAGCTCCAGTGACCCGAATCCGCAGGTCATCAAACCGGGCACGGAGAAACGGGACGAACTTCTCGGCGCCTGGGACACAAAACCCACGTGGACGCTCTCCTACACCTCGCCCGATCTGGGCCCCCAGTACAACAACGGCAACCAGCAGAAGGTCGCCGCCACCGTCTTTATGGATCTCACCGTCTCTTCGCCCAGCGTCTCCCCGTACCAAGAGGTCGATGCCTATCACTCCGCCATCCGCTTCGACTACGCCGGACCCGTTGCAGGCAAGTTCATGGGTACCGTCTTCACCGGAGCCCGCGTGCAGCTCGTCATGAGCCGCAAGGACTCCGCCGTGAAGGAGAGCGCACTACACATCTACGACGCCATGAAGCGCCCGGAACGCACCTTCCCGTCCTTCGCGGGCAAGACCGTTCCCGGAGAGAAAGAACCGCTTCACAGGCTGGTCAACAAGGACAAGCAGGACGCGAACCGGACCAAGTCCATCAAGGAGTGCAAGAAGGTGTGGGGCGACTACTCGGGAAGCGGGCTTGAATGCGACGAGTACCCCTTCGCCAGCACCAAGGAAGGCTCGACCAAGGGTGACAATCGCTATTCCGTCCGCCTGATCGACGGCAAGGACAACCGGGCCGGCGGTAAGCGGCTCGACGAGATGTACACCACCAACCGTGTCCTGGACGGCGACGCCTTCTACGTGAAGATCACCGGCTGACAGAGAGGTTCTCCCATGGCACTCCTCGGCGAACACAGCGTCACCGCACGGCCCGACCGCCGGGTCGTCGAGGTCTACGACGCCGACGCCTACCTCGGCGACGAAGCAGCCATGGAGGCAGCCGAGGTACAGGTGGTGGCGGGCAACGGCTACCACCTGTACCTGCTCAGCCTCCAGTCCGACATCGACGTACGGGTCGCCATCCGCATCTGGGACACAGTCCCCAAACCCCCCGCCGACGCCGAAGGCCACACCCCGCTCAGCATCGAGTCCGCTACCGGCGTCCTTGTCGTCAGTCAGCTGACGATGGGGCCCGCGGGCGAGGTGACCCTGCCACGCCCAGGCGTGTACGAGGGGTATGCATGGTGGTCCGGGCGGGAAGCGGCGTCCGCGTACTACGACGCAACCCTCGACAGCATCGCCGACGACTGGACCCCCGAGCAGATCCGAGCAGCCTGGGACCAATGCCCGGCCGATGAACGCTACGTCCTCGACTTGGCCTTCGTACGGGAACCTGCCGCCGAGGACGAGGAGGACGACGACTGACGGTCTGGGCTGACGGCAGCGAGCTCCGCTGCGCACTCCTTGTAAGCCGGGTGAGGGCCCTTGTCGGGACAGCGCCCCGCCGCTGCTCGCTGCGGCTGGACACCGAAGACCAGGGGAACAACACGTTGATCAACCCAGGCGCCGTCCTCGAGGTCGCCGGGGGCCGGTGGGCGGCCCTCTTCCGTGTCCACCGGGCTTCAGCAGCTCCGCGGTGTCGAGATGGTCGAGGGGCTCGGCGCGCATCGCGAGGCGGGCCATCGGGCCGTGGACAGCGGTGGCCCCGCGGCCTGCGCGCTACGACGTGACGCACCGAGTCCACTCGGCCGTGACGGCTGGACGCGCAAGGGCCCGGCGACGAGCCCGGTGTGGGCCGGTAGGCGGAAACGGTTACGGCAACCAGGGGATGCCGTAACGCGGCGAGGGCCGTTCCGCCCCGGCACGGCGGTAACCATATCCAGCGCTCCCAAGACGTCGCCTCCGAAGACGTTGCCATCGGGAGCAGCCGCCTTCCGGGACCCAGGGGAGTCACCCATGTTCACCCGCAGATCTTCCGCGCTCGCCGCGCAGGCCCTGTGCACCGCAGCTCTCGCGACAGTGCTGGCCAGCGCCACGCCGGCCTCGGCGCAGACGACCGTCGCCTGCAGCGAGAGCGCTCTGTCCACCGCGATCGCCAACGCCAACTCCACCGGCGACGACACCCTCCTCCTGGCGCCGGGCTGCGTCTATCCCCTGACCGCACCGCTGCCGACGATCACCGGCAATCTCGTCATCGACGGCAACCACAGCACCATCACCCGTTCGTCCGCTGCCCACTTCGGAATCCTCAGGGTGGGCTCGGGCGGCAACCTCACCATTCATGACGTGGCCCTCACGAACGGGGACGCGCCCGACTTCGGCGGCGGTATCGCGAACTACGGTCGACTGACCGTGATCCGCAGCATCATCCGCGACAACCACGCCAACTTCTCGGGTGGCATCGGCGGGGTGTCGGGGACGACGACGCGGATCGAGAGCAGTTCCATCACCGGCAACACCGCCAACGTCAACGGCGGCGGCGTCGCCAACGACGGCGACATGACCATCGTCGGCAGCCGGGTCATCGGCAACACCGCCGTCAGCGGCGTCGGCGGAGGCGCGGCCAACGACGGCACGCTGCAGATCGTGCGGAGCAACGTCAACGAGAACCGGGCCCGCCGCGCCGGAGGCGTCGCCAATGTGAGCGGTGGCAGCACCACCATCACCGACACCAACGTCAACAACAACACGGCCACCGTGGCCGCGCCGGGCGGTGTGCTGAACACTGGCGGAACCGTCGTACTGAACTCCAGCCGGGTCAGGGGCAACCAGCCCACCAACTGCGCCGGCAGCGACATCCCCGTCCCGAACTGCGTGGGCTGACGCAACCCCGGTCGCGGATTCGCGTCCGCCGCCCCGACAGAGTGACACCGGTCAGGTGCCCGACCCGCGGAAGCGGGCCGGGCACCTGACCGGTTCTTGTCGCTGCTCCGGGAGGAGACAACGGTCGTCGTCACACCGCGCCGGTGTCCGTCCGCGAGTCAGTGAGCCGGACGGTCGGTGCGGGTGCCGTGGGTTCTGGTGCGGGGCAGGCGCAGGGCCAGCAGGAGGCCGATGAGGGCCAGGGTGGCCATGCCCAGGGAGGCGGCGGTCAGGGCCTGGCCTCTGGCTCGGGTGTTGATGCGTACGAGTTCGTCGGCCGCGGTGCCCGTGATGCCCCGGGACTCAACCTTCGCGCGTACCTCGTCGTCGGAGGCGGCGGTGATCTGGACCTGGTGTTCGAGGGTCTGCTGGACGTACTGCTTCTGGCCGGAGGACAGGACCGTGCTGGCGTTCGTCCCCGCCTCGAAGGCGAACAGCAGCGAGGTGGTCATCAACGCGCCGGCGAGCGCGACTCCGAAGGAGCTGCCGAGGTAGCCGGCGGTGCGGCTGAGGCCCGTCACGTCGCTCACCTGCTCCGGCGGGGACGCCGACTGGACGAGGTCGGTCGCCGTCGTGGCCAGGCCCCGGCCGATGCCGACGAGGAGGAGACCCGGGGCCAGCGCCAGGCCGATGGCCGACAGATACTGCCGGTGCGGGTCGAACATGAAGGCGACTGCGACGCAGCCGGCGGCCATGGAGAGGAACGCCCAGATCTGGGCCGTGCGGTGGGTGATCCGGCCGTTCCCGACGAGTGCGGCGGCCACCGGGGCCGCCGCCGTCAGGCCCACCGGCACCGCGATCAGCGTGACCCCGCTGCCCAGCGCGTCGAACCCGGCCGTCGTCTGCAGGAAGACCGGCACCAGGAAGAGCATGCCGGTGGGCACCAGGATCTGCATGACCATGGTCAGGGTTCCGGCCCGGATCGTGCGGTTGCGCAGCACCGACAGCCGTACCAGCGGGTCCCTGCCGTGCTTGATCAGGTGCCGCTCCCATACGGCGAACACGACCAGGACCACCAGCCCGGCGCCGGCGAACAGGGGCACGGGGGACACCTGGCCGCGGTGCAGCACGGTGGCGCCGAAGACCTCGAAGTCCTCCCGGGCCTCGATCAGGCCGTAGCGGCTCCCCAGCAGGGTGGCGACGACCAGCAGCCCGAAGCCGGCGGCGGACAGCACCGCTCCCAGGACGTCGAAGCGCTGTCCGGGGCGCGCCGGGAAGCGCTCGGGGCTCACCTTCCGCCGCATGAGCACCAGCACGACCAGCGTGATGACCGTCTCCAGGAGGAACGACAGCCGCCAGTCGAGGTAAGTGGTGATCAGGCCCCCCAGCACGGGGCCGACCCCTGACGCGATGCCCGCGGTGATGCCCAGGGCCGACAGGACTTTCGTCCGGGTGGCTCCGGTGAAGGCCCCGGTCAGCATCGACACCAGCGCCGGGAGCATCAGCGCCACGCCGATCCCCTGCAGGAGGGACCAGCCGAACAGCATGAACCGCAGCGTCGGGCCGAGGGCGGTGATCAGTGCGCCCAGGGCGAAGATCTGGCCGCCGACGACGAAGGCCCGCGCGTAGCCGTGGCGTGCGCCGAGCTTGCTACCGGTGATCAGGCACGCGGCAACCACCAGCGCGTACAGGGACATCGCCGACTGCACGCCGGTCAGCGAGGTGTGCAGGTCCCTGACCATCGCCGACAACGCCACGTTCATGGCGGTCGAGGTGTAGTTGATCAGGAAGTTCTCGACGGAGAGCAGGACGAACAGCGTCCTGACGTCCTGTGCGGCTCCCGCGTCGGCCTCTGCGCCGGTCCGCCTCGCTCTCTTTCGCCGTTTCACGGTGCCCTTCTGTCGTCCGAGCATGGGGGCGGCGTCTCGCTCCGGTAGTCCAGGGTGCACGTCGTGCGCCGTTCGTTACCGCGGGACGCGCCAGCGTCGGCGTAGGCGTAGGCGTAGGCGTCGCACCGGGCGGCCGGCTGCCGGGCGTAGCCGTCGGCCCCGGGCCGAGGTGCGGCCTTCGGCGGGGTGTGCTGAGGTGAAGTGAGGTGAGGTGAGGTGACAGGTGCCGGACACGGGGACCCGGGACGAACCCACAGCCGCTTCCCGGAAGGGCTTCGCCCGTGCTGAGAGTGGGAACCTTCCTGACGCCCGCCGGCCGCGGCGGGCCGGGGGCGGCGCCCGCGCACCCGGAGGCCGACAGGATCCCGGCCGGCGACCACGCGCTGCTCATGGAACTGCTGGCGGATCTCACGGACGTCGAGTTCCGCCACGGTCTGGACATCGGCCGGTCCTGGATCCGCAACGGCAAGGTCCACTGCGGCGACGTCTGCCTCAACGACCTCGACCTGAACCTCTGGCACGCCTGGCTGTCCCGGGACCCCGGCTGCTACGCCATGGAGGCGCTGCGCACCCTCAGCCTCGACATCCCGGTGGTCCCCGATCCGGTGCGTTTCTCGACCGGCCTCGACAAGTACCGGGCGCACCTGCGGCTGTCCCGGGCCGGCCTCCCCGCGCCCGACACGATCCTGCTGGACCGGCGCGACACGGCCGCCGCCGCACCCGTCGTCGCGGAGTGGGGCCGTGCCCTGCTGAAGCCCAGGCGCGGGTCCTTCGGACAGGGGGTCCTGCTGATCGAGGACTTCGCCACCCTGCGCGACCTCGCGGACTACCTGGACAGCACCCTCGCGGCGACCACGGAGAGCACCTTCCTCCTGGAGCGCTTCTACCCCAACGACCCCGCGGACTGGACCGGCACCACCTTCGTCAACGGCACGCTCATGTACGGCTATCGCAAGCGCGGGCACCGTTTCGCCCGGCTGTCCGCGGACGCGGTGAAGGTGTACGACGCCGAGGGGGCCGGCGGCGAGGTGGACGGCTGCGAGGTTCCCCCGGCGCACGCCCGGCTCGCGCAGCGTGCCCAGCAGGCTCTGGGCCTGCCGCTGGTCGGCTTCGACCTGATCGTGTGCGACGGGCGGCCCGTCATCGTGGACGAGAACACCTTTCCCGGCCTCTACCCCGAACTGTTCGCCGCCGCCGGGCGATCGCTCGGCCGTGAACTCTTCGGTCTCGTCCACGACCTCGTCGACGTCGTCAAGGAGTCGAGGGAGTCGAGGGAATCGAGGGAGTCGAGGGAGTCGAGGGAGTCGAGGGAATCGAGGGAGTCGAGGGAGTCGAGGGAGCCGAAGGAGACATCGGGCGGCGTCCCGGTCAGGTCGACACTCCCATGACGATGCCCAGCAGGGTGAGCGCGAAGAAGGCCGTGCCCCACACCAGCGCCTGGCGAATGCAGCGGTACTTGGTCCAGGCGGTCTGCGACAGGGCCGCCAGCTGGCTCAGGTCCCGCGACACGGGGTCGGTACGACGGACCGTCCGTTCGAGGTGCGCGGCCGACATCGCCAGCCTCGTGTCGCCGAAGTAGTGGGTGCGGGACGCGCGGGGGTCTCCGAGCCGCGGGGTCACGGCCAGGCCGAGCAGGACGAGCGCCGGGGCGCAGGCGGCGCAGCCAGCCCAGAGGAGGAGTTGCGGGACGACCGGGTACTGCCGCGGGGCGATGACGCCGCTGCCGATCGCGCCGAGCAGGGCGGTCAGGGCGGCACCCAGGGAGGCCAGCATCAGGCCGGCCTTGTTGTCGGCCTTGACGAGTTCCTCGCGCGCCTCGGACAGCAGGACCCTGGCGAGTGCCGCGCCCCCGTCGGGCGCGCCCCCGTCGGACGCGGTGCGGGCGTCCGGGCTCGATGTCGGGGCCGGGTCTGGCGCTGGGGCCGGGGCCGGGGCTGGGGCCGTTCCGGTGTCGCCTTGCGGTGTGGTCATGCCTTCCCCGTCCTTTCCGTCGATGGCAGGCGGCTGCCCCGGCGTACGTGCGGGGCGGCCGCCGTGCTCACTGCTGTTCCCGGTACGTGCTCCTCGTGGTCGTGCCGTTCCTGGGGCGGTGGACGCCTCAGACCGTCGACGAGCGGCGGATCTCGTCCTCCAGTGCGTTCACCGCCTGCCGGACCCGGATGTTCATCTCCGCCGTGTGTTCGCGCAACGCCGCTTCCGACTCGGCGCGGTGGCGCCGGACCTTCTGCTCGATGGCGTCCTGGGCGATCTCGAGGTCCGCCATGACCCGGCGCTCGGCGAGCCGGATCTCCTCGCTGTGGATCTTGACGGCACTGTTGCTCTCGCTGGTGAGCATCCGGTCGTACGCCGTCTCGCCGCTCAGGTACTTCACCAGCACCGGCAGTGCGTCGAGGAGGACGAACAGCAGGCGGACGAGCCAGATGCCCATGAAGAGAACCGGGTTCCCGCTCGCCAGTTCGTCAAGCGCCCGGATTCTCTCCAGGACGCCGATCTCCTTCTGTTTGGCGCGTTCCTGGTCCAGCCGCTGCTGGATGCCGTCGGCCCGGGCCTTGAGGAACGCGCCGCGGGACGAGGTCAGTTGGGACTCGATCTTCGAGATGCGGCTGTTCATGCCGGCCAGCCGCTTCTCGTTCTCGCTGGTGCGGTGGGTGGTCCGGTAGTCCCGTGCCTTGTCCCGCAGGCGCTCGCATTCGGACGTCCGCTGGTAGAGGCCGGTGGCGGCGATGCGGATCAGCCGGCGGCACTCGTCCCGCACCTCGGAGTCGATGGCCTCCAGCCTGGTGGTGTCCTTGTCCACCCGCTTCTGCAGGGAATCGGCGTCCGAGCGCAGGGACGCCAGTTCCTCGGCCCGTTCGCCGGGCGTCGCGCCGAAGGAGAGGACGTATCCCTTGTCGCAGCCCTCCGGCGTCACCACCGTCATGGTGGACGGTACGGGGTTGCAGCGGACCAGGTTGGTGCGCAACTCGTCGATGACGCCGGTGCGTTCGTCGGCGATGCGCTCCTCGACCGCGGTCTGGAAGATGCGCAGCACGAGCGGCTCGGCGATCACCGCGCCGAGCATCAGGGCGATCAGCAGGCGCATGAGAAGCGGGCCGAGCCGTCGCCGCGCGTTCGGCTGCGGAGTGACCAGCCAGCGGTCGAGGTTGAGCACGAACAGCATCCAGATGGCCGTCGGTACGACGGCCGCGAAGGAGACCCTGCCGATCGCCTCGGTCGCGAAGTTCCACATGGAGAACGCGGCGATGACGGAGGTGCCGAGCACCACCCCGCCGAGTGCCGTGTACTTGCTCCGCTCGTACCTGATCCTGCCGAGCAGTTCCTCGTCCACGCCGGTCAGGGCGCGCAGCCGTCGCGCGGCGTCGAGGTCGAAGCCGGCGGACGGGCGGCGGACGGTGCTCCGGGGACGGGCGGTACTGGCGGTACTGGCGGTACGGGCGGCGGCCTTGTTCCCGCCCTCGCCGTCGCCGTCGCCGTCGCCATCGCCCGACCGGTAGTGCCCGGGACGGGCGGCGGCCACGCCGGGCACAGCCCCGCCGATCGTGGCCCCACCGGTCACGGCCCCGCCGGTCACGGCCCCGCCGTCCGTGGTGCGGCCGTCCACGGCGTCGAAGGTCGTGCCGGACGTCGTGTCCGAGGCCGTGACCGGGTTCGTCAGGAAGTCAGTCAACGAGATCGTCCTCGTCCATGACGAAGCCACCCCGCGGGTCCCGGGAGCCGCCCCGGCCCGGCGCCGTGCGGTCGGGGCGGGGCCGCCCCGACTCGACCATGCGGCCGTCGGC
The DNA here is from genome assembly GCF_040641355.1 of Streptomyces sp. NPDC020996. Classification (NCBI taxonomy): domain Bacteria; kingdom Bacillati; phylum Actinomycetota; class Actinomycetes; order Kitasatosporales; family Streptomycetaceae; genus Streptomyces; species Streptomyces sp. NPDC020996. Next base: position 158,460 of record NZ_JBFADM010000006.1, read on the forward strand.
GCCGTCGCCGACGCCGGGCAGGCCGCGCCCGGCCTGCCCGGCCGGGCCACCCGTCTCCCGCAGTACCTGTTCCAGAACCTGGTGATAGTCGACGTAATCGCTGCCGCTCATCTGCCGCAGCAGCGTCAGCACCATGTCGCGGCGCATCTGCGCCTCCGCCGTCTCCCGTGCGTGCGCGTGCGCCCGGTCCGCCGTGTCGGCCTTGTCGCGGCGGGCCGACTCCTCGTCGGCGATCCGGTGGATACGGGCCGCCGCCTCGGTGACGTCGATCTCGTCCCGGACGATGCCGAAGGCGTCCACGTGGTCGGACCCCTGGGCGAGCAGTTCCGCGATCTGCAGCGCGTCCTGCGTCTCGAAGGCACGCTTGCCGCGCCGCAGTTCCCAGTCGCGCCGGGCGTCGCGCAGCTTCTGCTCCCAGTCCCGCAGGTCGTCCGAGGCGTGCACCTCGGCGCTGACGAACTCGACGCTCGTTCCCGCGACCCGCGGCGGCACTATCGCGCTGTAGGCGGTCATCCGGTGGGTGACCTCGGTCCGCACCGCGTTGACCTCCTCCACGCGGTGCCCGGCGCTCACCCTCGGCAGGTCGCTGTCGCCCATCAGGTAGGCGCGCAGCGGGACGGTGACGTCGATGATGCCCTGCCGGGCGATGACCGTCGGGTCGGTCACCTGGCAGGTGAACGACGCCCGCATCGTGAAGGTGTCCGCCTCGCTCACCGACGGGAGCTGTCGCTCCACCTCGACCAGGCGCGCCCGGGTGTCGACGAGGCTGACCGACGACGCCTCGAGCACGTCGGGGTGGGACGGGTCGAACACCATCCCCTCGGGGAAGGTGCGGTAGTTCCCGCCGACCCGGAAGACGTAGACCGCGCCGGGCGGCAGCGGCGGCACGTCCTCGCGGCGGCGGCGCCGAGACCACCAGGTGCCCTGGACGGTGGCCAGGACGTGCTCGGCGATGACCGGGTAGTTCACTTGCTTCGGCCTCCTCGGGAGGAAGGAAGGGGAGTGGTGGATATGAGGGACCCGGCGGAGCGCCGGGGGTCGGCCGGCGGCCGGCCGCGCAGTGATCCGAGGAGCACCTGCGCGAGCCGGCGGGCGCCGGGGATCGCGTAGTCGGGGTGGCGAAGGGCGACGGACAGGTGGTGGCACAGGGCCGCCCACTGGCGCCGGTTCATGGCGTTGCGCATGGCTTCGCCGAGTTCGCCCACCGCACCGGTGACGGACGGGTCGTCGCGCAGTTCCACGAGCGTTCGGCACAGCGCGCTGACCGCACGGCTCCGGTTGCCGCTGTGCAGGACGTCCGCCCACAGCGCGCCGAGGTGGCGGGCGCTGTCCGGGACGCCGCGCAGCAGTGCGGCGGTGACCGGCTCGGGGGCCTCCAGCCGCGTGGCTTCCAGGAGTTGGACGGCGATCCGCAGCGCGATCGAGCGGTCGCGGGAGCCCGGTGCCGTCCTCGCGATCACCGTCCGGACGTACCGGAGGGTGAACCGGGCGCGTTCCGGGTCCTGTTCGGCGGTCTGCAGCAGCAGGACCAGGGAGCGGCGGGACGCGAACGCGATCCGCTCGCCGCGCTGCGCCAGGAACCACAGGCAGTTGAGCGCCTGGCGGCGGTAGAGCGCGCCCAGGCGGCCGGTCAGCGCCATGGCCGCCGTGATGGCACGTGCGGGGCCGTTGTTGTCCTCCCAGCCGAGGACGATGCTCAGCGCCTGCGGGGCGAGATGCTCCGCGTCGCACATGAACTGGAGCGTCAGCGCGGCGGTGACCCGCTGGCTGCTGAAGCCGTCGGACCACACCTTCAGCAGGTTCTCGTCCACGTCGGCGAGCGCGTACCGGGCCAGCAGGGCGACTCCCCGGGCCACCTCCGTGCGGGTGTCCAGGTCGCCCAGCAGGGCCAGTTCGCCGAGCCACTTGCGCAGCGGGTACCAGAGTGCGTAGCCGTACAGGTCGTGCAGTTCGGCGATGACGAGTTCGCGGACGCGCGGCGAGGTGAAGACCAGCCGCCGCTCGCTGCGGACGCCGTCCCGGCCGGGGCCGGGGCGGTGTTCGGTGGTGACGATGCCCACCGCGCGGTCCCGCCAGCGGGCCCGGGACTGGTCGGCCACCGCGCCGGTCAGCAGGTCCTCGGGCGAGCCGTCCGGCTCCGCGACCGGCGTCTCACCGCTCTGCCGCCAGCTGCGCACATGGGCGGCGAGTGCGGCGCACTGCTCCTCGAACGTCCGCTCCGGGATGCCCTCGAGGAAGGCCAGGGCGGCGAGCGGAAGCAGGTCGTCCGCCGGCGGCTGTCTGCCGAACCACTCCCGGACCCGGTTCTGGTCCCCGTCCCGCAGCATGTCCAGGGCCGCCTCCGCGCCCCCGCGCGACAGGGCCACGGCCGCGGCGACGACGTCCGCCGGACGCCGCTGCTCGCCGACCCACCGCAGCAGTTCCCGCTCGGTGTCCGGTTCGACGGCGGTGAGCGGGAGCTGCCGTGCGCAGTGCTCGAACAGCGCCACCGGGTCCGGCGCCTGCCACGGCACGCAGTGGTCCCGCAGCGCCAGCCGCCGGCGGGTGGCGTCGCCCGCCGTGATCACCAGGTACGAGCCCCGGCGGCGCAGTTCCTCGCTCAGCCGCCCGATCGCGTACGCCTGTACGGCCTCGACGTGCAGCTCGCCGACGTAGTCGAGGATGACGTAGCCCTGTCCGCGCTTGAGGTTCGGCGAGGCGGCCAGCTCGGCGAGGGCGTTGGCGGGCGACAGGCTGCGCAGCTCGGCCCGGCCGCCCAGGACCTTCCTGAGCAGGGCGAGGGCGCCCGCGCCCCGGCCGCTGCCCTCCTGCGCGGTCAGCACCACGAGAGCGTTGCGGCGCAGCTTGCCGAACGCCTCGTCGAAGCAGGGCTGCGGCGGGACGTAGAACCGCAGGACCCGGTCCGTCTCGGCCGGCTCGATGACGCCGGGGGCGAGACCGGGCGACGTGGCGGCGCCGAACCCGAAGGCCGCCCCGGAGGCGTCGACGGCGCCGTAGAAGTTGTTGTTGACGAGCTGGTGGAAGCGGCGCAGGTCGTCGTAGCCACGGTCGTCCTCCGCCTGCTCGTCCGGCTGCTGACGGCTGTCGTGAGCCGCCTCCGGGCCGACGCCCGGGCCGGCGTCCGGGCCGTCGGGCGCCGCACCGGCCTCCCCGGCCTCCGATGCGGCGCCGGCGTCATCGGCATCGTCCGGCGCGGGCGGTGCGGGCGGCGCGGTGTCGTCGCCGGAGGCCGGTACCGGCGGGACGGGCGCTATGGGCGGGACGAGCGGTACGGCCGGCCCGGCGTCCGGGTCCCACATCTCAGCCACCGCCGCCTCCGAAGCCGAAGACGGCGCCCCGGGCGTCCACGTCGCCGGCGACGTTGGTGACGTTGATGTTGTCGGCCCGGTATTCGTTGCTGATCCCCGCACCGCCCGCGGCGGCCGGCCCCGACCGGTCCGCCGCGGGCTCCCCCGGTGCCGGGGCCGCGGGCTTCCCCCTCTCCGCGGCCCCGGGCTCGTGAGAGTCGGTGGTGCGCGCGCCGAGCACGGGCCCGGGCACCCGCAGCCACGCCTCCGCCTGGTACTCCTTCACCTGGACGGTGACGCGGGTGAAGTCCTCGGTGCGCAGGCTGGTGTGGCCGCCCTTCACCACCGAGCGGAAGACGTCGTCGGACAGCAGCAGCACCAGGTCGGCGCCGGGGTGCGCGGCCAGGGCGTCGTAGAGCGCGGGGGCGTTCAGCAGGCGCGCGGTCGCCACCACGGCCGATCCGGCGAAGCCGTTGTCGGCGAGCTCCACGAGCCCCTGGTGGATGACGACCCGCAGCCGCATCCGGGCCTCGGGGACCCGCTGGGCGTTGTACTCGCGCAGTTCGGCGGCGAGATGGCGGACGTAGTCGTCGACCAGTCGCGGTTCCGCGCCGTCCAGGGGGCGGACGGCGAGCTGTTCGTCGCCCTTGCGCTGGATCTGCCACTGCGCGCGGTCCAGGCCGGCGCTCCTGGCCGCGCGGTCCAGCAGCCGCGGCAGGTCGTGCTGGATCTCGGACTGCCTGCGGTCGTTGTTGCCGCCGTAGGCCTGCGCGTCCACGGCTATACAGGTGCAGGGGTGAAACCCGGGCCACTCAGCCACCCGATCATTCCTCTCTGGGCAGGCGTGCAAAGGGCAGACACTGCCCACGAAGTGCTGCCCGAGAGGCTAGGAGAGCCCGCGCGAAGTGATCCCGTAGCACTACGGGTTGTCGGCCACGACTTTGGCGAATTCAAGGAGTTTTGGAACGTCACAGATGGTTATGCTGCGGTAACTGCGCTCCACCAGCCCCATGGACGTCAGCAACGCCAGGTTCTTTTCGGCCGTGTTGAGAGCGAGTCCGGCGAGTGACGCGAGTTCCTTCTGGGTGAGCGTGATGCCGAGGTCGCACCGTGTGCCGTCGCCGTCCGGGACGGGCTGGGCGTAGGCCTGGGACAGCTCGGCGAGGACCCGGGCGAGCCGGGTCAGCGAGTCGTAGGCCCGGAAGTCGATCCGCCGCCGGTTGGCCCAGCGCAGCCGGGCGCACAGCATGTGGAGGATGGCCCGCATGGCGTCCGGGTGGCCGCTGAGGAAGGTCTCCAGCGCCCGCACCTGGATGATCCGCGCGGTCACGTCGCTGCAGGCGATGACCGTCCCGGACCTGGGGCGTTCCTCGAAGGCCGCCATCTCGCCGACCAGGTCGCCCGCGACCCGGACGGCGAGCAGCATGTCGTAACCGCTCTCCGCGCTGGCGACCACCTTCACGACCCCGCTCGTGATCAGCAGGACGTGCCGGCTCTCGTCGCCCTGTTGCAGCAGGGCGCGATGCGTCGGGTAGGTGATCGGGGTGCCCTCACGGAGGAGTTGTTCCCGTGTCCTGGCCTGTAACCGGCCGAGAAAAGTGGACGACGGCCACGCGCGATTCACCAGTACCCCCGACGCTTTCCCCCACGGCGCGGCAGACGCCGTTCACATGCCCGACCATGCTGCCGCCGTGTCGTGTACCGGAAAACAAAGTCGACGGAATGTGGCCTGTTTCCTTGCTTTGCAGCCGGATATGACCGAACACGGGCGCCGTGCGGAAAGAATCGATGCCATTCGCGATCACTACTGGCGGTGGCGGGGCGTGCGCTGGCGCGGTGGGAGCGTCAGCGTGACCTGCCGGACGAGCTGCTGGAAGCACGCCAGCGACGCGATCGCGGGCAGGGCAGCTCCGGTGACTCCGGTGAAGGTCCGGTCCGCCTGGGCCACGCACAGCGTCATCGCGACGGACGAGAACAGCAGCACGATCAGCCAGGAGTGCAGCGCCCGGCGCCGGTGCAGGGCGGTGCGCAGGATGGAGAGCGAGGCCACCGTCCAGGGTCCGTACACGAGGAGGGGCCACCAGGACACCGTCCCGCCGTTCGCGTCGGCCGTGATGCTCTGCAGCGGGCCGTAGGAGACGACCGCTCCGAGGACGTCGACCACCGCGACGATGACGGCGACGAAGGCGACGATCAGCAGGCTGCCGGTCTGCAGCAGCCTCGCCCGGCCGCTCTTCCGGTCCCGTGTCCTGCGGTGCCCGGCGGACGGCCGCCGGATCGGCGGCAACTGAGCGGTGATCTTGGCCAGGTTCTGCATCGGGTCGGCGAAGTCGCCGTCCGGTGCGGAGTCGTTGCGCGGGGGCGGCGCACCGGCCGGCTGCTCCCCCGGCACCGCCTCCTGCAGCAGATACGCGAGTTCCTCGACCGGGTCCCAGCCCGAGTCCGGGGGCACCAGCGACACCCCCGTGTGCAGGGTGTCGCCGGGACGGCCGGGCCAGACGGTGTCCGACTCATAGGTGCCCGCGTACGCATAGTCATCGGAATACCGTTCCCGCCACGGGAAGGAGGGATCGGCATAGTCGTGTTCCATGGATGAAAAACCAGCCCCGTTTACGCGCGGTCTGTGTGCCGACCTGAGTCCTTCTGGACGTTCCACCGCTCGTGGAGTTCCTTCTGGGCCGCCTCCAGCAGCGTCAGGAACTCGCTGAGCAGCGAGTCGACGACCGGAAGCTCGGTCCGCGCACCGGCGCCGGCCACGTCTGCCTGCCTCGCGCCGCGGTGAGGCAGGCCGTGGGGACTCACTTTCGTCATGTCCCGCTAACGCGGCTGCCTGTGCTCCAGATGCGCGGCAAAAGAGTGACATTGGGCGGGAAATCGCCAGTAAGAGATTTTCATCGTAAGACGTGTCATTCGGCCTCGACGGCCAACTCCGCCCACACCGTCTTGCCCACCGGCCGACGGGGCGCCGAGCCCCAGCGCACGGACAGGACGTCCACCAGCAGCAGTCCCCGGCCCGACTCGCCCTCGGGGCACGTCGAGGGCGGGGCCGCCGGAAGCCGCTTGCCGGCGGCCGCGTCCGACACCTCGACGCGGACCAGGCGCGCGGCCGCGTCCAGCGTGACCCGGAGGCCGAAGTCGTGTCCAGGGACCCGGCCGTGCCGCACGGCGTTCGCGGCGAGTTCGCCGACGACCAGCGCGACCGCGCACGAGAGGTCGCACTCCGGCGGGTACCCCCATTCCCCCATACGCCGGACGGCGAGCCGTCGGGCGAGTCGCGCGCCTCGCGGTGAGCACGCGAACTGCTCCGCGAAGCCCGTCGTCCGCCGGGGGTCCTCCGCCGGGGTGGTCGTTGTCGTCAGCACGGCCTGTCCGTCCTTGATCCTGTCGAGCCATACGTCCCGTGCGTACACGGATCGTCACGTTCCGTACTCAAGGGTCGTACGATCGCCCTACGCTCAACAGGTGACACAGGCTTACCTTTCAGGCCATAAGGAACGGAAGTGACGCTTTGGCCAACGGAATTGATCCCAGTGCGTCCATGGCGGCCCTGTTCGGCGCGCGGGTGCGCCGGCTCCGTACGGCGGCCGGCCTGACCCAGGCCGAACTCGGGGCGAAGACGCACGTCGTGAGCACCCGGATCACCCAGATCGAGCGGGCGTCCGGCGCGAAGCCCACGCTGGAGCTGGCGCGTGCGCTGGACGCTGCGCTCGGCGCCGACAACCTGCTGGTGGAGCTGTGGCCGTATGTGTACCGGGAGGCGTTTCCGGACTGGTCACGGAAGTTCATGGAGTACTCGGAGCGGGCGGTCACCATCCGGCAGTACGCGGCCCACGTGGTGCCGGGCCTGTTGCAGACGGAGGACTATGCGCGGGCGGTGCTGAAAGTCGGCCGAACGCTGGGCAGCGAAGAGCAGTTGGAGGAGCGGGTCGCCCTTCGTATGGGGCGACAGGAGCGGCTCGGTACGTCCGACCGGCCCGAGTTGTGGGTGGTCCTCGACGAGGCGGTGCTCCAGCGTCCTGTCGGTGGCCGGGCAGTCATGCGGGAACAGTTGGCGCGACTGCTCACGGCCGGAGCGGAGTCTCATCTCACCGTGCAGGTATTGCCGTTCGACCAGGGTGAGCACGATGTCATGGGTGGCTCGCTGACCGTGCTCACCATGCCGGACGGCTCGGACATCGCCTACACGGAAGGCGCGCACTACGGCCAACTCATCGAGGATCCAGACGAGGTGAAGGGTTTCGCGCTGGCCTACGATCGACTGCGGGCGGCAGCCCTGCCCCCGCTCATGTCACTCGACGTGATCCGATCAGTGATGGAGGACAACCACCGTGGAGCGAATGTCCCGTCCCGATCTGAACGGCGCCGCCTGGCGCAAGAGCAGTTACAGCAATCAGGAGGGGGGCGACTGCGTGGAGGTGGCCGACGGATTCCGGGAGGCCGTCGTCCCCGTCCGTGACAGCAAGGTCCCGCACGGCCCAGCACTGTGCTTCGACGCCGCCTCCTGGGGAGCGTTCATAGGCGAGTTGAAGGCCGGACGGCAGCCCTGACCCTCATGTCCCTCGACATGATCCGGTCCACGATGGAGGGCAACTACCGTGGCGCGAATCTCCCGTCCCGATCTGACCGGCGCCGCCTGGCGCAAGAGCAGCTACAGCAATCAAGCGGGGGGCGACTGCGTGGAGGTGGCCGACGGATTCCCGGGGGCCGTCGTCCCCGTCCGTGACAGCAAGGCCCCGCACGGCCCGGCGCTCTGCTTCGACGCCGCCTCCTGGGGAGCGTTCATAGGCGAGTTGAAGGCCGGGGGCCACCGCCCCTGAGGCACACGCGACGCGCACCCCGCCCATCGCGGGAGCGGTGGCGGGGTGCGTGGGGTTCACCGTGTGGTGAACGGGGACCGGCTCGTCACTTGGCCAGGAAGGCGAGCAGGGCGTCGGTGACCTCCTGGGCGTGGGTCCACAGCAGGCCGTGCGGGGCGCCTTCGATGACGGTGTAGTCGGCCTGCGGAAGCGCGCGGTGGAACGGCTCCGCGGTCGCCTCGATCGGCAGGATGCGGTCGGCGTTGCCGTGCAGGATCAGGGCCGGTACGTCGATCTTGGCGACGTCGGCGCGGAAGTCGGTGGTCCAGGTCGACACGCAGGCCAGCGAGGCGTACCAGGAGGCGCCGGCGGCGACGTTCCAGCTGTTGCGGACCGCCTCCTCGCTGATCCGGGTGCCGAGGTTCTCGTCCAGGTTGTAGAAGTCCTGGTAGAACGCGGTGAAGTAGGCGTAGCGGTCCGCGGTGACGGCCTGCTTGATGCCCTCGAACACGCCGCCGTCGACGCCTTCGGGGTTGTCGTCGGTCTTGAGCAGGAACGGTTCCAGGGAGGCGAGGAAGGCTGCCTTGGCGATCCGGGCGGAGCCGTAGGTGCCCAGGTAGCGGCCGACCTCACCGGTGCCCATGGAGAAGCCGACGAGCACGACGTCGTTCAGGTCGAGGGTCTCCAGGACGGTGTGGAGGTCGGCGGCGAAGGTGTCGTAGTCGTAGCCGGTGGTGGACTGGCTGGAGCGGCCGAAGCCGCGCCGGTCGTAGGTGATGACGCGGTAGCCGGCGTCGAGGAGGGCGGCCGCCTGCTTCTCCCAGGAGTGGCCGTCGAGCGGGTAGCCGTGGATCAGCACGACCGGCTGGCCGGTGCCGTGGTCCTCGTAGTACAGGTCGATCGGGGTGGAGTTCTCCTGGCCGACGGTGATGAAGCCCATGGTGGTGTCGCTGCCTTTCGGTGTGCGTGCGGTGGTGCGGCCTTTGCCGGCCCTGACCTGGTGCGGTGCGTTGTGCGGGTGGTGCGACACCAGGAAAGGTAGCACCCAATTGAGTTGTGTGCAATTGAGTTGTGCTCAATCAATTGGCGGGGCGGCGGGTGGCCGGGGCGGGCTCGGCGCCGTCCGGGGCCGGGCCGGCGGCGGTGGGCGTGGTGTCGCCGTTCTGGCCGCGGGTGGCGATCAGGGACCAGCCGATGGAGACGGTGATGGTGACGGCGATGACGCCGAGGGTCAGCGGGATGGGCAGCTTGCCGACGGGGGTCTCGGACAGGATGAGCTTGACGCCGGCGAAGGCGAGCAGAACCGCGAGCCCGTAGTGCAGGTAGGCGAAGCGGCGCAGGAGTCCGGCAAGGCAGAAGTACAGGCTGCGCAGGCCGAGGACGGCGAAGGCGTTGGCGGTCCACACGATGAAGGTGTTGGTCGTGATGGCCAGGACGGCGGCGACGGAGTCGACGGCGAAGATCAGGTCGGTGGCCTCGATCGCGACCAGCGCCACGAACAGCAGCGTGGCCACGCGGCGTCCGCTGATCGTCGTGAAGAAACGGCCGCCGTGGTACCGCGTATCGGTGGGGACGATCTTCTTGACCAGGCGGACGACGGGGTTGCGTTCGGGGCGGACTTCCGCGTCCTTGGAGACGGCCATCTTGTAGCCGGTCCAGATCAGGAACGCGCCGAACAGGTAGGCGGTCCAGAAGAACAGCTGGAGCAGCTCGGCGCCGACGAAGATGAACACCAGCCGGAAGGCGAGTGCGCCGATGACACCCCAGAACAGGACCTTGTGCTGGTAGGCGTCCGGAACGGCGAAGAAGGAGAAGACCAGCGCGAAGACGAAGACGTTGTCGATGGACAGCGCCTTTTCGATCAGGTAGCCGGCGTAGTAGGTGGACGACGCCTCTCCGCCCTGCCACAGGAGGAGGACCAGGCCGAAGGCCAGGCCGATGGCGATCCACACCGCGGACCAGACGGCCGCCTCCTTGAAGCCGATCACATGGTTGTCGCGGTGGGCGATGAGGTCGACGGCGAGCATGACGGCGATGACGAGGGTGACGGCGGCCCACACCCACAGCGGGACGGTGAACGACAGACCATTCATTGGTTGATCGGCCTCCTCGGACGAGGTCGAAAGGGAGGGGCAAGAAGGAGGGCGGGTGCCGGGCCCTGGCGGGTTCGGGTCACGGAGGGCGTGCCGGGCCCGGGCCGCCGGTTCGGTTCACATGGGCGCTCACCTCACGGTCATGCGGGCTGCCGGGCGGCGGCCGGGCCGCGCCGGGCGAGCGTCCACACGGTGCGCACCCCGGCGGGTGACAACTCGGCCGGTCCCAGGCCGGCACCGGCGACGGGAGCCGTCCAGCGGGCGGGGGCTACGGCGTAGACGAACGGGCCGCCGCGCGGGCGTGCGGCTTCGATCAGGCTGTGCGCGTCCAGCCCCGCCGGGCCCCGGCTGGAGGCCACCACCAGCGGCGAGTGATGCCGCGCCGCCAGGGCCAGCACCTCGCCCGCGGCCCCCGGCCTCATCCGCCCGGCGCCGTCGGCCGGGACTCGGTGGGCGACGGGGATGTAGCCGATGCCCGCGCGGCGCAGCCGGGGCAGTACCCGGTCCAGGACTCCCCGGTCCGTCCGCGCGTCCGCACGGGTCCCGGCGGGGATCTCCGGCGGTGCGGGCAGGACGGCGACCAGCAGCACCGGCGCCTTGTGGGCGGCGGCCAGGCGGACGGCGGCATCCACCACGGCGGCATCGTCGGGCCGGTCGGTGATCACAGCGGTCACCGGGTGCGGCAGGGAGAGGGGCAGTGCCGGGGCGCCGGTGGCCGCGGGGCGGGCCGGGGTCTCGGTGCGGGTGTGGGTGTGGATGTGGATGTGGGGGGACATCGGGACCCCCTTTCAGCGGGGTCGGAGGGGGGTGGGGTGCTTTCAGCGTCACCCGTTCGACCGATTGGCGTCAAGGTTTACATGAAATTTTTTTCGGCAATTGTTTTTCGTGAAATGATGTTGGACATGCGAAGTCGGCTTCGTATGATGAAGGTCATGAGCCAGCCCTCCAGCCCGCGCGGCGACCAGTGGACGTTCCTGACCAACCACGCCCGCGTCCTGATCACGCTCGCCCGCGACCCCGAATCCCGCCTGCGGGACGTAGCCGGTCTGATCGGCATCACCGAACGCGCCGTGCAGCTGATCGTCGCCGACCTCGAAGCGGCCGGATACCTCACCCGCACCCGCGTCGGCCGCCGCAACCGCTACACCATCGACCCCACCGTCGCCCTGCGCCACCCCGCTGAAGCCGACCACCCCGTCGGCGACCTCCTGACCACCTTCCTGCACCGCGAGGACACCCCGGCGACCCCGGTGAGCCTCTCCGAGTCCGTCGCCGCCCGTACGGGTCAGGGGGACGCGCGCCAGTCGTGACCCTCCTCCTACGATGAGGTCGATGACCAGTTCCCGTGCCGTTCGGCAGTCGGTGTGCCCGCCCTCGTGGCGGTGGCGGGGGCTGCTCGTGCTCGGGCTGCTGGCGGGGCTGCTCGGCATGCACGCCCTGGCGCCCGGGGGTGCCGTACCGGGGCAGGCGCACGAGGTGCAGAGACACCCGCAAGGCATGCACATGGCGGACGCGATGCTCATGTCCGGCGAGCACGCCCACGGCGGCTCCGGCGGCGGGTGCCATGTGCTGCACGCGGACCCGACCTGCGCGTCGGGGGCCGTGAGCACGGGGCCGGGGGCGCCCTCGCTCGCGCCCGACCGCACCGCGGCCGCCGCACACGCCGCCGTCCCGCGCCCCCGCGCGGCGACGGGGCCGGACGGCGGGCGCGCCCCGCCGTCACACGCCGAACTCCAAGTCCTGCGGATATAGAGCGCGTCGTCCGGCACCGCCCCGCCACCGTGCGGCGGCCCGGTGCTCCGGCACGGCTCAACCGACTTCAACCGCTCTGACTTCCGCAGGAGTTCACCCATGTCCAAAACCCCCCGCGTCTCCGTCCGCACGCGCGCCCGCCGCGTCGCGCTGATCGCGGCCGGCGCCACCGCCGCGCTCGCCCTCTCCGCATGCGGCAGCAGCAACGCTTCCGACCAGTCCGCCGGCCACTCCGCCAGTCACTCCGCCGCCGCGAGCAGCGGTCAGGCCACAGCCGGGGCGCACAACGCCCAGGACGTCGCCTTCGCGCAGGGCATGATCCCGCACCACCAGCAGGCCATCGAGATGGCGGGACTCGCCGCCGACCGGGCCTCCTCCGCCCAGGTCAAGGACCTCGCCGCGCGCATCGAGAAGGCGCAGGGGCCGGAGATCACCACCATGACCGGATGGCTGAAGTCCTGGGGCGAGGAGGTGCCCGCCTCCGACGACTCCATGTCCGCGATGCCCGGCATGACGCACGGTTCCATGCCCGGCATGATGAGCACCGACGACATGGACAAGCTGCGCGGCATGTCCGGCAAGTCCTTCGACACCATGTTCCTGACCATGATGGTCCAGCACCACGAAGGCGCGGTCACGATGGCGACCACCGAGCAGGACAAGGGCCGTTACGGTCCCGCCATCGCCATGGCCGGCGACATCATCACCACCCAGAAGGCCGAGATCGCCGAGATGAACAAGATGCTCGGCAAGAGCTGACGGCGACGGACGCAGGCGTCGGCGTCAGCTCTGGCGTCGGCGCAGGCGTCAGTTGTTCCACGTCTCGTCATACGGGTCCGCGGGCGTCGGCACCGGCCGGGCCGAGGTGACCCGGAAGAACGGGACGGGACCGCCGTTGACGGGGTCGCGGGTGCGTTCCGCGGTGTACGTGCCCGTGACCTCCAGCCACCTGTCGGGTTGCAGGACCGGCGGGATGCGGCCGGTCAGGCCGATCTTGACCGGCTGGGCGTCGGCGGCGCAGCAGTTGAGGGCCATGCGGACCAGGTAGGGGCGGCCGGCGTGGTCCAGGGCGACGAAGCCGGTCACCTTGATCTCGCGGCCGTCGAGCAGGCGGCCGTGGTCGTAGACCGCGCGGCTCGCGTAGTCGACGACGCTGAGGCGGAGGGGGCCGGTGGCCGGCAGGGAGTCGTAGCCGTACGGCTGTTGCAGCGCCGTGCCGGTGCGCATGGCGCTGTACGAGCCCAGGGCCGGGGGCGCGACCAGGATCAGGGCGAAGAGGGGCAGGACCAGCAGCCAGGAGATCCGGGGTTCGCGGTGGGCGTGCTCGTCGGCGTGCCGCTGCCCGTCTCCGGGCGCGTCCCCGGGTGCGTTCCGTTTCCCCCGCCGCCACTCGTACCAGGCCGTCGCCGTCGCCGCCGCGATCAGTACCGCGCCCGACAGCAGCAGCAGCGGTTGCAGGCCCGCCTTGACGTAGCGCAGGTACAGGTCGGTGAGGCCGGCGTGCAGCAGGGCCGCGCCGGTGAGGAACAGGACCGCCGCCTGTGCCTGCCGGTTCACAGCAGCACCGCCCCGGTCAGGACCGCTCCGGCGATCGCGAGGGCGAAGGTGGCGGGGGCGAAGCGCAGGGCGAAGCCGCGGCCGAACGTGCCCGCCTGCATCGCGAACAGCTTCAGGTCGATCATCGGTCCGACCACCAGGAACGCCAGCTTGGCGGTGAGCGAGAACTGGGTCAGCGACGCCGCCACGAACGCGTCCGCCTCCGAGCAGATCGACAGCAGCACGGCCAGCACCGCCAGCGCCAGCACCGCGACCAGCGGGTTGTCCGCCGCCGAGCGCAGCCAGCTCGCCGGGGCCACCGCCTTCAGCGTCGCCGCGGCCATCGCGCCGACCACCAGGAAACCGCCCGCGTGCATCACGTCGTGCCGGACCGAGCCCCAGAACGCCTCGCCCCTGCTCTGGCCGTCGTGGTGCGGTCGCCCCGGCGGGCGCAGCCAGTCCGTGCGGCCCAGGCGCTGCCACAGCCAGCCCATCGCGCAGGCCACGAGCAGGCTGGCGGCGAAACGGGCCAGGACCATTTCGGGGTTGCGGGGGAAGGCGACCGCCGTCGCCGTCAGCACGATCGGGTTGATCGCCGGGGCGGACAGCAGGAAGGCCAGCGCGGCGGCCGGGGTGACGCCCCGTCGGACCAGCGCGCCGGCGACCGGCACGGACGCGCACTCGCAGCCGGGCAGCACCGCGCCCGCCAGTCCGGCCACCGGGACCGCGAGCGCGGGGCGGGCGGGCAGCGCACGGGCGAAGAAGGACGGCGGCACGAACACGGCGATCGCCGCCGACAGCAGCACGCCGAGCACCAGGAAGGGCAGCGCCTGCACCAGCACGGCGACGAACACCGTCATCCAGCTCTGCATCACCGGGGCCGACAGCGCCCCGCGGACGGGGCCCTGCCCCAGCACCAGCAGGAGCAGAACCATGGTCAGCAGCAGCGGCGACCGCGATTCGGACCGCCGCGCCTCCGGGCGTTCGGCGTCCGCCTCCGCCTCCGCGTCCGGCGGTGCCGGCGGTGCCGGCGGTGCTGCTTTGGTGATGGCCATGGGCGGGGTACCTCCGGTGCTGCGGAAGGACGCGGTTTCCCTCTCCTCGCTTACGGCCGGGCAGTGGCGGCCGTTCAGCGGACCGGCCCGGCGCCAGCGGACCGGCCCGGCGCCAGCGGACCGGCCCGGCGACGGCGGACCGACCCGGCGCCGGTGGAACCTGCCCTGCCGGTAAGGCAGTCTGTCTGCTCGTGGGGAGCGTTCCGAATCAGGGTGGACCGGGCGCGGACGCCAGCGCGCACATGGTGGTGTGCGGGGACGACGGGCTGGCGCACCGGCTGGCCGCCGAACTCAGGGGTGTCTACGGCGAGCAGGTGACGCTGGTCGTGCCGCCCTCCGAACGCGGTGCGCGGCCGCGGACGGTGGGGCGGGCGCGGGCGACGACGGCCGCGCTGCTGGACCGGGTGAGCGCGGCCGTGAACCGGGCCGGCGGCAACGGCGAACCCGCCGACGGCGAGCGCGTCGTGGAGGCCGCCGAGCCGACCGAGTCCGCGCTCGGCGAGGCGGGCGTGGCACGGGCCGCCGCGCTGGCGCTGGTGTACGACGACGACGAGACCAACATCCGCGCCGCCCTCACCGCCCGGCGCCTCAACCCCAGGCTGCGGCTCGTACTGCGGCTCTACAACCGGCGGTTGGGGCAGCACATCGAGGAACTGCTCGACCAGGCGGCCGCGTTGGCCATCCGTGACGCGCACGGCGACGCGTCGACCACCGTGCTGTCCGACGCCGACACGGCGGCGCCCGCGCTGGTCGCCACCGCCGTCGCCGGCACCAGCAAGGTCGTACAGACCGACGGGCTGCTGCTGCGGGCCGTGGAACGGCAGCCGCCGGGGCCCGGGCAGACGGCCGATCCGGGGCTGGCCACGCTGGCGCTGCTGTCCGCCGAAGGCGGCGAGAGCGGCGAGGAGCAGGGGCCGCGGCTGCTGCCCGACGCGGCGGAGGTGCGGGACGCGACCGGACGCGGGACCGTCGTGCTGCAACAGGTGGCGTACGCCGGGCCGTCGCTGCCGCCCGCGCGCGGCGCGGTGCCGTTCGCGTCGCTGTTCTCGCGGCGGCTGCGGTGGTCGCTGGCGGGACTCGTGGGGTGCGTGGTCGCGCTGGCGGTGGCGCTGTCGGTGCTGACCGGGATGCATCCGCTGACCGCGGGCTATCTGACGCTGCTGGACCTGTTCGCCATCGACGATCCGGCCATCGGCCAGTCCGTCGGGCGGAAGATCCTGCAACTGCTGTCCGGACTGGTCGGGTTGCTGCTGCTGCCGGTGCTGCTGGCCGCGGTGCTGGAGGCGCTGGGCACCTTCCGGACCGCGTCCGCGCTGCGCAGGCCGCCGCGCGGGCTGGGCGGGCACGTGGTGCTGCTCGGGCTGGGGAAGATCGGCACGCGGGTGCTGACCCGGCTGCGGGAGCTGCAGATCCCCGTGGTGTGCGTCGAGGCCGACCCCGAGGCGCGGGGCCTGGCGACGGCGCGGCGGCTGCGGGTGCCGGTGGTGCTGGGGGACGTCACGCAGGAGGGCGTCCTGGAGGCCGCCAAGATCCACCGGGCGCACGCGCTGCTCTCGGTGACCAGTTCCGACACGACGAACCTGGAGGCCGCGCTGTACGCGCGGTCCGTGCGGCCCGACCTGCGCGTCGTGCTCCGACTGTACGACGACGACTTCGCGACCGCCGTGTACCGCACCCTGCGGGCCGCGCATCCGCGGGCGTCCACCCGCAGCCGCAGCGTGTCCCACCTGGCGGCGCCCGCTTTCGCCGCCGCGATGATGGGGCGGCAGATCCTCGGGGCCATACCGGTCGAACGGCGGGTGCTGCTGTTCGCGGCCGTGGACGTGGCCGGGCACCCGCAACTGGAGGGGAAGACGGTCGCGCAGGCGTTCCGGGCCGGGGCCTGGCGGGTGCTGGCACTGGACACGGCCCTCTCCGGCGGCCGCCGGGAGGAGCCCGCGGCCGAGGAGGCGTACGAGGACGTGCGCGGGCCGGGGGTGTCGGGGCTGGTGTGGGACCTGCCCGACACCTACGTCCTGCACGGCACGGACCGGGTGGTGCTGGCCGCCACCCGCCGCGGACTGGCGGAACTGCTGGGCCGACGCCCACCGGAACGCACACCCCCGGCAACCACCACGCCCCGGCCCCGCCCGTGACCGGACCCCCGCACCCGCCCCTGCCCGCGCCCCGGCCGCCCGGTGCGGCCCGACGGCCCGGCCCTGCTCGGCGCGCACCGGCCCCGGACGGACGCCGCGCGGGCCGGCGCCCACCGGTCACGTCGTCGGCCGCGCTCCCCCGCCGCCCCGCGCCGTTCGGCGTTCGGGCTCTCCCCAGAGCGCCCGGACGCATGGCTTCGCCCGCCGGAGGGGCGGGCCGTCGAGGCCGCGTGGCGGCAGCCGGACCGCCCGCACCTTGCCCCCGCCCGCCCGGTGCGGCCCGACGGCCGACGGCCCGCGGCCGGGCGCTCCTCGAAGCGCCCGAACGCGTGGCCTCACCCCGGCCGAGGGGCCGGCAGTCGCCGCTGTCGGCGTGTGGCGGCTGCCGGACCGCGAGTCGTCGGCGCCGGCCGGCGCGTCGGCCCGCGTCCCCCGGGGCCGGGTCACTTCAGGTGGCGTTCCGCGAACTCCAGTTCCAGGCGTACCTGCTTGATGCGTTCGTCCACCACCAGTGAGCCGTGACCGGCGTCGTAGCGGTACACCTCGTGGACCGCGCCGCGGGCCTCCAGGCGCTTGACGTAGTTCTCGATCTGGCGGATCGGGCAGCGTGGGTCGTTGACGCCGGCCGAGATGTAGACCGGGGCCTTGACCTGGTCGACGTAGGTGAGCGGGGAGGACGCCTCGAAGCGCTCGGGGACCTCTTCCGGGGTGCCGCCCAGCAGGGTGCGGTCCATCGCCTTCAGCGCTTCCATCTCGTCGTGGTACGCCGTGACGTAGTCGGCGACCGGCACCGCCGCGATGCCCAGCGCCCAGGCGTCGGGCTGGACGCCGAGGCCGAGGAGGGTGAGGTAGCCGCCCCAGGAACCGCCGGTGAGGATCAGCCGGGAGGGGTCGGCGAGACCGGAGTCCACCGCCCACTCCCGTACCGCCGCGATGTCCTCCAGCTCGATCAGGCCGACGCGGTGCTTCAGGGCGTCGGTCCAGGCGCGGCCGTAGCCCGTGGAACCGCGGTAGTTGACGCGGACCACCGCGTAGCCGTGGTCGACCCAGGCCGCCGGGGCGGCCGCGAAGGCGTCGCTGTCGTGCCAGGTCGGGCCGCCGTGGATGTCGAAGACCGTGGGCAGCGGGCCCGTCGCGCCGGCCGGCTTCTGCACCAGGGCGTGGATGCGGCCGCCGGGGCCCTCCACCCACACGTCCTCCACCGGCACCGAGCCCGGCGACTTCATGCCGGGCGGGTCGAGGACGACCCGGCCCGTCGTCGAGCGGACCGCCGGCGGCTCGGCGGCCGACGACCACAGGTACTCCACGCTGCCGTCGGGGCGGGCCGTCGCCCCGGACACCGAACCGGGCGGGGTCGGGACCTTCTCCAGCACGCGGCTCGCCAGGTCGTAGCGGAACAGTTCGCTGCGGGCCTCGAAGCTGTGGACGACGAGCAGCCCGGTGCCGTCCGGGTACCACTCGGCGCTCACGTCCCCGGGCAGCTCCAGGACCAGGTCGGTCTCCTCCCCGGTGGCCACGTCCCACACCAGGGGCTCCCAGCGGCCCCGGCGCTGGTGGCCGACGAGCAGGCGGGTGTCACCGGCGACCGGCGCGAAGCCCAGGACCTCCAGGCCCAGCTCCTCGGTGCCGCCCTTGGTGTCGTCGAGCTCGGCGACCGGTGTGCCGTCGGGGCGCAGGACGCGCAGCGCGGAGTGCATCGCGTCGCCGTGCTCGGTGTGCTCGACGGCGATCAGGGTGCCGTCGTGGGAGAGGTCGCCGACGCCCGCCGACTCGCGGTGCCGGTAGATCTGCACCGGCGGCTCACCCGTGCGCGCCAGGTGGATCGTGGTGCCGTCCTCGTCGGTGGAGCGGCCGACCACCGCGGTACGGCCGTCCCTGCCCAGGGCCAGGCCCGCGGGGTAGGAGGCGTCCAGGCCCGGTGTCGCGGGCTCGTCGGCGCCGCCGGTGAACGGCTGCCTGCGCCAGACGCCGAACTCGTCGCCGTCCTTGTCGTCGAACCACCAGATCCAGGCGCCGTCCGGGGAGAGCACGCCGTCCGTCGTGCCGTTCGGCCGGTCGGTGACCTGGCGCTGCTCGCCCGTGGAGCGGTCCCAGGCGTACAGCTCGTACGTCCCCGTCGCGTTCGACACGAACAGGGACCGGTCGGGCGCGTCCTCCGCCCAGTGCGGGAGCGACACCCGCGGCGCCCGGAAGCGCCTCTCCCAGTCCGGCATCTGCTCGATCGGTTCCTGCTGGTCCTGCTGGTCCCGCTGATCCGGCGCGGCCGACCCGTTGCTCTCAGTCATGGCCCCATACTGCCCGCCCGGCCCGGAAATCCGCTGGCCCGATCCTCAGCCTGTGGACAACTTGCACCGATCGCTTACCCGGACCGGCCCCGGACGGCCCGGACCGGTCCCGGACGGCCCGAACCGGCCGGCAGCGAACCCCCGCGGTTCGGCCGTGCGCGGCGGAGCCGTACCGTTGGAGGCGTGTACCGGTTTCTGCTGACGCCCCGCTGGTGGGGGATCAACGTCTTCGTGCTGCTCGCCATCCCCTTCTGCGTCTTCATGGGGTCGTGGCAGCTGAGCCGGTTCGAGGACCGGGTGCAGGACCACCGGGACGCGACCACGCAGGCCGCCCGGGCCGAGCGGGAGGCGCCCCGCCCGCTGGCCGAGCTGCTGCCGGTGACCAAGGCGACCTCCGGCAAGCAGGCCACCGCGACCGGGCGGTACGGCGAGCAGCTGCTGGTGCCGGGCCGCGAGCTGGACGGCAGGCAGGGCTTCTACGTACTGACCATGCTGCGCACCGACGGCGGCAAGGCGCTGCCCGTGGTGCGGGGCTGGCTGCCCGGCGCCGCGGACGCCGCCAAGGCGCCCCGCCCGCCGAAGGGCGAGGTCACCGTCACCGGCGCGCTCCAGGCGTCCGAGACGCCCGGCGACAACGGGGTCAGCGCGCAGGGCGGGCTGCCGGCCGGGCAGACCGCGGCGATCAGCTCGGCGTCGCTGGTGAACCTGGTGCCGTACGGCGTGTACGACGCCTGGGTCACCCTGCGCACGGCGGACTCCGGGATGAAGGCCGTGCCGGCGACGGCGCCGTCCGGCACGGGGCTGGACCTGAAGGCGTTCCAGAACCTCGGTTACACCGGCGAGTGGTTCGTCTTCGCCGGGTTCGTGGTGTTCATGTGGTTCCGGCTGCTGCGGCGCGAGCTGGAGTTCGCGCGGGACGCGGCGATGGGGCTGGCCCCGGAGGACGAGGAAGCGGGCGTGCCGGTGTGACCCGCGCCCGCTTCCCTCACCGGCATCGAGGACAATCCCCGCGCCGCGGAGTCCCGCGTCACGAGCCTGCCAGCAGCCCCGTGTAGTACACCGTCCCCGCGCAGGCGCCGGTCACCGTCGCCGAGACCGAGGGCGCCCCGGCCTGCGCCGTGTGGGTCACCACGACGCTGCCGTCCGCCGTGCCGTCCTCCGTGAGCAGCTGGGTCGTCACGCCGCTGCCCGTGCCGGTGGTCGTGGCGCCGGAGGTGCTGCCGACGTCCTGACTGGGGCTGGGGGCCGGCGAAGGGGCGCCGGTGTCGCCGCCGGTGGAACCGGAGGAGGGGCAGGTCTCCGAGGGCACCCAGGCGAACTTCACCGCGTAGGCGGCGCCGGGCTGGAGCACCAGCGTGGCGGCCTCGGTGGACGGGTCGGGCAGGCCCGTCGCCGCGTCCCCGGCCGCGTGCCGGGCGGTGCCGATCCGGGCGGGGTCCGCGGCGCCCAGCGCGCTCGCGCCCACCGAGCCGGGGCCGTCGACGGTGCAGGCGGCGGCGGAGCGGTTGACCACGCGGAAGCCGCCGTAGACCGTGCCCGTGGAGTCGGGGGCGGTGGCCGCGTCGGTGGTGGCGCCGAGCTGGTCGGAGGTGCACACCGGGGCGTCCGCCGGTTCGGTGGCCGCCGGGTCGGCGCCGGCGCTGCTGCCGCTGCCGGGGCCGGTGCCCTTGGTCTTGCCGTCGCCCCCGTCGCCGGCCTTGCCCTTGTCCGGGGTCTTGCCGGAGTCGCCGCCGGCCGAGCTGTGTCCGTCGTCGGTGTTCTTGCCCTGTCCGCTGCCGCCCTGTGCCTGCGAGGCCTGGCCGGCGACGGACGGGTTGACGTCGGACCCGGTGGAGTTGGAGACGTGTACCAGGGCCGGGACGGCCGTGCCGAGGAACAGGGCCGCGGCGGCCATGCCGACGGCGGCCTGCCGCTTGCGTGCCCGGCGTGCGGGCACCGCCCGCCGCAGGTGCTCCAGCGTGCCGTCGCGGGGCTCCACCGACTGCACAGCCTGGTGCAGCATGCTGCGCAGATCCAGCTCGTCCGAGTCGAGCCCGTCCAGGCTCTGTTCGTCGGGGCCGTCGTTCACAGTTCCGTTCCCAGCGTGCGATTGCGTGTCGTTGTGCGGGTGCTTCCCCGTCGGCTCGTGCCATGCGTAGGGCTCGTGGCGCTCGTGGGAGTCGCCTCCCCTGCCGTCGCGGTTCATGCCGGCGCCTCCATCGCGATGCGGAGGGCGGCGATGCCGCGTGAGCCGTACGCCTTGACCGAGCCGAGCGATATCCCGAGCGTCTCGGCGACCTGGGCCTCGGTCATGTCCGCGAAGTAGCGCAGCACCAGGACCTCGCGCTGACGGCGCTGCAGGCCCTTCATCGCCTTGATCAGGGAGTCGCGCTCCAGCTGGTCGTACGCGCCCTCCTCGGCGCTCGCCATGTCCGGCATCGGCTTCGACAGCAGCTTGAGGCCGAGGATGCGGCGGCGCAGGGCCGAGCGGGACAGGTTGACGACCGTCTGCCGCAGGTAGGCGAGCGTCTTCTCCGGGTCGCGGACGCGCTTGCGCGCCGAGTGCACCCGGATGAAGGCCTCCTGGACGACGTCCTCGCAGGAGGCGGTGTCGTCGAGCAGGAGCGCCGCGAGACCGAGCAGCGAGCGGTAGTGCGCCCGGTAGGTCTCGGTGAGGTGGTCGACGGTGGTACCGGCCGCCACGGTGTCGTCGGCGCCGTCACGCTGACTCGGGATGCGGGCGGGCCGCGCTGCGGGCATGCGGGCGATCACCGGCATGCCGCCGGGCGCACCGGCCGGCCGGGGCCGCAGGGGGCGCCGCGGCGGCCGCAGGGCCGCGGTGTGCGTCGCCGCGGGGATGTCGAGTACCTCTGCCACGTCTGTTGGACACGTTCACCGCCGTGAGGGTTGTACGTGCCGAGCGTCACTTTCGCTTCGGGCGGCTCCATCGGCCGCCCGTTTTCAGGCAGCACGGCTGACCGTGCGTCAAACGCCCTCATGCCTACCCGCTCTTCCCCTATAGCCTGAATGACCGCGGCGTCCCCACGCCCGGCCACGCATCCCGCACCCCTGAAGGGCGTTCGCAAAGACGCTCCCCGCCCTTCGCGCGGTTGCGAAGAGCGGGGAGGGAAATCTTCGGACGCCGAGGGCTCCCACTTCAAGTGGTCCGGACCATTGCCCGGCTCACATCGAACTCACAGATCCTACAAACCGATTCCGGAATGGCCAGGACTTTTCCGGCCCGCACCCGCGCGCACCGCAGGTGTGCCGCCCACCGGACGTCACGTCAGCTCCGCCGCCACCAGTTCCGCGATCTGCGCGGTGTTGAGCGCCGACCCCTTGCGGAGATTGTCGCCGCAAACGAAGAGTTCGAGCGCGGTGGGGTCGTCGAGGGCCCGGCGGACCCGGCCCACCCAGGTCGGGTCGGTGCCCACGACGTCGGCCGGCGTGGGGAACTCCCCGGCGGCCGGATCGTCGCAGAGGACGACCCCGGGGGCGGTGGCGAGGATCTCCCGCGCCTTGCCGACGGTGACCTCGCCCTCGAAACGGGCGTGCACCGTCAGCGAGTGCGTGGTGATCACCGGCACCCGCACACAGGTCACCGCGACCGGCAGGGCGGGCAGACCGAGGATCTTGCGGGTCTCGTCCCGCACCTTCATCTCCTCCGACGACCAGCCGTCCGCGCGCACCGAACCGGCCCACGGCACGACGTTCAGCGCGACCGGCTCCGGGAAGGGCCCGGTGTCGTCGCCGACGGCCCGCCGCACGTCCCCGGGGCTGGTGCCCAGCTCCGTGCCGGCGACCAGCGCGAGCTGCCGGCGCAGCGTCTCCACCCCGGCCCGCCCGGCCCCGCTGACCGCCTGGTACGAGGAGACGACCAGCTCGCGCAGCCCGAACTCGGCGTGCAGCGCGCCCAGTGCCACGATCATCGACAGGGTCGTGCAGTTGGGGTTGGCGATGATCCCGCGCGGGCGCCTGCGCACCGCGTGCGGATTGACCTCGGGCACGACCAGCGGCACCTCCGGGTCCATCCGGAAGGCGCCGGAGTTGTCGACCACCACCGCGCCCCGGGCGGCGGCGAGCGGCGCCCACCGCGCGGCGACCTCGTCCGGCACGTCGAACATGGCGACGTCGACGCCGTCGAAGACCTCCTCGGTGAGCGCGGTCACCTCGACCTGCTCGCCGCGCACGGCCAGCTTGCGGCCGGCCGAGCGGGGCGAGGCGACCAGGCGGATCTCACCCCAGATGTCCGCATGCTGGGACAGGATCTCGAGCATGACCGTGCCGACGGCCCCGGTCGCTCCCACGACCGCGAGCGTCGGCTTGCCGGTCGGCGCCATCAGCGGCCCGTGCCTCCGTAGACGACGGCCTCGTCGCTGTCGGAGTCGAGCCCGAAGGCGGTGTGCACGGCGCGGACGGCGTCGGGAACGTCGTCCTTGCGGGTCACCACCGAGATGCGGATCTCGGATGTCGAGATCAGCTCGATGTTCACGCCCGCGTCGGACAGCGCCTCGAAGAAGGACGCGGTGACGCCGGGGTTGGTCTTCATGCCCGCGCCGACCAGGGAGATCTTGCCGATCTGGTCGTCGTAGCGCAGCGACTCGAAGCCGATCGCGGTCTTCGCCCGCTTCAGCGCGTCGATGGCCTTGCGGCCCTCGGTCTTGGGCAGCGTGAAGGAGATGTCCGTCAGGCCGGTGGAGGCGGCGGACACGTTCTGCACGACCATGTCGATGTTGATCTCGGCGTCGGCGATCGCGCGGAAGATCGAGGCGGCCTCGCCCGGCTTGTCCGGCACACCGACGACCGTGATCTTGGCCTCGGAGGTGTCGTGCGCGACACCGGAGATGATGGCCTGCTCCACCTTCTTGTCCCCTTGCTCGATCGGCTCGCTGCTGACCCACGTGCCCTGGAGCCCGCTGAAGGAGGAGCGGACGTGGATCGGGATGTTGTAGCGGCGGGCGTACTCCACACACCGGTGGAGCAGCACCTTGGACCCGGAGCTGGCGAGCTCCAGCATGTCCTCGAAGGAGATCCAGTCGATCTTCTTCGCCTTCTTCACCACGCGCGGGTCGGCGGTGAACACGCCGTCGACGTCGGTGTAGATCTCGCACACCTCGGCGTCGAGGGCGGCCGCGAGCGCGACGGCGGTGGTGTCGGAACCGCCACGGCCGAGCGTGGTGATGTCCTTCTTGTCCGCGCTCACGCCCTGGAAGCCGGCGACGATGGCGATGTTGCCCTCGTCGAGGGCCGTGCGGATACGGCCGGGCGTGACGTCGATGATCCGGGCTTTGTTGTGGACCGAGTCGGTGATGACGCCTGCCTGGCTGCCGGTGAACGACTGGGCCTCGTGACCCAGGTTTTTGATCGCCATGGCCAGCAGTGCCATGGAGATACGCTCTCCCGCGGTCAGCAGCATGTCGAACTCGCGCCCGGCAGGCATCGGCGACACCTGCTCGGCGAGATCGATCAGCTCGTCCGTCGTGTCGCCCATCGCGGAAACGACCACGACCACCTGGTGGCCGTTCTTCTTCGCTTCCACGATCCGCTTGGCGACGCGCTTGATGCCCTCGGCATCGGCTACGGAGGAGCCTCCGTACTTCTGCACGACAAGGCCCACGTGCGCTCCTCGCTAGGTCTTCCTCTGTCGGCTCAGTCTAACGAGCGTCCGAAATTCCCTGCCGCGATATCGCATCGTGAGACATCCGGCCGCCCGTCCCGGACGGGCACCTGCCCAGGAGGGAGGGGAGCCACGCGACGAAGTGGGACCTGTCAGAAGTGGGACGTGTCACAAGGACGTGGCACCGGACGTGCTACGGGGCGTGTCGCCACGCGTGTCGCAGGACATGTCCCGGGGCTTGTCGCCACGCGTGTCGCAGGTGGTGCCGGACGTGTCGCAGCAGGTGCCGGACTTGTCGCAGGTGGTGCCGGACGTGTCGCAGGTGGTGCCGGGCGGGGGAGGCTACTTCAGCGGGCGCACGCCCAGGGGGCCGCCGATCTCCTCCGCCATCACCCTGCCGGCCTCGAACTCCAGCGTCTCGTCGCCCATGCCCTGGTCGGTGTCCAGGCCGTCCAGCTCCGCCAGGGGCTGGTCCAGGCGCACGTGGGCGAGGACGGAGTGCAGGGCACGCAGGGTCCCGGAGGCCGTGGCGCCCCAGTTGGAAAAGTAGGAGAACTGCCACCACCACAGGGCCTCGGTGACGCGGCCCGCGCGGTAGTGGGCCATGCCGTGGCGCAGGTCGGTGATGACGTCGGCCAGGTCGTCGGAGATGCGGGCCGGCACCGGGGCCTTGCGGGGCTCGTAGGGGTCGAAGACCTCCGAGTAGACGTCGACCGGGTCCAGCAGCCGGGCGAGGTTCTCGCGGAGCTCGTCCACGTCCGGTTCCGGGCCGAGGTCGGGCTCGTAGCGCTCCTCCGGCACGATGTCCTCGTGCGCGCCGAGCCGGCCGCCGGCCAGCAGCAGCTGGGAGACCTCCAGCAGGAGGAAGGGGACCGCCGAGCCCGGCTCGTCGCCCTTCGCGACCTCCGTGACGGCCACCAGGAAGCTCTCGACCTGATCGGCGATCTGGACCGCGAAGTCGTCCGGGTCGTGCGCCGTGGAGTGCAGCGTCGCGTCGGGCAGCGTGGCTTCGGACAGCGTCGCGCCGGACAGCGTGGCGTCAGTCATCTCAGACATCTAGGAGTCGTCTCCCCTCGAAGGCGCGTCCGAGGGTCACCTCGTCCGCGTATTCCAGGTCGCCACCCACCGGGAGGCCGCTGGCCAGGCGGGTGACCTTCAGGCCCATGGGCTTGATCATGCGGGCGAGGTAGGTGGCGGTCGCCTCGCCCTCCAGGTTCGGGTCCGTGGCCAGGATCAGCTCCGTGACCGTCCCGTCGGCCAGCCGCGCGAGGAGTTCCCGGATCCGCAGGTCGTCCGGGCCCACACCCTCGATGGGGCTGATCGCCCCGCCGAGGACGTGGTACCGGCCGCGGAACTCGCGGGTGCGCTCGATCGCCACGACGTCCTTGGGCTCCTCGACCACGCAGATCACCGACGGGTCGCGGCGGGCGTCACGGCAGATGTTGCACAGCTCCTCCTGCGCGACGTTGCCGCAGGCCGCGCAGAAGCGGACCTTCGCCTTGACCTCCATGAGCGCCTGCGCCAGCCGCCGTACGTCCGTCGGTTCCGCCTGCAGGATGTGGAAGGCGATCCGCTGGGCGCTCTTGGGACCCACGCCGGGCAGCCGCCCCAGCTCGTCGATGAGGTCCTGGACCACGCCTTCGTACAACGGACTGCCGTCCTTCCTGGGGTGCCTTACGGTACGTACGGTAGTTGGCCGCGGCCCCGGTTAGAAGGGCAGTCCGGGGATACCGCTGCCGCCGCCCAGGCCCTGGGCGAGCGGGCCGAGCTTCTGCTGCTGGAGCGTCTGCGCGTTCTCGTTGGCCGCGTGGACCGCCGCGACGATCAGGTCGGCGAGGGTCTCGGTGTCCTCCGGGTCCACCGCCTTCGGGTCGATCTTCAGGGCGCGGAGTTCTCCGGCGCCGGTGACCGTGGCCTTCACCAGACCGCCGCCGGCCTGGCCGTCGACCTCGGTCCGCGCCAGTTCCTCCTGCGCGTTCTGCAGGTCCTGCTGCATCTTCTGGGCCTGCTGCAGCAGTTGCTGCATGTTCGGCTGGCCACCACCGGGGATCACGATCAGCTCCTTGTCCGCACAGGGTCTTGCCGTCCGCCCCGAGCCTACGCGGTCCGCGCACGCACCGCCCCGGCACTCTTTCGGGTGAGTGGATTCCGAGTCCTATACCTGATCAAGACCCTCTTCCGGGCGGAAAGGAGGAGAAAGACGCCTCTTCGCCACCCATTGAGCGGTAGGAAGGGTCCGGCGCGTCAGCCACACGCGTCACGGCGTCAACGCGTTCAACGTGTTCAACGTGTTCAACGCGTCAACGGTGTCAGGCGACGTTCGCTCGGGACCGGCGGGTCCGGGACCGGCAGGGTCCGGGACCGGCGGGTTCGGATCAGTAGGGAGTGCCGGGTGGGTCAGCCGGAGATGCAGCCCGAGGGTCCGTCTCAGGACGAGCGGGACGAAGGGCCCGCCGGGCTGCGGCCGGGCGACCAGACCGGACGGCCCTTTCCCGTCGGGGACTGGGGGGAGCCCGCGGAGCGGCTGCACGAGCTGTACCGCTGGGCGGAGCGCGGCGCGCTGGAGACGGCGGCCTGGTACCTCGCCGACCGGGTCGGCAAGCGGCGGGCGGCGCGGGCGCTGCGGGCCGGCGCCGCGGCGGGCGCGGTCACCGGGGCCGCGCTGCCGCTGCTGGACCTGACCGGGTGGGCCGACGGGGCGGCCGTGTGGGGGTATCCGGCGCTGCTGCTGGCGGTGGCGTGCGTGGCCCTGGACCGGGTCTTCGGGTTCACCTCGGGCTGGATGCGGGACGTCGCGACCGCGCAGGCAGTGCAGCGGCGGCTTCAGGTGCTCCAGTTCGACTGGGCGTCGGAGAACGTGCGGGAGGTGCTCGGTCCGGCCGAGGGCACGGCGAGCGAGGCCGCCGAGCGGTGCCTGGGGGTGCTGCGCCGGTTCTCGGAGGACGTGGCGGAACTGGTGCGCACGGAGACGGCGGGCTGGATGGTGGAGTTCCGCACCGGCCCGGCGCCCATGAGCATCCAGTCGGCGGCCACGACCGGCGGGCGGCCGGAGCCGGTGAACGGCCACGCGCGCTTCCCGCTGCCGCCCGGAGCGGCGAGCGCCCGCCCCAACATGCCCCGCCAGCGCCCGCCCGAACCCCGCTGACGCGGAGCCGGGCGGCCGGCTGCGGGTGAGCCGGGCCCCGCGGGTGCGCCGACGGCCACAGGGCCGCCGCCCCGCGAGTGAGCCGGTCCCGCAGGTCAGCCGACCCGGCGGGTCAACTGGCTACCGCGGGTACGCCGACCACCCTCGCGGATGCGCCGGCCGACCGCGGCGGCACCGGTCACCGCGGCGCCACCGGGCCCTGCGGGTACGCCGGGCCCCACGGCTACGCCGGGCCCCACGGGTGCGCCGGTCACTGCGGGTGCGCCGGTCACTGCTTGGTGTACGTCAGTGACTCGCCGTTGCTCGTGTTCACGCGGTCCAGCGTGCCGTCCGGCCGCAGCGTGATCTCGGTGGCGCCGCCGGGTGAGCAGGAGCCGGAGTCGCCGCCGGAGGTCACGGTGGACGGGCCGATCTCCAGCGGTCCGCCGTCGGCCGGCTTCTCGCTGAGCGCGGCCTGGAACACGCAGTGGTAGTCGCCGCTGCTGGTGGGCCCGTCGGCGGTCAGGGACAGCACCGTGTCGCCCACCTCGCCCTGCTGGATGGTCAGACGCCGGGTGTGCTGGCCGTCGGCGTTGGTGATCGTGGCGGTCCAGGTGCCCAGGTAGCCGGCCGGGATCGTGCCGTCCGGCGAGGCGGAGTCGGATACGGAGGGGGACGGCGACGCGGTCGTCGGCGTGGGCGTGGGCGTGGTCGGGCCGGGCGTGGGGGACGCGCTGCTGGTGGGGGGCGGTGAGTGCTTGTCGTCGGCCTGGTCGTCGCCGCCGTTCAGGAGGGCGTAGACCGTGCCGCCGGCCCCGAGCGCGACCACCAGGGCGATCGCGACCAGGGCCGCGGTGGAGCGGCCGTTCCGGCGCGGGGGTTCCGGCGGGGCGCCCGCGCCGGAGCCCGACGACGGGCCGTACGGCGGAGTGGGACCGTACGGCGGAGTGGGCCCGTACGACGGGGTGGGCCCGTACGACGGAGTGGGCCCGTACGGCGGGGTGGAGCCGAGCGCGCCGTAGGCGCCCGGGGACTGCTGCGGGTAGCCGTAGGCGCCGGACTGCTGCTGGGGATGGCCGTAGGCGCCGGACTGCTGGGGGTAGCCGTAGCCGGGGGGCTGGGGGTGCTGCTGGGGCGCGCCGTAGGCGGGGTGCGCGGGCGCGGCCGGGGTCGTCCGGCCGGCGGCCATCGTCGGGAGGTGGTTCAGCGGCGCGCCGTCGCCCGGCCGTCCCGGCGGGGGCGGAACCGCGAACGGCCCCGGCTGCGACGCCGGCTGCGGCTGCGGCGTCGACTGTGGCTGCGACGCCGGCTGCGGCACCGGCGCCGGGCCGCTGTCGGCGCCGACAGCGGCGGCTGCTGCGGCTGCGGCGGCTGCGGCGGCTTCGCCCGCGGCGGCGGGAGCGGGCCCGGGGTCGGGCCCGGGGTCGGGGTCGGGGTCGGTGGTCGCGGGCTTGCGGAGCGAGATCTCCGCCGTCCGCTGCGGGTCCTCCGAGTCCAGCAACTGCACCGCGCGCCGCCCGAGTTGGGCGACCAGCGCGCCCGGCAGCCACGGATCCCGCGACCGCCCGTCCGAGACGGTGTCGTCGGCCCCGGTGCGGCTGAGGATCCGGTCCAGCGTCGGACGGGCCGCGGGGTCCTTCTTCAGGCAGTCCCGCACCAGGTCGGCGATCCCCTCGGGCACGCCCTCCAGGTCCGGCTCCTCCTCGGCGATGCGGAACATCAGGGCGTGCACCCCGCTGTTGGCGGCGCCGAAGGGGAGGCGGCCGGTGGCGGCGTAGGCCAGCACGGACCCGAGGCAGAAGACGTCGCAGGCCGGGGTGATCCGGTCGCCGCGCACCTGCTCGGGCGCCATGAAGCCGGGCGAGCCGACGAGCGCGCCGGTGCGGGTGAGCCCGCCGTCGGTCACGGTCTCCATGGCCCGCGCGATGCCGAAGTCGATGACCCGGGGCCCGTCGATGGTCACCAGCACGTTGGACGGCTTCAGGTCGCGGTGGACGATCCCGGCGGCGTGGATGTCCTGCAGCGCGTGCGCGAGCCCGGCGGCGAGGATGCGCACCGACCGCTCGGGCAGCGCCCCGTGGTCGTGCCCGACGACCTGCTGGAGGCTCGGCCCGGCGACGTAGCCGGTGGCGACCCACGGCACGGGCGCCTCGGTGTCGGCGTCCAGCACCGGCGCCGTCCAGTGGCCGCCGACCTGCCGCGCGGCCTGCACCTCCTGCCGGAAGCGGGCCCGGAACTCCTCCTGCGCGGCCAGTTCCTCGCGCACCAGCTTCACGGCGACGGTACGCCCCCGGTCCGACCGCGCCAGATACACGTACCCCATGCCGCCGGCGCCGAGCCGCGCCAGCAGCCGGTACGCGCCTATCCGCTGCGGATCCCCCGCCTGCAGCTTCTCCATCGCAGGCCCTCCCCCGTGCCGCCCCTGTGCAACGGCCCCCACGATAGTGCGGCCGTCCCGGGCGGTGGGGCTGGGCCGTCTCTACGGTTCCGTAACAGGA
Source organism: Streptomyces sp. NPDC020996 (assembly GCF_040641355.1). NCBI lineage: Bacteria > Bacillati > Actinomycetota > Actinomycetes > Kitasatosporales > Streptomycetaceae > Streptomyces > Streptomyces sp. NPDC020996. The sequence goes on from NZ_JBFADM010000006.1 coordinate 188,617, forward strand.
GTGCCGAGCCGGTCGAGCACCTCGGACAGCCGTTCCAGCGCCCGTACCGCGTCGGCGAGGTCGGCCTGCCCGAAGGCCTCCGCCAGCCGGTCGGCGAAGGCCGCGTGGCCGGGACCGATCCGCCCGACCGCCGCCCGCCCCGCCTCGGTGGGCGCGAGGAGCTTGGCGCGGCGGTGGGCGGGGTTGGGCCGGTACTCGGCGAGTCCCCGCTCGACGAGCAGGTCGGCGACGCGCTGGACGCTCTGCCGGGTGATGCCCATCGCGCGGGCGATCCCGGAGACGGGCAGCGGCTCGGCGAGGACCGCGCCGAGCACCTGCCACCAGGCGGTGGTGAGCCCGGCCGGCCGCGCCAGTTCCTCGGCGACGGCGAGGAACTGGCCGTTGAGCCGGAACACCCCGAGGGCGCCGCGGCTGAGCAGTTCCTGGCGCTCCCGGCTCACCGGGCACCGGCCCGCTGCAGCACGGCGTACGCCTCCGGGTCGGAGTCGTGGTAAAGCCGGTACCAGGCGTCCAGGACCTCGCCCTCGTACACCCCGAGCAGCCGCAGGATCTCGCGGGCGAAGGCGACCGGCTCGGTGGGCCCGGCGGTGACCAGGCCGCCGTCGGTGACGGCGTCGGCGTCGACGTACCGCCCGCCGCCGCGGTAGCCGGTGGCGGCGAGGTAGAAGGACACCGCGCTGGTGTGCCCGCGCTGGTCGAGCAGCCCCTCGCGGGCGAGCCCGGCGGTGGCCCCGCAGATCGCGGCGACGGGCACCCCGGCGTCGAGGAACTCCCGCGCCTTGCGCGCGAAGGGCGCGAGCCGGTCGCCCGCGTCCCACAGGTCGGCGCCCGGCAGGATCAGCAGCGAGCTGCCGGACGGCCGTACGTCGTCCAGGACCAGGTCGGGGCGGACGGCCAGCCCCCCGATGCTGCGCACGGTGTCCGCCGAGGCGCCGACCGTCCGCACCTGGTACCCGGCACGGGCGAGTGAAGCGGTCGCGTACCCGGTCTCCCAGTCGGCGAGGGTGTCGTAGACGGCGAGGTGTACGGGGTGACGGTTCACGGGTCCTCCTCGGCACGATGACGCACGATGACACGGCCAATCCTGACAGCAGGCTGTCATTTACGCAGCATGCTGTCAAAAGAGAGCGCGGGCCCCGTCGACAGACTGTCGCGCCGTCCCGCCGACCCGGGGACAGAACGCCGATGTCGCCTTCCCCTCCCGGGCGCCTACGCTCGCCGGCATGACCCCTCAGCCAAACCCCGAGGCCGGCGCGGCCGTGAAGGCCGCGGACCGTGCGCACGTGTTCCACTCCTGGTCCGCGCAGGAACTCATCGACCCGCTCGCCGTCGCCGGCGCCGAGGGCTCGTACTTCTGGGACTACGACGGCAAGCGCTACCTGGACTTCACCAGCGGGCTCGTCTACACGAACATCGGCTACCAGCACCCGAAGGTCGTCGCCGCGATCCAGGAGCAGGCCGCGCGGATGACCACGTTCGCGCCCGCCTTCGCCGTGGAGTCCCGCTCCGAGGCCGCCCGGCTGATCGCCGAGCGGACGCCGGGGGACCTGGACAAGATCTTCTTCACCAACGGCGGCGCCGACGCCGTGGAGCACGCGGTGCGCATGGCACGGCTGCACACCGGACGGGCCAAGGTGCTGTCGGCGTACCGCTCGTACCACGGAGGCACCCAGCAGGCCGTCAACATCACCGGCGACCCCCGGCGCTGGGCCTCCGACAGCGCCACCGCCGGCGTCGTGCACTTCTGGGCGCCCTACCTGTACCGCTCCCGCTTCTACGCGGAGACCGAGGAGCAGGAGTGCGCGCGGGCGCTCGAGCACCTGGAGACGACCATCGGCTTCGAGGGGCCCGGCACCATCGCCGCGATCATCCTCGAGACCATCCCCGGCACGGCCGGGATCATGGTCCCGCCGCCCGGCTACCTGGCCGGGGTGCGGGAGCTGTGCGACAAGTACGGGATCGTGTTCATCCTGGACGAGGTCATGGCCGGCTTCGGGCGGACCGGCGAGTGGTTCGCGGCCGACCTCTTCGGTGTCGTCCCCGACCTGATGACCTTCGCCAAGGGCGTCAACAGCGGATACGTGCCGCTGGGCGGCGTCGCCATCTCCGGCGCGATAGCGGAGACCTTCGGCAAGCGGGCCTACCCGGGCGGCCTGACCTACTCCGGTCACCCGCTGGCCTGCGCGGCCGCCGTCGCGACGATCAACGCCATGGCGGAGGAGGGCGTCGTGGAGAACGCCCGCAAGCTGGGCGCGTCCGTCGTCGGCCCCGCCCTGCGCGAGCTGGCCGACCGGCACCCCAGCGTCGGCGAGGTCCGCGGCACCGGCATGTTCTGGGCGGTCGAGCTGGTGAAGAACCGGGAGACGCGCGAGCCGCTGGTGCCGTACAACGCGGCCGGCGAGGCGAACGCCCCGATGGCCGCCTTCGCCGCCGCCGCGAAGAAGCACGGCATCTGGCCCTTCGTGAACATGAACCGCACCCACGTCGTGCCGCCGCTGAACACGAGCGAGGCCGAGCTGAAGGAGGGGCTGGCGGCGCTGGACGCCGCGCTGTCCGTGGCCGACGAGTACACGGTCTAGCGGGCCTGCCCGGACTTTCCCGTCACCGGCCGCCCACAGCCGGGCGTCCGCCACAACCCGGGGAATCCGAACGCGTAAGGTGGCGTGCTCGTAAAGGTATACGAGCACGTGCGCGAGCACGCCACCCGACCGCGACGAGGAGACGCCCGACCCATGCCCCCCAGCAGCGGCAGCGGCGCCGTCACCCGGAGCACCCTGCGGCAGCAGATAGCCGACGCGCTCCGCGACGAGGTGCTGGCGGGACGGCTCCAGCCGGGGCAGGAGTTCACGGTCAAGGAGATCGCCGAGCAGTACGGGGTCTCCGCGACTCCCGTCCGCGAGGCCCTGGTCGACCTGGCCGCGCAGGGACTCCTCGACGCCGACCAGCACCGCGGATTCCACGTCCACGAGTACTCCGTGACGGACTACCGCGGCATCGTCGAGGCCCGCGGCCTGGTCACCGACGGCATGTTCGACGCGATCGAGCGCGGCCACGAACGGTTCCGGCGCACCGACGCCCCGCGTGCCGCGGCCGCCCTCGCGGGCGTGCGGCGCCGCGCCGAGGAGGCCCGGCGGGCCGCGCTGGCCGGTGACCTGACCGTACTGATCGGCTACGACCTGCGCTTCTGGCGCGAACTGGGCACCCTCTTCGGCAACCCCTACCTCTCCGACTTCCTGCACCGGCTGCGCGTGCAGTCCTGGGTGTGCGCGGTGCAGCACCTGCGCCGGCTGGCCGACCTGCGCGGTGTGCTGTGGCACCGGCACACCGACCTGGTCGACTCCCTGGCGCAGCGCGACACCACGACCGCCCGCGGCATCGTCCAGGCGTACGACGCCCACGCACTGGACCTCATCGAGCGGCTGGCCGCCCGGTGAGCGGGCCGGCCGAGGTCGTCGACCTCTCCGTGATCATCCCCGCCTACAACGAGGAGCGCCGGCTCGGACCGACGCTCGACGCCGTCACCCGCTACCTGAGCCAGAACGAGGGCCGCTGGGGCACCTGGGAGGTCGTCGTCGCCGACGACGGCTCCAGCGACGGGACCGGGGACCTGGTCACCGAGCGCGAGGACCCCCGCGTCCGGCTGGTCGCCGGCCCCCGCAACCGCGGCAAGGGCAGCGCCCTGCGCCTGGGCGTCGCCGCCTCCCGCGGCCGGCGCGTGCTGGTCACGGACGCCGACCTGGCGGCGCCGATCGAGGAGCTGGAGAAGCTCGACAAGGCGCTGTGCGAGGGCAACTCGGCGGCGATCGGCTCCCGTTCGGTGCCCGGCGCGACCATCGAGGACCGCCAGCACCGGCTGCGCGAACTGCTCGGCCGCGCCGGCAACGTACTCATACGCCGGACAGCCGTGCCCGGCATACGGGACACCCAGTGCGGCTTCAAGCTGTTCGAGGGCGACCTGGCCCGCGAGGCGTTCGCCGACTCCCGGCTCAACGGCTGGGGCATCGACGTCGAAGTGCTGCGCCACTTCCACCGCGCCGGCCGGCAGATCGCCGAGGTCCCCGTCCGCTGGTCCCACCAGCCCGGCTCGAAGGTGCGCTCCCTCGACTACCTCCGCGTCCTGGCCGAACTGACCCTGCTGCGCGCCCGCGCCGTGCGCCCGGCCGACGTGCTGGCCGTGACCCTGTTCCTGCTGATGTCGGCGGCCCTGTACTCGGGCCGGCTGACCGACCCGGGCCACCGCTACCTCCCCGACTCCCTCCAGGACCAGAACCAGTGGGAGTGGTTCTTCGCGGTCACCGCCGACAACGTCGCCCATCTGCGCAACCCGCTCTTCACCGACCTCCAGGGCTTCCCCGACGGCGTGAACCTCATGGCCAACACGGTCATGCTGGGCCTGTCCGTGCCGTTCGCCCCGCTGACCCTGCTCGCGGGGCCGGCGGTCTCGCTGAGCGTCGCCATGGCGCTGGGCCTGGCCGCCACGGCCGCCGCCTGGTACTGGCTGATCGTGAAACGCGTCGTACGACGCCGCGCCGCGGCCTTCACCGGCGCGGCCCTCGCCGCGTTCGCGCCGCCCATGGTCAGCCACGCCAACGCGCACCCCAACTTCGTGATCCTGTTCATGATCCCGCTGATCGTCGACCGCGCCCTGCGCCTGTGCGCGGGCACCCGGGTCGTGCGGGACGGGATCGTGCTCGGGCTGATGGCGGCCTATCAGGTCTTCCTCGGCGAGGAGCCACTGCTGCTCGCGTCGATCGGCATGGTCCTGTTCGCGGGCGCCTACGGGGTCGCACGGCGGGACGTCACCAGAGCCGCCTGGCGGCCCCTGCTGAAGGGCCTGGGGATCGGCGCGGCCGTCTGCCTGCCGCTCGTCGCCCTCCCCCTGGCCTGGCAGTTCGCCGGCCCGCAGAGCTACCAGAGCGTGCTGCACGGCGACAACGCGGGCAACAGCCCCCTCGCCCTGCTGTCGTTCGCGGAACGCTCCCTGATCTGGGGCGACGCGGCACGCGCGAACGCCCTCTCGCTCAACCCGACCGAGCAGAACGCCTTCTACGGCTGGCCGCTGGTCGCCGTCGCCCTCGCGATCGTCGTACGGCTGTGGGAGCAGGCGCTGGTCAAGGCGCTGGCGTTCACGGCGGTGGCCGCCGCGGTGCTCTCACTGGGGCCGAAGTTCCGCATCCCGATGACGGACCAGGTCTACCCGGGCCCCTGGGCGCTGCTCGCCCACAAGCCGCTCTTCGAGTCGGTCATCGAGGGCCGGGTCGCGATGATCTGCGCGCCGGTGCTCGGCATGCTGCTCGCGCTCGCGGTGGACAAGCTGGCGGCCACGCGCAGCCCGGGCACGCAGTACATCGGCCTGCTCGGCGTCTGCCTCGCCCTGCTGCCGCTGATCCCGGCCCCGCTGAAGGCGGTCGACCGGGCCGGGACGCCGGCCTTCTTCACCGACGGGGCGTGGAAGCGTTACGTCGGCGACGGCGAGTCGCTGGTCACCGTGCCGCTCCCCGACCCCGGCAACGCGGAGGCGCTGCACTGGCAGACCGAGGCCGGCCTCGGTTTCCGGCTCCCCGGCGGCTACTTCAACGGCCCCTACGGCGACGACCGCATCGGCATCTACGGGGCGGTGCCGCGCTACACCTCCAACATGCTGCGCGAGGTCCGCTACACGGGCGTGGTCCCGGCCATCGGCAAGAACTGGCGGGCGCAGGCCCGCCGGGACTTCGCCTTCTGGAAAGCGGGCGTGCTGGTGGTCGCCCCGCAGCAGCACGACGGCGCCCTGCGCAAGGCCGTCACCGAACTCGTGGGCCGGGAGGGTAAGTGGGTCGACGGCGTGTGGGTATGGGACCTGCACGACGCGCATCCGCGCGAGGCGGGCTGACCCGAACGAAGGGGCTCACCCCGGCCCGCACCGACTACCCTGCGATGACCACCCTGCTGCTGTCCGAGCTCGTTGTCTGAGGAGCCCTCTTTGGCCTGTGACCTGTGGCTGGTACCGCTCGTCGACGTGTTGTGCCACACGCCCGACAACCCGTTCGCCGAGGAACTCGCGCAATACAACAAAGCGCTCGCCGAGGCCGGGCTGCCGCCGGTGCCGGTCTACCAGTACATGCCGGGGCTGTCCGGCGAGGTCGCCCCGGTGGCCGGCTTCGACTACGACGCGCTGCACTTCCTGCGCCGCGTCTACCTCCTCCAGGTGTGCGGGCTCCCGCTGACGCCGGTCGACGCCCTGGGCGGCGACTACGAGCAGCTGCTGGAGATGTTCGAGTCGACGGCGCAGCAGTCGCACCTGGTCTGGCACTACGACCACGCGGGCGCGTACGTCCCCGTCGACTTCCCCGCCCCGCTGTCCAACGACGACCTGCTGGCGAACGGCGGCCCGCTGGGCTCCTCCCAGGCGCTGCTGCGGGAGCTGGAGTTCGTGGCCCCGGCGATCGGCATCGACCCGGCCAACCCGCCGGCCGCCCCGGCGCCCCCGGCGGCCCCCACGGACCTGGAGGAACCGGCCGTACCCGCCCCGTACGACCCCAGCCCCTTCGCCCGCGAACGCCACGTCTGGCTGGGCCTGCACGCGGCGGCGACCCGGTCCCTGGCCCAGGGCTCGATGATCGTCTTCAGCTGAACCGGCCGCCCGACGCGGGGAGAGTGCCGGGTCGGCACCCTCCCCGGGCGGCCTGCTCAGTACTGCTCGACTCAGTACTGCTCGACGATGCGGATGGTGCGCACGCCCGTGCCGCGGTAGCGGGTGGGTGTCCTGGTCAGGACGGGACGTCCGCGCGGCCACTCGACGGTGGGCAGGGCCAGGTGCAGCACATGAGCACCGCTCCAGTCCGCCTCGTCCTTGCCCGCCTGTTCCTCGTCCCCGGCGGACGCCGTCCGCAGGCGCTTGCCCACGGCGGTCGCCGCCGCGAAGTCGAGCCCCTCGATGTTGACGGACGGCAGCGCGCCGAGGTGCTCCGCGACGCCTGCCCGCTCACGCTCGGCGGCGGCCAGGCTGAGCGCCGGGATGTAGACGCGCAGCGCGGGATCCTTCTCGGCCTCGACGACGAGCCGGGAGGCCATGCTGTTGCCCGCACCGAGTGCCAGTGCGGCGGTGTCGTCGAAGATGACGGCCCGCGGCAGCGGATACCGTTGCTCCTTCTCCGTCACTGGACCTCCCCGATCCGCCCGGCCGTCAGGTCGGCCCACAGCTGCTCGCCGGCCTTCTCGTCCTCCTCGGTGTAGGGCCTGCCGAGGAAGTGCTCCTCGACGTACGCCTTGGTCTCCTCGTACCGCCTGCGCAGCTCTCCCTTGGTGGGCGTCGCCCCGGCCAGCTCCGCCACCAGGTCCCGCATGCTCATTCCGCGTTCCCGCGCCAGCTCCTGGAGACGGTCCCGGACGGCGGGGTCGACCTTGATCGTGGTGTCAGCCATGAGCAAAGTATACCGGCGGTATACCGTCTCCGGGCGTTCGAGTGTGACGGTCATCAGCACTCCTTTTCTGCCGGTTCCTCCGAAGGGCCCGACCGGCGGAACGCCGGCCGGGAGCTTGTGTGCCTACGCGGGCGCCGGCTGCCCCCGCAGCAGGGCGCGGGCCAGCGCGCCGCCGCGCCGTGCGGCCTCCCGGTAGGCGGAGGGGCCGGGCCTGCGGACCTCGGCCGCCACGACCTCGACCGCCGTGACCGGCGCCGTCGTCGACGCGGCCGGCCCGGCCGGGCGCTTGCGGCGCAGCCGGTTCTCCACGATCGCGGCGGCCGAGTACAGCCGCGACGGCAGACCGTCCGTCAGCGCGGCCCGCACCTGCGCGCTGCTCGCCCCCGCGTCCCACCACTCCTCCACCAGCGGCGCGAGCCGCAGCGCGTCGGCCGCGCCGAGGGTGAGCCGGGGCTCGGCCCGCCCGAGCGAGCCGAGCAACTTCGCGGCGAGCGCGGTGCGTTCGCCGATCGCGGCTGCGGCGTCCGCAGCATCCGCCGGCGGCGGCGGAGGCGGGGAGGGAGGTTCTTGTTCCCCGGTCTTTTCTCCCGAAGGGAGCGGGCCCGAGGGCTCGCCGTCCGCCACGCCGGAGGCCAGGTTTTGGACTTCTTCCTCTTCACCCGCGGGTGGCTCATCCTCGTACGGCGTGTCGAACACCTCATATACGGTGAAGAGTTGGCCGTTCTCCCGGCTCTTCCGCACCACCCGCCGCAGATACCGGGATTCCTCCAGCTCATGCAGCGCAGCGGCGATCCGTGCCCGGCCTTCCTTGCGCTGCCCGGCGAGCGTGCGGATGGTGACCCGGGCCTCGTTCGGGAGGCTCAATAGGTACGTCAGTACGCCGACCGCGCACCAGGAGATGCTGCGATCGCGCAGAAGAGCGTTGGAGAAGACGGAAAAGGCGCGCGTGGGCGTCGTACGATGAATGCGCATCGGGAGGTTCAGCTCCTGGTGTCGAGCCCCCGGGTGTTGGCGCACCGCGGGGGCGTTTCTTTGCTGCCGTGACTCTATGGGCACGCAGAGCGACGAGCGCAAGCCGGAACGGGCTTTTACCAGGCGGAACTTCCCGTCTTTCACTCCGGCGAGTGAAGCGCGGTCCGCAGGAGCAGGGTGTGGACAAGCCGATCGCACCCGGAGGGCCGATAACGCCAACTCAGCGGCCAGGTATCCCCATCCAGCGCGGGAACCGGGATGTACGAGATGTGGTGCGGGCCCGCGGTCAGCCGCGTGACGCCGTCCGGCCAGACGCGGTGGGAGGTACTGCCGACCGGCACGAGGAAGTAGACCGCCCGGCGCCCGTTCGCCTCCTCCACCACGGGACCGGGGTCACCGCCGGTCATCAGCGCGAGCCGGTCTGCCAGGGCGCGGCCTTCGTCGCCGTCGACCCGTACCGCGTCGAACTGAACTCCGGCCTTGCGGAGTTGGATGCCCCTCGCCGGGATCCAGGCACTTTCCGTGTTCATAGGGAGAGTTTCGGCAGGCGCGGCTAGTTTCTTCATGACTCTGCGTCGCCGGTCAACCACGTTCGGACACCGACGGCGGCGAGTCATGACCGGTTGGGTTCGGTTGAGTCCGGGGGTGACCGCGATGGCGCGGGCCGAGAACAAGACGGAGGCGGGCGGCACGGCACATCTCGTCGCCGCCCTGGCGAAGGCGTTGCGCGAGCAACAGGATCTTTCGCAGGAGCAGTTGGGCCGGATGATCGGCTACACGGCATCGGCGGTCAGCGCGATGGAGACGTGCGCACAGCCCGCGAGCGACCAGATGCTGGCGAAGCTGGAGGAGACGATCGGGGGCGGGTTGGGGGTGTTCGAGAAGGCACGTACCTTGATGCGGCTGGACAAATACCCGGCGCAGTTCAAGAACTACGTGCTGCTGGAGCAGCGCGCGCTGACGCTCTCGACGTACGTGACCTTCGTGGTCCACGGGCTGTTCCAAACCGAGGACTACGCCCGCGCGCTGATCGGCGGCGGCTATCCGCCCCTCAAGGACGAGCGCGTCGAGGAACTGGTGGAAGGCCGACTGGCGCGGCGGGCTCTGTTCGACCGAGAACCTACGGCGCTGATCGAATTAGTCGTCGAGGAGTCGGCGTTGCGCCGTCCCATCGGCAGCCGAGCCGTCATGCACGGGCAGTTGCTGCACCTGGCCGAGTGCGCCAAGCGTCGCAATGTCACGCTCCAGGTGCTGCCGATGGACTGCGGGACACATGGTGAACACTTCGGCTGTCGAGGCGACATGACCCTGGTGGAGACTCCCCAACACGAGCACCTCGCCTACCTGGAACCCCAGGACGAGAGCGTCCTCGTCAGCGATCCCGCAAAGGTGACGACATACTCCCAGCGCTATGCGAAGATCCGATCACAGGCCTTGGGCCCTCGTGAATCGCTGGGCCTCATCGAGCGGTTGGCAGGAGAAATCCAGTGACCAGCACCCTCCGGTGGTTCAAGTCCAGCCACAGCAGCGACAGCGGCGGAGAGTGCGTCGAAGTCGCCGTCTGCCCCCGTGCCGTCCACGTCCGTGACTCCAAGAACACCGACGGCCCACACCTCACCGTCTCCGGTGAGGCCTGGGCCGCCTTCCTCCACCGTCCGCTCAGCCGGCGTCGACCTTGACGTAGTCGCCGGTGGACGTCTTCGCGCCGGTCGTTGCGGTGCCGGCGAACTGGTAGCGGAAGTAGCCGCTCTTGGTGGCCTTCACGGTCGTGGACAGGGCGCCGCCGCTGCCGGACATCACCGTCTTGACGGTCGTGTACGTGGTGCTGCCGACCGGGCGGAACTGCAGTGTCACCGACTGGTCCGCGTAGCCCTCGTACCTGCCGGTGGCCCAGCGGGCCCGGGTCAGTGCGCCCTTGACGGTGAGCGTCTTGCCCTTGACCACGGGCTCCGGGGAGGCGTCGGCGGTGAGCCTCGCGGCGCGCTTGATCTGGAGGGTGCCGAGGTTGCCCCAGATGTCATAGCCGTAGCCGTAGCTGACGTGGCCGTCGGAGTCGTCGCTGTCCTCGTCGACGTGGCTGTAGAATCCGCCCGCTTTCCAGGTGGTGGCGTCGGCGGACGCGTGAAGGCTGTCCCAGGGGTCGACGGTGATCGTCTCCGTGCACGCCTCGGTCACCGTGGTGTCCGTCGTGGCAGTGGTGGTGCAGGTCGGCGCGGCATCGGGGTCGATGCTGTTCGTCATGTCGCTGAGCTTGCCGCGGTAGAGCAGCACGCCGACGAAGGTCGTCTTGTAGTCGATCACCAGGTCGGACGGCCGGGTCAGCGTGTACGTCACCGGCACCTTCACGGCGGCGGTCGTACCGACCACGATTGCCTTGCCCTTGTTCACCGTGACGTCGGAGAAGACCAGGTCCGGGCTGGTGGTGGCGGCCGAGGCGAGCGGCGCGGTGAGGCCGGTCAGAGCCAGGGCACCGGACAGGGCGGCGCCTATGGCGAGCTTTCGCATGTGTTCCCCCACCTTCGGCAGCGAGCCCCTGGGCGAGTGCGCTCCAGAACAAGAGTCCGCTGGTGAGAGTGAGCCTAGGGGGTGCCGGGTGTTGCCGTGTCAGGGGGATGCGGAGGAAGTGGGTTCCGCGGTGGCCCGCTCCATGACCTGCTCGTGCCAGGCCACCCCCACGCTCTTCGGGACCTTGGCCGTCAGGCCCCCTTCCTTGGTGAAGGCGAGCGCCCCGCTGTAGGCACCGCCGCCGCATCCGTCGGACTGATGGGTGAGCTTCTTCTCGGCTGAGGCGTCGACGAGAGGCTTGCCGGCGCCTGGGCGGGTGATCCGCAGGCGCACCGTGCCGATGTCGGGGCCCACGTCGTCCGGCAGATTGAGATTGACCTTGCTGATGTCCTCATCGGGCAGCCGTCCCTTGACGCACTTGCCCTGCGCGCACAGTTCCACGGAGGCTCCGGCGAGATCACCGTAGCCTTCGTGCACGACGAACACGCCGACACCGCCGACGACGCCCACACCGGCGCACGGCTGGGACGAGCCACAGGCGGAAACCGCCATGAGCAGCGTGGAGACGCCGACAAGAACGTGCGGCCTCGTCACCCGGGTCACCCTCACCATTCCTCGATCCTCCCATTTAAGAACGCTCGTTCTTGACCGATCGTTCTTCAATCGCATACGGTCATGGGCATGGGACGACCACGCGCCTTCGACACCGACCAGGCCGTCAACGCCGCGGCCGCCCTCTTCGCCACGCACGGCTACGAGGGGACCTCGGTGGACGACCTGGTCACCGCCACCGGCATCCACCGAGGAAGTCTCTACAAGGTCTTCGGCTCCAAGCGGGGCCTGCACCTGACCGCCCTCCGCAACCACCTCGACCAGGAGATCCGCCCGACCACCGCCGCCATCGCCGCCCTCACCGACCCCGCGCAGGCACTGGCGGCAGCCATCGCCTCGTACGACGGCGGCCCGGCCGCCGGACTTCTCCTCCTCGCCGCCGCCGAACGCGCCGCCCACGACCCGGAGGTCGCGGCGCTGGTGGCGGAAGGCGTCACCGCGCTGGAGGACGCCCTGCGCCCCTCCCACGGTGACGCCGCCCCCCAACTCGCCTCCACCGTCCTCGGTACCCGCCTGCGGCTGCGCGCCCAGCCGACCGCCCCCAAGGAGCACTGACATGGCCCTGATCTCCATCGACCGTGAACGCGGCCTGCTGACCGCCGAGTTCCAGGGCCTCGACAAGCTCTGGACTCTCAAGAGCCGCCTGGAAATCCCCCTCGCCCACGTGCGTGGCGCCACCCACGACCCCGGCATCGCCCGCGAACCGAAGGGCATCCGCGTCGGTGGCACCTACTTCCCCGGTCTGATCACCGCCGGCCGCTTCCGGCACAACGGTGAACGCATCTTCTGGGACGTGAAGAACCCGGACAAGGCCGTCGTCATCGAACTCTCCGACGCCGAAAGCTACAACCGCCTCGTCATCGAGGTCGACGATCCCCGCGCCACCGTGGCCCTCATCGAACAGTCCATCACCCGCGCCTGAAGCGTGACTTCCGGGTTGGACGACGTTCCCGTCGGCCCTGTCGCCCGGCGGTGTCAGCCGAGGTGCCTGGCGAAGAACCGCAGCGTGCTGTCCGTCTCGAAGGCCGGGACCTCACCGTGCTTGCCGGGGTTGGCGTGCAGCGTCTTCTCGGTCGAGGCGAAGGCGTCGAACAGTGCCAGGCTCCGGGTCCGCGGCACTCGCTCGTCGTCCCACTGCACGAGGAACTCCACCGGGACGCTGATCCGCGCGGCGGTCCCGGCCGACACCTCGGCACCGGCCAGGCCCAGCACCGCCGCCCGGATCCGGGACTCGGCGGCGATGAGCGGGACACCGATCACGCAGCCCAGCGACACACCCCAGTAGCCGACCGGGCCGGTGCCGACATGACCGAGCTTCTGGACCGCGTCGAGGACTGCCCGCCATTCCGGCACGATCTGGCGGACGACGAGCGCCTGGAAGCCGGCGATCAGCGGGGCCAGTTCCGCACCGGCGGCGAGCCGGGCCTCGTACTCGGTCGCGATCCGGGTGAACTCCTCATGTTCCGGCCGGTCACCGTGGGCAGGCGCATCGACCGCCACCACGGCGAACCCGCACTCGGCCACGAAACGGCGCGCACGGTCCACGATGTCAGAGGCCTTCTTGTGCTGACCGCCGCCGGGCCCCATCACGATCAGGGGGCGGGTCCCGTCGGCACCTCTCGGAGTCCACAGCACGCCAGGGATGTCGCCGAGGAGAAAGAGCTGTTCGCGGACGCCGTCGGACGACGTCTCAGAGGTGAAGCGCATGGCCTGGGTCACCGCCCTGTGCTATCCGAGGCCGCCGGTGGAGGAAACGACTGATCGTCGTACGATCGCAGAGCCTGTGCCAGGCTGGTCCTGGTCCGCAACGTGGTGATGAGCTCCCCGAGCAGCTGGTCCGTCGCCGCCCACAGACAGCATGCCCAGCCGCCCCACATCTCCTCGAGCAGGATGATTCGCTGGCCGCCCGCGGCTCCGGCGAACCGGTGAGTCGTGCTGTTGGCGGTGCTCGGCAGGCGTTCGAGTGGACGTGGCGGTTCTCGTCTGCGGTCGGCCGGTCCCAGATCTGGGTCAGGACGAACTCGGAGAAGCTCCGGGCGTGTGGCAGCCAGCTGTCAGGGTCGAGGTCCTAGAACGACACCAGGACCTCCGGGTCCGCGGAGCCGTCGAGCCGCACGGCCCAGTAGCAGACACCCTGGTTCTCGATCATGAACGGCAGGAGCCCCTGCGAGGCGACCGGGTCGGGGCGGTCCGGTTCCTCGTCTTCCGGACGGCCGAGCTCTTCGACCCGGTAAGGACGGTCGTCGTTGCTGTGACGCCGCAGGATCTCCGCCGCCGAGGCGAGCGAGTACCACTCCCGCACCGACGCGGGCAGGGTGATGTCGCGCCTGCTCTCCAGCTCGTCGAGCGCGGCGACCGCCGCGGCTGACACAGCGGCCGAGCGGCGGCCGGCCAACTGGAGGGCTCGCTGGTGGTACTGGAGGTCCACGGTTTCCTGACACAGGGAGCTGGGCCAGCCGGTACACCGTACCGGCCGGCCAGCCCGTCAGATCCCCGGATCCCCGGGAAAGCGCGCTCAGCGGGCGCCGGTCCTCCAGCGCCTTCACGTACTGCTGTGAATTGCACCCGTACAGCCTCATGCTGTGACCGGACGGGTTCTCGCGTTGGCTGAGGGGAGTTGCCGAGTGGTTCGGTTACATGCACCTGTTCTGCGCACTCAGAGGCTGGTGATGGAGCCGATCCGCCGCCAGGACAGCAACGATCTCTTCGAGGCTGTGGTCAGTCAGGACAGCGTCATGCGGTGGCTGGCGACCGGCCGGGCGGACAGCCGGTCCGCGGCCGAGTCCATGTGCGACGATCACGTCGCGCACTGGGCAAGGCACGGCTACGGCGACTTCGCGGTCCGGGACGCGGCAACCCACGCCTTCCTCGGACGGGTGGGACTGCGCAACCGGGCCCGGTACGGGACCGACCTCGGCTTCGCCGTACATCCACGTGCGCAGGGCCGCGGCATCGCGAGGGAGGCAGGCCGTGCCTGCTTGGACCTGGCGTTTCGTCGGCTCGCGCTCCCGGCCGTCTTCGCGTTCGTCCTGCCCGGCAACGCGGCCTCGATCGCAGTGCTGCGCCGCCTGGGTGCTCAGGAGGCAGGGACCGTCCAGTCCAGCGGCCTGCACTGTCTGCGGTACCGGTTCGACCCCACCGCCGGCCCGGCAGCGACGGAGCATGCGTTGGGCGACGGTGATGGCGGTGATGCAGAGCTCCGACTGCGCTATGCGCCCGGCCCAGGCGATCGGGAGGACGACGTCGCACTCCGCAGCGGTCTGCCCGACCCCTTCGAAGTCAGCGGGCTCGGTCTGGTCCGGGCGGACAAGGAACACACCCTCACGGCCGTCTGTGAGGGTCGGCCGGTGGCTTCTCTGGGATGGTTGCTGCGGGACATGGCGTTCGATGGGACACCGCGCCGTGTCGCCGGGCTGGGCAGTGTGCTGGTGCACCCTGCCCATCGGGGCCGGGGCATTGCCAGGACCATGCTCAGCGTCGCGGTCGAACACGCACGGGCCGCCGGGGCCGAAACGGTGATGCTGCTGTGCCGCCCAGAGCTGGTCCCGCTCTACACGCAGCTCGGATGGCGCCAGGTGTCTGCGCCGGTCAGCTTCCGGCAGCCTGTCGGTACCCGGCTGTGCCCCCTGACCACCATGACGTACGACCTGGCCGAGCTGCCTCGGCCCAGCGTGGGCGTAGACCTACTGGGTCTGCCCTTTTGACGCACTGGGCAGGAGGTTCACTAGTAGCCGCTGAGGAGCAATCCCTCCTCCACGAAGCGCCAGACGTCCGTGTACGGGTCCCAGGCGTTCGGGTGAGGTGTGGAGTGACCGTCGTTGATCTTCTGAGCGTGCTTTCTGGCCGTTCGGTACCGGCTGAGGTCGTCCTCGGTGACGGGGGTCAGCACCTGCTCCTCACGGACGTGCCTCGACTGTTGCTCGGTGACCGTCCGCACGCCGCGCCCGTACGTCGCCGCGAAGCCGGGGCGGGAGCGCAGCCGGCTGTTGGCGTCGCCGCAGACGCCGCCGAATGTGGCGGTGTAGTTGGTGTAGTGGAGCAGCCTCCACAGTTCGAAGCACGGGTGCGAGTAGACGACGTGGACGCCCTCCTTCTCCGCGAGACTCAGGGCTTCACGGATGCCCTGGTGGTCGTCGCGGTCGAAGAGGACCCACACCTGGGGCCAGTTCCAGTCCTTGTCGCGCCTGAGTCCTGCATCCTTGGCCTCGCGCTCGACCTTGCGCAGAGTGCGGACGGCTTCCTCGACCATCCGTAAGGGCTTGCGGTGCTTGCCTTCAGCGTTGGGGTTCGCGATGTGGTGCTGGACCGTCCGGCCCGCATCGGCCCACGTGCCGTTCCGGACGATGATGTCGATGTACTCGGGCTCGGTCACCTCGCCCTCGGTGTAGACGTACACCTGGCGCGCCCTGCCGACCCTGCCTTTCGCGCCGCCGCCCTTCCTGCGGGAGACGCTGTCCCCTCCCCGTGCCCTTGCCATCAGAGCCCTTCCGTCCCCGTCCGTACGTCGTCGTCCGCCGGGCCGGTGCCCAGCGCGGCCGTCTCCTCCGTGCGCAGCAGCCGCCGCCCGACCTGCCCCTCCGACACCCTTGGAACGGCGCCGAAGGATCCCGCGAGGTAGGAGGACATCAGGTCCTCCTCGGCCGTCGGTTCCCAGTCGGCGACCGAGGTCAGGGTCGTGGCGCCGCGCTCGTCCTTCTCGGTGAGCCAGATCTGGCCCGGGTGCAGCAGCCGTCCGCCGGCGGGTGTTCGCAGGAGGGAGAGATCGTGGGCGGTGAAGACGAGTTGCGCGCCCCTGCGGTTGAGCCAGGGAGCCTGGAAGAGGCGTACGACCTCGGCGGCGAAGCGCGAGTGGAGGCTGGCGTCGAGCTCGTCGACGAGGAGGACCGCCCCGGTGTCGAGGGCGAGCAGCAGCGGGCCGATCAGCGCGAACCAGGAGCGGGTCCCCCAGGACTCCGCCTCCCAGTCGAGCACGGTCCGTTCTCCGTCGCCCTCGTGGACGAGCCGTACCACGGGCCTTCCGGAGGACGTCTGCTCGACCTCCACCCCGGCGATGCCCAGATCCGCGACCTTCAGGAGCTCTTCGGCCCGGCGTCGGAAGTCGGCGTCACGCAGCAGCCGCAGGGCCGTGTAGTGCTCGCGCTCGGTCCGCTCGGTCTCGGGGGTGGCGTCCCAGAAGTTGTTCTTGAACCAGTCGAAGACGGGGGTGAGCTGTTCGTGCCCGTCGTTCGCGGCGCGGGTCAGGAGCAGGGCGTTGCGGCGGGTGGTACGGGCCGGGCGGGCGCGGTCACGCAGCCGGTCACCGGGAAAGTCGAATTCCTTTTCGCGGCTGGCGTCCCGCTCGAACCACACCTGGCGGCGGCCCTTGGGATAGGCGTAGAGCCACTCGGCCTCCACGGCGCTGCCCGAGTTCGAAGCCGTACGTCCAGCGCACCCGATCGGCGAGGACGAAGTCCGCCTCGTACAGAGAGGTCTCGGCGGCGGCCTTGGGGTCCAGGGCGAATTCTTCGCGGGGGATGCCGTCGTAGGAGGTCCAGTCGGCGTAGGACCGGAGCACGCAGCGGCGCATGTTCCGCAGTGCGGCGATCAGGTTCGACTTGCCGGAGGCGTTGGCGCCGAAGACGCCGAGGACGGTGTGGACGGGGAGCCGACGGCCGTCGGAGAGTTCTGTGTCACACGCGGTGGCCCGTTCGTTCTCGTCGTCCTCGGGTGCGACGAACGACAGTTCCTGCTCGTCGCGCAGGGACCGGAAGTTGGCCACCCGGAATCTCAGCAGCATCCCGCTTCCTTCACGACGGACACAGTGGTCGCCCTGCCATCCCGCTCGGCGCGGAGAGAAGCGGGATGGCCGGTCGGTTCACCGTACCGGCCATCCCCTCAGATCCCCGGGTCCCCGGGAAGGCGCGCTCAGAGGAACGAGTTGATCTCGATCGTCTCGTCGCGGCCCGGGCCCACGCCGATCGCGGAGATCGGGGCGCCGGACATCTCCTCCAGCGCCTTGACGTACGCCTGGGCGTTCTTCGGCAGGTCGGCGAAGGTCTTCGCCTTGCTGATGTCCTCGGACCAGCCCGGCAGCATCTCGTAGACCGGCTTCGCGTGGTGGAAGTCGGACTGCGAGTACGGCAGCTCCTCGACGCGCTTGCCGTCGATCTCGTACGCCACGCAGACCGGGATCTGCTCCCAGCCGGTGAGGACGTCGAGCTTGGTGAGGAAGAAGTCGGTCAGGCCGTTGACCCGGGTGGCGTAGCGGGCGATCACCGCGTCGAACCAGCCGCAGCGGCGGTCGCGGCCCGTCGTGACGCCCCGCTCGCCGCCGATGCGGCGCAGTGCGGCGCCGTCGTCGTCGAAGAGTTCGGTGGGGAAGGGGCCGGCGCCGACGCGGGTCGTGTACGCCTTGAGGATGCCGATGACCCGGCTGATCTTCGTCGGGCCCACGCCGGCGCCGGTGCAGGCGCCGCCCGCGGTCGGGTTGGACGACGTGACGAAGGGGTACGTGCCGTGGTCGATGTCGAGGAGGGTGCCCTGACCGCCCTCGAACAGCACGACCTTGTCCTCCTCCAGCGCCTGGTTCAGGACCAGGACGGTGTCGGCGACGTACGGCGCGAGCTTCTCGGCGTAGCCGAGCAGTTCCTCGACCACCTGGCCGACGGCGATCGCGCGCCGGTTGTAGAGCTTGGTGAGGATCTGGTTCTTGACGTCGAGGGCCGCCTCCACCTTCTGGGTGAGGATCGACTCGTCGTACAGGTCCTGGACCCTGATGCCCACGCGGTTGATCTTGTCGGCGTAGGTCGGGCCGATGCCGCGGCCGGTGGTGCCGATCTTGCGCTTGCCGAGGAAGCGTTCCGTCACCTTGTCGACCGTCACGTTGTACGGCGTGATGACATGCGCGTTTCCGCTGATCAGGAGCTTGGACGTGTCGACGCCGCGCTCGTTCAGACCGCTCAGCTCGGAGAGCAGGACCGACGGGTCGACGACGACGCCGTTTCCGATGACCGGCGTACAGCCGGGAGACAGGATTCCGGAAGGGAGGAGGTGCAGTGCGTACTTCTGGTCGCCGACGACGACCGTGTGGCCGGCGTTGTTGCCGCCCTGGTATCGCACTACGTAGTCCACCGAGCCACCGAGCAGGTCGGTCGCCTTTCCCTTGCCTTCGTCACCCCACTGAGCACCGAGCAGCACAAGTGCGGGCACGCGCGTACACCCCTTCCGGGCGGGGCATGTCCAAGGTCGGGGGCGTGGGCGTAAGGTTCACCGCCGCGTACCACCGCGACCGCCGTGGTCGCACAACCGTCGGACCGGATGCCCCGGAATAGACGAAGCCCCTGGCGCAATAGCGCAAGGGGCTCTTGCACAAAGATGCTACCCGAGGAAGCGAGGCAGGACCGAGGTGGCGACTTCAGCGACTTCCGATCAGCTGCTGGTGGTCATCGATCCGGTCGCCCGGCGGACCGACGGAGAGTCGGTCCGTATCGCGAAAGACGTGCTCAGCGCGGGTGCGTCGACGAAGCTGTGCCTTCCGGAGGGCCCCGAGGAGTTCGCCCGGGCGCTGCTGCGCAGGGGCTCGCGGCGGCCGGTGGTGGTGGGTGACGACCGTGCGCTGATGCGGGCGGTGGCGGTGCTGCACCGGCAGCGGGAGCTGGCCGGGTGTGTGCTGTCGGTGGTGCCGGTGGGCGGCGCGCTCTCCGTGACGCGTTCCCTGGGCGTGCCGACGGGGGCGGTGGCGGCGGCGCGGGCGGTGCTGGACGGGGCGGAGCGGCGGCTTGACCTGCTGGTCGACGACAGCGACGGGGTGGTGCTGGGCGCGCTGCGGATCCCGCCGGTGCTGCGGCAGCCGCCCGCCGCGGTCGCCGGGCACCCCTGGCTGCGGACCTGCCAGTCCCTGGTGCGGACCCTGGTGCCGGCCCGCCCGGCCCGCGAGGCGCCCCTCCCGGCGCCGCGGGCCGCCCGGCTGCGGGTGGAGGTCGACGGGGTGACGCTGGTGGACCTGGACCAGCCGCTGGAGGCGGTGTCGGTGACGCCGGGCTGCACCGGGGTGGCCGAGGTGGAGGTGCGGCCGCTGTCGGTGGGCGCGGAGGCCTCGCCGCTGCGGTCGGAGGGCCGCACGGTGACCGTGTCCGGCGTGGACTTCCGCTACCGGGCGGACGCGGCGGTGGCGGGCCCGGTGCGCCGGCGGACGTGGACGGTGTGGGAGGGCGCCTGGCGCCTCACGCTGCCGGGGCCGGCGGCGTAGCGGGGGGCTCGAAGCCGGCGGTGTCGAGGAGGCAGTCGAAGGGCTGCGGAAGGGGCAGCTTCTCACCGAACGGCTTGGTGCAGCGGGACTCGTAGCCCTTGGCGGACGGGGTCGAGAAGACGGTGGCCTGCTTCTCCTGCATGTCGAGCAGCAGGTAGACGGGGATGCCCGCCCTTCCGTAGACGAGGACCTTGTCGGTGAGGTCGTCGTCCCGGGTGGACGGAGAGGTCAGCTCGGCGACGAACGACAGGCCCTCGCCGTCGAGGTGGCTGCCCGTCGTCTCGAAGGTCCGCTCGTGGGCGGCGTGGATGTCGGGGCCGTACGCTCGCTCGTCGCCCGGGAAGACGTACAGGAACGGCGACCGATCGACGACATGGCCTTGCGGAAGGTGTGGCTCCAACTGCTTGCACACCAGCTCCATCACACGGCGGTAGTACCCCTTCGACCACGGCGACAAGACGATGTTCCCCCTGATGATCTCGGCCTTGTAGCCGTCGGGCACGACCAGCTCGTCGAGGGCGTCGAGAAGCTCCTCGAAACTGTGGGGCTCGGTGCCGCTTATCGTCGGTCGCTCAGTCATCAAGGTCATGATGCGCCCTCCCTCTGCCGCAGACCAGCCGGAACTCAGAGTAGCCGATCGGTCACAAAGAAATGAAATCGCCTCGTCACTCTCCGTACAGCTTCTCGCGGTGGACGCGCCAGCGTTCCATCATCTCGGCGATGTCCTGCCCGACGAACTCGAAGAACGCGAGCGTCTCGGCCAGCCGGCGGCCCGCCGGGGTCTCCGCGCCGAGGCTGGCCACCCCCTCGCGCATGGCGTCCTCCCAGCGCTTGATGATCGCCTCACGGTTGGTGAGCGCCTGGTACCACTGGTCGCTGTGCACCCGGTACCGCTCCCGCCGGGAACCGGGCTCCCGCTCGCGGGAGAGCATGTGGACCTGCGCCAGGTAGCGCACCGCCCCGGACACCGCCGCGGGGCTGATCTGCAGCTGCTCGCCGAGTTCGGCGGAGGTCAGGGCGCCGTCGTCGGAGGCGAGCAGCGCGGCGAAGACCCGGGCGGGCATGCGCGGCAGCCCGGCCTCCACCAGCTGCGCCGCGAAGTGCTCGACAAAACGAGAGACCCCTTCCGGGTCTCGCTCCGCCGCGTCGGGGGTCGCGTTCGGGATCGCGTCAGGGGCCGCCTTCGTGTCGTCCGTCATCCTCTTAGCTTACCGGGCATTCAGACCATTCTGTATCTTCACAAATTTCTGAAAGAAGCGTATGTTCTGAAGCATGACGAAGGCCATCACCGTCTCCGGACTGCACAAGTCGTTCGGCAAGACCCACGCCCTGGACGGGCTCGACCTGGAAGTGGCGACCGGAGAGGTCCACGGGTTCCTCGGCCCGAACGGCGCCGGCAAGTCCACCACCATCCGCATCCTGCTCGGCCTGCTGCGCGCCGACTCCGGCGCCGCGCAGGTGCTGGGCCGCGACCCGTGGCGGGACGCGGTGGAGGTGCACCGCCGCATCGCGTACGTCCCCGGTGACGTGACCCTGTGGCGCAACCTCTCCGGCGGTGAGGTCATCGACCTCTACGGCCGGCTGCGCGGGGGGCTGGACGCGCGGCGGCGCGCCGAGCTGATCGAGCGCTTCGAGCTGGACCCCACGAAGAAGGGCCGCGCCTACTCCAAGGGCAACCGGCAGAAGGTCGCCCTGGTCGCCGCCTTCGCCTCGGACGTCGACCTGCTCGTCCTGGACGAGCCGACGTCCGGCCTCGACCCGCTGATGGAGGAGGTCTTCCAGAGCTGCGTCCGGGAGGAGCGCGAGCGCGGCCGGACCGTCCTGTTGTCGTCGCACATCCTCAGCGAGGTCGAGGAACTCTGCGACCGGGTGAGCATCATCCGCAAGGGCAGCACCGTGGAGAGCGGTTCGCTCGCCGAGCTGCGCCACCTCACCCGCACCAGCGTGACCGCCGAACTCGCGGGCCCGCCCAACGGGCTGGCGCACCTGCCCGGCGTGCACGACCTCGACGTCCAGGGCCGCCGGGTCCGCCTCCAGGTCGACAGCGACAAACTGGACGGCGTGCTCAAGCAGTTGAGCGAGTCGGGTGTGCGGTCCCTGACCTCGACCCCGCCCACGCTGGAAGAGCTGTTCCTGCGGCACTACCAGGACGAGGTGTCCCGATGACCACTCTCGCGGTACGGGCGCCGGGCGGCGGCTCCCGCCAGCTGGCGGGCACCGGCACTCTGTTGCGCTTCGCGCTGCGCCGCGACCGGGTGATGATCCCGGCCTGGGTCGCGGTCAACGCGATGATGATCCTCTCCATGCCGAACACCCTGAAGGGCCTGTACGGCACCGCGGCCGAACGCGCCGACCTGGTCCGCCAGGTGACGACCAACGCCTCCTTCCGCTCGCTGACCGGCCCGGTCTTCGACACCTCCATCGGCGCGCTGACTGCATGGCGCTCCGGCGCCTACGCGGGCCTGCTCGCCGCGGCGACCAGCCTGCTCGTCGTCGTACGGCACACCCGGGACGAGGAGGAGAGCGGGCGCCAGGAGCTGATCGCGTCGGGGATGGTGGGCCGGCGGGCCCCGCTGACGGCGTCCCTGCTCGCGGCGGCCGTCGCGAACGGCGTCCTGGCGCTGCTGGTCGCGGGCGGTCTCGCCGGCCAGGGAGCCTCCGGCGCCCTCGCGTTCGGCCTCGGGCTGGCGGGCGTCGGCATGGTCTTCGCGACCTTCGCGGCGATCGTCGCCCAGCTGACGGAGAGCGCGCGGCTCGCGCGCGGCCTGACCTCGGCGGCCCTGGGCACGGCCTTCGTGCTGCGCGCGGCGGGCGACTCGGCGACCGACGACGGCTCGTCGGTGCTGACGTGGCTGTCGCCGCTGGGCTGGCTGGAGAACCTGCGGTCCTTCGCCGATGAACGGTGGTGGGTGCTGCTGCTGTTCGTGGCGGCGGCCGCCGTGCAGGCCGTGGTCGCCTACGAACTGGCCGGCCGCCGCGACATCGGCATGAGCTTCCTGCCGACCCGGCCGGGACCGGCGCAGGGCAAGATGGGCACGGCCGCCGCCCTCGCCTGGCGGCTCCAGCGCGGCAGCCTGCTGGGCTGGGGCATCGCCTTCTTCCTCGCCGGGGTCGTCTACGGCGGGCTGACGGACGGTGTGGCCGACCTCATCGGCGACAACCAGGGCGCCCGCGACATCTTCGAGCGCATGGGCGGCCAGTCCGGGCTGACGGACGCGTTCCTGGCGTCGATGATCGGGATGCTGGGGCTGGTCGCGTCCCTGTACATCGTCGCCTCCGTGCTGCGCCTGAACAGCGAGGAGACGTCCGGCCGGGCGGAACCCATCCTGGCGAACGCCGTGGGCCGGCTGCGCTGGGCCACCGGCCACCTGCTCGTCGCCTTCGGCGGCTCCGCCCTGATCATGCTGATCGCCGGGCTCGGCTTCATCGCCGGCTACGGCAAGGAGGCCGGACCGATCCTCGGGGCCTGCCTCGTGCAGCTCCCGGCGGTGTGGGTGATCGGCGGACTGGCGGCCCTGCTGTACGGGGTGCTGCCGCGGGCCGCGATGGCGGCCTGGGGCGTCGCGGGCGCGGTCCTGCTGATCGGCTGGGTCGGCCCGGCGCTGGACGCGCCGCAGGCGGTGCTGAACCTGTCCCCCTTCGGCCACCTGCCGAAGCTGCCGGGGGCCGGGATGGAGTGGCCGCCGGTACTGATCCTGCTCGCCCTCGCGGCGGCCCTGCTGGGAGCGGGCCTGGCGGGACTGCGCCGCCGCGACATGACCTCCTGAACCGCCCCGGGGCCCGGGGCGGTTCAGGACGCCCCGGGGCCCGGGGTCTGCCCGGCCGCTGTACCGCTGGTGCCTCCCGGTGTCACGTGTGACGCCGGGAGGCACAAGTCGTATGCCGTCAGGCGACTTCCACTTGCAGGGCCTTGAGGCCCCGGATGACGAAGTTGGGTTTGCGTTCCGGTTCCGCCGCCAGGGTCAGGGTCGGGGCCCGTTCCAGCAGGGCCCGCATCGATGCCGCCAGCTCGATGCGGGCCAGCGGCGCGCCGATGCAGTAGTGGATCCCCGCGCTGAAGGAGATGTGCGGGTTGTCCCGGCGGGTGATGTCCAGCGTCTCCGGCGCGGCGAAGACCTCCGGATCGTGGTTGGCGGAGCCGAAGAGCATGGCGATCTCCGCACCCCGCGGGATCGTCGTGCCGTCGATCTCGATGTCGTCCAGGACCCAGCGCTCGAACAGCTGGAGCGGGGTGTCGAAGCGCATCAGCTCCTCGACGGCCGACGGGACGAGGGAGTGGTCCGCGCGCAGCGCCGCCAGCTGGCCGGGGTCGCGCAGCAGCGCCCACCAGCCGTTGACCGTGGCGTTCACCGTGGCCTCGTGACCGGCGTTCAGCAGCAGCACCGCGGTCGAGATCATCTCCTGTTCCGTCAGCCGGTCGCCCTCGTCGTGCGCCGCGATCAGCCCGGAGACCAGGTCGTCGCCGGGCTGCCTGCGGCGCTCGGCGATCAGTTCCCGGAGGTAGTCGGAGAACTCGACCGACGCCCGCACCGCCCGGCGGGCCGTCTCCTCGGACGGGTTCAGCTCGTACATCCCGCAGATGTCCGCCGACCAGGGCCGCAGCAGCGCCCGGTCCGCCTCCGGGATGCCCAGCATCTGCGCGATCACCGCCACCGGCAGCGGCTCCGCCACGTCCGTCAGCAGGTCGCCGCCGCCCGCCGCCACCAGGCCGGACACCAGCTCGCCGGCCAGCCGCTCGACGTACGGGCGCAGCGACTCCACCGTCCGCGGGGTGAACGCCTTCGACACCAGCCGCCGGATCCGGGTGTGGTCCGGCGGCTCCAGGTCGAGCATGCCGTGGTCGTTGAGCACGTGGAACGGCTCGTGCTCCGGCGGGGGCGGGGTGCGGCCGAACTCCTCGTGCGTGAAGCGGTGCAGGTAGGTCCGGCCCAGGCGCCGGTCCCGCAACAGCGCCGAGACGTCCGCGTGGTGCGGCACCAGCCACTGGTCGGTGGGCTCGTAGTAGTGCACGCGGCCCCGGGCGCGCAGTTCGGCGTAGGCGGGGTAGGGATCGGCGACGAACGCCGGGTCCCACGGGTCGAAGGCTGCCATACGGCGACGCTAACCCGGCCGCCCCGCGCTGACCAGAGGTGCCCGGACAGCCGCACCGGGACCCGTTCAGCCCGGCGTGACCAGCCTCGCCTCGTACGCGAACACCGCCGCCTGCGTACGGTCCCTGAGGCCCAGTTTCACCAGGATGCGGCTGACGTGCGTCTTGATCGTCGACTCGGCGACCACCAGCCGCCCGGCGATCTCCGCGTTGGACAGCCCCTGCGCGATGAGCACCAGCACCTCCGTCTCCCGTTCCGTCAGGTCGCCGTAGGCCGCGTGCGCGGACGACAACGGCCGCGGAGCCTCGGACAGCTTCGAGAACTCCGTGATCAGCCGCCTGGTCACCGACGGCGCGAGCAGCGCCTCGCCGGACGCCACCACCCGTACGCCTTCCGCGAGTTGACGGGCCGAGGCGTCCTTGAGGAGGAAGCCCGACGCGCCCGCCCGCAGCGCCTGGTACACGTACTCGTCCAGGTCGAAGGTGGTCAGCACCAGCACCTTCGCCGCGCCGTCCGCGGCCACGATCTCCCGCGTCGCCTCGATGCCGTTCATCTCGGGCATGCGGATGTCCATCAGCACCACGTCCGGGGCCAGTTCGCGCACCCGGGCCACCGCCTCGCGCCCGTTGACGGCCTCGCCGACGACCTCGATGTCCGGCATCGCGTTCAGCAGCACCGAGAAGCCCTCGCGCACCATCATCTGGTCGTCCGCGACCAGGACACGGATGGTCATGCCCGGTCTCCGGTGAACTGGGCGACCGGCAGGAACACCGTCACCTCGTAGCCTCCGTCGTCCGACGGGCCCGCGGTCATCTCGCCGTCCAGCATGGAGACCCGCTCGCGCATGCCGGTGACGCCGTGTCCCGCGCC
Organism: Streptomyces sp. NPDC020996; assembly: GCF_040641355.1. Classification (NCBI taxonomy): domain Bacteria; kingdom Bacillati; phylum Actinomycetota; class Actinomycetes; order Kitasatosporales; family Streptomycetaceae; genus Streptomyces; species Streptomyces sp. NPDC020996. The sequence goes on from NZ_JBFADM010000006.1 coordinate 214,296, forward strand.
GGGCGAGGGCTTGACCAGCGACGGCTCGGGCGGCGGACCGTTGACCACGCGCAGACCCAGGCCGCCCAGCACGTAGCCGATCTCCACCCGGGCGCCCGCACCGGGCGCGTGGCGCAGGACGTTGCTCAGCGCCTCCTGCACGATGCGGTACGCCGACAGTTCCACGCCCTGCGGCAGTTCGCGCACCGCGCCGGTGACCGTCTTCTCGACGTTCAGACCCGCGCCGCGCACATTGGCGAGCAGCGCGTCCAGGTCGGCGAGGGTGGGCTGCGGGGCGTCCGGGGCCTGGTAGTCCTCGGCGCGGACCACGCCCAGGACGCGGCGCAGTTCGGCCAGCGCCGCCACCGCGTTCTCCCGGATCGTCGCGAACGCCTTCTCCAGCTCCGGCGGCGGGTTCTCCACCCGGTACGGGGCGGCCTCCGCCTGGATGGCGACGACCGACATGTGGTGGGCGACCACGTCGTGCAGCTCCCGGGCGATGGTCGTGCGCTCCTCCAGCAGCGTACGGCGGGAGCGCTCGTGCTCGGTCACCGTCTGCTGGGCGGTCACCTCCCGCGCGGCCTGCCGGCGCACCTGGAGGACGGCGACGGCCAGCAGCACCAGCGCGGAGACGACCAGCAGCGGTCCGGTGGCCGACGTGTAGGGCGAGCCGAACAGGGCCTCGGCGCCGAATCCGTACGCCGCGGTCACCAGCCACATCCACGCCGCCGTGCGCGGCCTGGTGCGCAGCGCCACGACCGTCAGCACGACCAGGTGGCAGACGATGCTGCCCGGCTGCCACGGCCAGCCGCCCCCGCCGCTGACGAACAGGTCGGAGAGCGGGGCGGCGGCGAGCGAGCACCAGAACGCGCCGACCGGCCGCAGCAGCGTCAGCAGGACCGGGCCCAGCGTCAGCACGGCCCCCAGCAGCGCGCCGAGGCCGTTCCCGACGTCCGCCGAGACCATGGCGACGGCCGCCCCCAGGAGTCCGACGGCCACCACCAGGGCGTGCGGCGTCCAGACCGCGTACTCCCGCCGGATGCGCGCGGGCAGCCGCCCGGTCAGCGGGCCGTCGACGGCCATGGGGGGCAGCGGGCGATAGGCGAAGGCGTCGTGGAACAGGTCCTGCCGCAGCCCGCGCAGGGCGTCCGCGGCCAGCCGGAACTCCGCAGTGCGGGGCCCGCCCGCGCCCGGAGCCGGCGTCGGCTGCGTCTGCATCGGTGTCGTCTCGGTCACGCCGCACACGGTAGGCGGGGACGGCAACCGCCGTCGTCCCCTGGGAGAAGGGTCCTGCCCCGTCCTCCTCAGGTACTACGGGAGGTCAACGCCGTAGGCGCCGAGGACCGCTGGGCGCCCGCCGGCGACCGGGCTCCCGTCGGCGACCGCGTCACCACGCCAGCTGGGCGATCTCCTCCGCCACCACCGCGCAGGCGTCCGCCGCCGGGTCGATCAGCGGGAAGTGGCCGACGTCCTCGAGGAGCGTGAGGCCCACCACCTCGCCGGCCTTCGCCGCCGCGTCCGCGTAGGACTCGGCGACCGCCTGCGGCACGTCGACGTCGGTGCGGCCCTGGACCAGCGTGGTCGCGATGCCGGTGGGCAGCAGCAGCGCCGGATCGGCGTACGGGCGGCGCTCGGCGAACGCGTCGTCGCCGCCCAGGAACTGGCGCACGGCACCGCCGCACACGTCCAGCTTGTCGGCGACCTCGAAGTCGGCGATCGGGGCGAGGGCGACCACGCCGCGCAGCGGCGCGGGACGGTCGGTGCGCCAGGGCGCGTCGTCGGGCAGCAGGTGCCGCGCCGCGGCCCACAGGGCGAGGTGCCCGCCGGCCGAGTGGCCGGTGACCACCGTGCGCCGCGGGTCGGCCTGCGGCAGCGCCTCGCGTACGAGCCCGGGCAGCGCGTCCAGCGCCGCCGCCACGTCGTCGAACGTCTCGGGCCACCGCCCGGCCGCGGAGCCGCCGCCCGCCTCGCCCCTGCGGTACTCGACGCTGGCCACCGCGAAGCCGCGGCGGGCCAGGAAGGCCGCGAACGGGGAGATGTGCCGGCGGTCGTACGGCGCCCGCCAGGCACCGCCGTGCACCACGGCGACCAGCGGGGCGGGAGAGCCGGGGACCTGCTCGCGGCGCGGGGCGTAGAAGTCGATCACCTGATCGGGGTGGTCACCGTACGCGGCGGTGGCGTCGGGATCGACCGCCGGGTGCGAGAAGGCCGACTCCTCTTCCGCGGCGGCACGGGATGCTGCGGACGCGTCCGGCATGCTCCAACCTCTCAGCGACGATGGGGTGCCCCCAGGCCTGCGGCGCTGGGGAAGGTTTTGACGGACCAGGTGAGGTTCGGCCGTTGGCGGGGACGGTATCAGGCCGGTGACATGGGCGGACACCGGGATGTGACGCCCGGTCAGGGATGCACGGTTCTGTCCCGTCCCGTCCCGTCCGCCGCCGAACGGCCTCCGGGGCCGATCCGGACGCGGACGCGTCAGAACCGGCGCCGGCCCGGACCGGCCGGACTCCGACGAGCCCGGACCGGCCCCGTCGGCCGCTACCCCAGCACCTCTCCCAGCACCCGGGCCGCCCGCTCCACGTCCCCGAACCCGACGTACAGCGGCGTGAAGCCGAAACGCAGCACGTCCGGGTGCCGGAAGTCGCCCACCACCCCGCGCTCCACCAGCCGCTTCATCACGTCACCGGCGATGGGGGCACCTCCCGCTCGAGCGAAGTCGAGAGTGGGGGAACAGCGCAGCGCGACCTGGCTGCCGCGCTCCTCGTGGCGCACCGGCGTCAGGGACTCCACCCGGCCCGGCGCGACGTACTCCGCCACGCACCGCAGGAAGAAGTCGGTCAGCGCGAGGGACTTGGCCCGCACCGCCTCCACCCGCACCCCGTCCCAGACCTCCAGCGCCGCCTCCAGGGCGAGCATGGACAGGATGTCGGGGGTGCCGACGCGGCCGCGCACGGCGCCGGGGGCCGGCGCGTACTCCGGCCGCATGCCGAAGGGCTCCGCGTGGGAGTTCCAGCCGGGCAGCGGCGAGTCGAAGCGGTCCTGCAACTCGCGGCGCACATACAGGTAGGCGGGCGAACCCGGGCCGCCGTTGAGGTACTTGTACGTGCAGCCGACCGCCAGGTCGACGCCGTGCTCGTCGAGCCCCACCGGCAGCGCGCCCGCGCTGTGGCACAGGTCCCAGACCGCGACGGCGCCCGCCGCGTGCACCGCCGCCGTCAGCGCCGGCAGGTCGTGCAGCCGCCCGGTGCGGTAGTCGACGTGGTTGAGCAGCACGGCGGCCGTACGGTCGGACAGCGCCGCCGGCACGTCCGCGGGCGCCACCGGACGGAGCGTGCGCCCGGTCAGGCGCGCCACCGAACCGGCGATGTAGCCGTCCGTGGGGAAGGTCGTCGCGTCGACGAGGATCTCGTCCCGGCCCTCACCGGCCAGCCGCACCGCCCCCACCAGGGCCTTGAAGACGTTCACGCTGGTCGAGTCGCCGACGACGAGCTGCCCCGGCGCCGCCCCGACCAGCGGGGCGATCCGGTCGCCGATCCGTTCCGGCGCCGTCCACCAGCCGCTCTCCTCCCAGGACCGGATGCGCAGCTCGCCCCACTGCCGCCGCACGACGTCGTCCAGCCGCCCGGGGACGGTCACCGGCAGCGCGCCGAGCGAGTTGCCGTCCAGGTAGACGGTGTCGCCGGCGTCCTCGAGCACGAACCGCTCGCGCAGCGAGGCCAGTTCGTCGGCGGCGTCCAACTCCGCCGCCCGCGAGATGAGTTCAGACATGGGACCGCGCCGTCCACAGCTCGGGGAAGACGTTCTTCTGCGCACGCTTCTCCAGCCAGGCGACCCCGGCCGAGCCGCCCGTGCCGGGCTTCGCGCCCATCGCGCGGCGGGTGGCGACCAGATGGTCGTTGCGCCAGCGCCACACCAGCTCCGCCACGTCGGACAACGCCTCGCCCAGCCGGGCGAGTTCGTCGCTCTCGTCGCCCGCGTAGACCGCGGCCCAGACGGCCTCCACGGCGTCGGACGGCTCGTAGCGCAGGGAGACGTCGCGGTCCAGCACCGCGCCGGGGATCGGGTGGCCGCGCCGGGCGAGCAGCCGCAGCACCTCGTCGTAGAGGCTCGGCTCGTGCAGCGCCTTCTCCAGTTCGGCGTGGACGCGGGGCGCGCCGCGGTGCGGAACCAGCATGGACGCGGACTTCTCGCCGAGCAGGAACTCCATCCGGCGGTACATCGCCGACTGGAAGCCGGACCCCTCGCCCAGGGCGCCGCGGTAGGAGTTGAACTGGGCGGGCGTGAGCTGCCCGAGCGGCTTCCAGGAGGCGTTCAGCGCCTCCAGCTCGCGCACGGACCGCTTCAGCGCGGCGATCGCGGTCGGTACGTCGCCGGCGCGCAGGGCGCGGGCCGCGGTCTCCCACTCGTGGACGATGACGGTGAACCACAGCTCCATGACCTGGGTCGTGACCAGGAAGACCATCTCTCCGGGATCGTCGGAGAGGGGGTGCTGGAGGTGGGTGAGCACGTCCGCCTTGACGTAGTCCTCGTACGGCGTCGTACCTGCGAAGTCGAGATGCGGGGTCTCGGGCGCGTGGGCCTCGTGTGACATCGCTGTCTCCTGTTGTTGCTCCGGGTAGCGGTCCGCCCCTGCCGTTACCGACACGGGGGCCCCGGTCCCCGCCGGGCATCTTCTTCGATGGTCCGCCGAAAAGGCAAGGCCCGCCTGAGCACGTCAGGCGGGCCGGGCGCGGGCCGGACGGTCAGCCCAGGGTCTGGGCGGCCGCCGGTGAGGAGTCCTTCAGGAACTGGGTGCAGCGCTCGTACTCCTCCTGCTCGCCGATCGCCTGCGCGGCGCGGGCGAGGGCGTGCAGGGCACGCAGGAAGCCGCGGTTCGGCTCGTGCTCCCAGGGCACCGGCCCGTGCCCCTTCCAGCCGGCCCGGCGCAGCGCGTCCAGGCCCCGGTGGTAGCCCGTGCGGGCGTACGCGTACGACTCCACGACGCTGCCCCGCTCGAACGCCGCGTCGGCCAGCTGGGCCCAGGCCAGCGACGACGTCGGGTACTTGGCGGCGACGTCGGCGGGCGCGGCGCCGCTCGCCAGCAGCTCTCGCGGCTCCGGGTCGTCGGGGAGGCGGGTCGGGGGCGGACCCCCGAGAAGGTTCTCGTGAATGGCCATGCCCCCAGTCTGCGCCATCCGCTCCCGGCGCGGCCGGGCACCCACCACGCTCGCCGCGGGTGCCCGCGCACCCGGCCCTCCGCCGACGGAGCAGTGACGGACCCGTCCGGCACGACGGCGCTCTGGCGCTCCGGCGCTCCGGCGCTCTGGCGCTCCGACGCTCCGACGCTCCGGCGCTCCGACGCTCCGGCGGCAGCGGCCTACAGCGGCAGCGGCGCTCCGGCGGCAGCGGCCTACGGTCGCGAGACCACCGCCGATTCCGCCGACGACACGGCGGGATCGGCGATCTGTCCGGCCGCGCGGACGGCCACACTTCGGACGCACCCGCAGACAGACGGCTGCCGGCGAACAGCCGACACCGCCCGCCAGGCCCACCAGCGGCGCCCACGACCTCCCGGGGTGAGGCCGGCACCGCGGTGGGCCGACCGGCAGGCACCGCCCGGCCACGTGGAAGCCGGACGCCGTGCGCGGGCGCCGGGCTCTCGGCCGAGTACCGCCGACGGCACGGCGGCCCCAGCATCCGTCCGGCCGCGCGGACGGCCTTCCTTCGGCCGGACCGCAGGCGGACGGCCGCCGGCGGACAGCCGACACCGCCCGCCGGGTCCACCCGCGGCGCCCACGGCCGCCGCGGTGAGGCCGGCCCCCTGGTGAAGCCGGCCGGGCAACGGCCACCGCCTGGGCAGCCGGGAGCCCGGCGCCGTGGGTGGGCGCCGGGCCAGGTAGCGCCGACAAGCACCGCGGCCCCTGCGACCAGTCCGGCCACGCGGACGGCCGCCGGTCGGACGGACCGCGGACGAACGCCCGCCGACGGACCGCGGACGAACGCCCGCCGACGGACCCAGACGAACGCCCGCCGACGGACAGCCGACGCGTCCGCCAGGTCCGCCCGCGGCGCCCACGAGCCCCCGGTGAGGTCGCGACCCCCGGTGAGGCCGGCCGGACAACAGCCACCGCCCGGGCACGCGGGAGCCCCCCGCCGTGGGCGGGCGCCCGGCTCCCGGCCAGGTACCGCCGGCGAGCACCGCGGCTCCTGCGATCCGTCCAGCCGCGTGGACGGCCGCGCTTCGGACGGACCGCGGACGGACGGCCGCCGGCGGACAGCCCCACACCACCCGCCGGGTCCACCCGCGGCGCCCACGCCCCTCCCCCGGTGAGGCCGTCCGGGCGTGCAGGAGCCCGGCGCCGTGGACGGGCGCCGGGCTCCCGGGGAGGTACTACGAGCGGTTACTTGATCTTGGTGCCGGTGGAGCGCAGGTTGGCGCAGGCCTCGACGACGCGCGCCGCCATGCCGGCCTCGGCCAGCTTGCCCCAGGTGCGCGGGTCGTAGGTCTTCTTGGAGCCGACCTCGCCGTCGACCTTCAGGACGCCGTCGTAGTTGCGGAAGATGTGGTCCACGACCGGGCGCGTGAAGGCGTACTGGGTGTCCGTGTCGATGTTCATCTTCACGACGCCGTTCTCCAGCGCGGTCGCGATCTCCTGCTCGGTGGAGCCGGAGCCGCCGTGGAAGACGAAGTCGAACGGCGACGCCTTGCCGAACTTGGCGGCGACGCCGTCCGCCAGCTCCTTCAGCAGCTCCGGACGCAGCACCACGTTGCCCGGCTTGTACACGCCGTGCACGTTGCCGAAGGAGGCGGCCAGCAGGTAGCGGCCCTTCTCGCCCAGGCCCAGCGCCTCGGCGGTGCGGATCGCGTCGTCGACGGTGGTGTAGAGGGAGTCGTTGATCTCGTGGGAGACGCCGTCCTCCTCGCCGCCGGTCGGGGTGATCTCGACCTCGAGGATGATCTTCGCGGCGCGGGCGCGCTCCAGCAGTTCCTGGGCGATGGCCAGGTTGTCGGCGAGGGTCTCCGCGGAGCCGTCCCACATGTGGGACTGGAACAGCGGGTTCTGGCCGGCCCTGACCCGCTCCTCGGAGATCGCCAGCAGCGGACGCACGTACCCGTCGAGCTTGTCCTTGGGGCAGTGGTCGGTGTGCAGGGCCACCGTGACGTCGTACTTCTTGGCGACGATGTGCGCGAACTCGGCCAGGGCCACCGCGCCGGTGACCATGTCCTTGCTGTGCTGGCCGCCCAGGAACTCGGCGCCACCCGTGGAGATCTGGATGATGCCGTCGCTCTCCGCCTCCGCGAAACCGCGCAGGGCCGCGTGCAGGGTCTGGGAGGAGGTCACGTTGATGGCCGGGTAGGCGAACTTGCCTGCCTTCGCCCGGTCCAGCATCTCGTTGTAGACCTCGGGAGTTGCGATGGGCATGTGTCCGCTCCTTGACTGTGCGGGTTGCGTTCTGCGTACTACGGCCCTGACCTAGACCTAGGGGGTGACGTCGTCGTCGTCCCCATCTTTCCAGACATGAGCCGGTGATCCAGCCCCGGACGCCGGGCGCACCGGCCGGGCGCCACCGGGCGGGGCCGGTCCAGCCGTCAGTCCAGCCCCAGCTCGTTCTTGGAGTAGGCGAAGAGGTACGGGACGCCCGCGCCCTCCTGGATCTTCTCCGCGGCGCCGGTCGCCCGGTCGACGATCGTGGCGACGGCGACGACCTCGGCGCCCGCCTCACGCACCGCCTCGACCGCGGCCAGCGGGGAGCCGCCGGTGGTGGAGGTGTCCTCCACGACGAGGACCCGGCGGCCCGCGATGTCCGGGCCCTCCACGCGCCGCTGCAGACCGTGCGCCTTGGCCGCCTTGCGGACCACGAAGGCGTCCAGCCGCCTGCCGCGCGCGGCGGCCGCGTGCAGCATGGCGCCCGCGACCGGGTCGGCGCCCATGGTCAGGCCGCCCACCGCGTCGAAGTCGAGGTCCGCGGTCAGGTCCAGCAGCACCTGGCCGACCAGCGGGGCGGCCTCGCCGTCGAGGGTGACGCGGCGCAGGTCGACGTAGTAGTCGGCCTCCAGCCCCGACGACAGGGTCACCTTGCCGTGCACCACGGCCTTGTCCTTGATCTGCTGCAACAGCGCGGCTCTCACATCGCTCATGCCGGCCAGCTTAAGCGGGCCGCCAGGTCCAGGTGGTGGCGGCTTCCAGCGGCTGGAGCGGGGTGACCAGGCGGGGCAGGGTGTTCAGCCCGTTCGGCGGGCCGGTCTGCGGCTCGACGCAGACGGCGGCCTCCTGCTCGTCGTAGAGCACGACCCATTCCTCCCGGCTGGTCACCCTCAGCTCCAGCCGGCCGGGCCAGGTGAGGGTGACGTTGACGCCGCCGGGCATCCCGAAGCAGTCGTCCCACGGGCCCGGGCGCGGGTCGACGCGGTTGCCGGTGGGCAGGTGGTCGGGGCCGCGCTCCTCCTGCCAGGCGGGCGTGAAGCCGATGCGCACGTCCGCGCCGTCCAGGCTGCGGTTGAACCACGGGTGCCAGCCGATCTGGGCCGGGAAGGACGACTCGTACGTCTCGACGGACATGGTCAGCGTCAGGGCGTCGGGGGCGAGGGCGATCACCTGGGTGACGCGGCCGGGGTAGGGCCACGGCTCGGTCAGGTCGTAGGTGAGGACGGCTTCGTCCTCCGTGACGCGGGCGGTGCGCCAGGCGCCGTCGCGTGCGGTGCCGTGGATGGCGTTCGGCGGGGCGTTGAGCGGCATCTGGTGGACGGTGGCGCCGTCCCGGAACCGGCCGTCCCTGATCCGGCCGCACCAGGGGACCATCGGGAAACAGCCGTAGCGCTCGCCCTGGCGGAGCAGTTCCGTCCCGCCCACGCGCAGTCCCCCGACCCGGCCGCCGTTGGCCGGCTGCACGGTCACCTCCGCGTCGCCCGCGGTCAGCGTGATGTCGTCGTTGCTCACGACCACGACCCTACTGGGGTGATCGCGCCCCCGTAGGCGTCTCAGTGACGCCTGCGCAGCGCCCGGCCCAGCACGATGGCCGACGCCAGCACGACGGCCGCCGCGGGGGCCGCCCAGCGCAGGGCCGAGCCCTCGGTGACGGTCTGCGGGGCGGGCACGGGGGCGTAGCGGCCGCGGGGCGGCGCGTGGTCGACCTCCTCCGCGCTGCGGCCGATCATCGTCCGGCGGGCGTGGGCCGCCTCGGCGGGAGGCTCGGCGGCGTCGGCGAAGTCCTCGGACACGTCCGGCACGTCCGAGGCGGGCAGGGGGCGGTCCGCGTCCGTGTCCCCGGCCTCGTTCTCCTCGCCGTCCTCGTCGGGGGCGAGGGAGGGCGGCGGGACCTCGACGTCGAAGACGGACGGCCGCGGCTCCTCCTCCGCCGCGGCCAGGTTCTCCGCGAAACGGTTCAGCAGCCGGGTCACGGCGGCGGCGACCGACTCGGCCGGCAGTTCCGTGACGCGGCCGTCCGCGGCGGCCGTCCCCTCGAAGGACAGCGTCGAGCCGTCGTCCGCGTCCCGGACGCGGAGGGTGAGGGCGAGCTTGACCGAGCCGGTGCCGCGGCTCTCGGTTGCCTCGCCCTCGGCGGCGTAGGAACCGTCGTCCCGCGCGGTGACGCGCACGGAGCCGCGGTAGGTGACGGAGTGGCTGCCGACGCGCACCTTCAGCCGCCCGGCGACGAGCTCGCTGCCGGCGTCCTGCTGGAGCCCGGGAACCGCCCGGGCCACCTGCGCGGGATCAGCGAGGGCGTCCCTCAGCCGCTGGGCCGGAACCGGAACGAACACCTCATGCTCCATGGAAGCGGAGCCTACCCAGGAGGCCGGATCCTGCACCCCCGTCGAGCGAAAACGACCGCCCTCCAGGAGACCTCTAGGAGGCGCTCCCCGGCGTCACCAGACCCGTCTCGTAGGCCACGACGACCGCCTGCGCCCTGCTGGCCAGGCCCAGCTTGGTCATCGTGCGGTTGAGGTGGGTCTTGACCGTGGCCTCGCTGATGAACAGCCGGTCGGCGGCCTCCGCGTTGGTCAGGCCCCGGGCGACGAGCCGGAGCACCTCCTGTTCGCGCGCCGTGAGGGCGGCCAGGCCGGGCGTCGCCGCGCCGGGCGGGCCGTCGGCCGTGCGGGTGAACGCCTCCACCAGGCGCCGGGTGACGGCGGGGGCGAACAGGGCGTCGCCGCCGTGCACCGCGTTCACCGCCGCGAGGAGGCGTTCGGGCCCGGCGTCCTTCAGCAGGAAGCCGGAGGCGCCGGCGCGCAGGGCGCCGTAGACGTAGTCGTCGAGGTCGAAGGTGGTCAGGACGAGGACGCGCGGGGCCGGGTCGGACGCCTCGGCGAGGATGCGCCGGGTCGCCTCGATGCCGTTCGTGCCGGGCATGCGGATGTCCATCAGCACCACGTCGGGGCGGGTGTTCGCGGCCAGCGCGACCGCCTCCGCGCCGTCGGCGGCCTCGCCCACGACCTCCATGCCGGGGGCCGCGCGCAGCAGGGCGACCAGTCCGCTGCGCACCAGGAACTGGTCGTCGACGACGAGCACCCTGATCGGGCGGGCCTCGTCACCGGTCAAGGAGTCGGTCATTCCGCGACGGCGTCCCCACGGCGTGCGGTGCGTGCCGGCGTCGGCAGGGTCAGGTGCACGCCGAATCCCCCCTCGCTGCGCGGGCCGACGACGATCGTCCCGCCGTAGAGCTTGGCCCGCTCCCGCATCCCGATCAAGCCGTGGCCGCCCTGCTCGTTCGATGTGGCCGGATCCACCCCCCTCCCGTCGTCGGTGACCGACACCGTCACCTCGCCCGAGCGGTAGGCGAGTTCGACGCCGGCCCGGGCGCCGGGCGCGTGCTTGAGGACGTTGGTCAGGGCCTCCTGGACCACGCGGTAGAGGCAGAGCTGCACGCCGGGGGGCAGCGGCCGCGGCTCGCCCGTGACGCGGAGGTCCACCGGGACGCCGCCCGCGCGCACCCGGTCCACCATGTCGGCCAGCTGGTCCAGGCCGGGGGCGGGCCCGCGGTCGGCGCCCTGGACGCCGTCGGCGCGCAACAGGCCCAGCATGCGGCGCAATTCGGCCAGTGCCTCGCCGCTCGCGCCCTCGATGGTGTCGAGGGCCTCGCGCGCGGTGCGGGCGTCGGAGGTGAAGACGAAGCGGGCCAGGCCCGCCTGGACGTTGATGACGGCCATGTGGTGGGCGACGACGTCGTGCAGTTCGCGGGCGATGCGCACCCGCTCCTCGGCGACCTCGCGGCGGGCCCGTTCGGCCTGTTCGGCGCGCAGGTGCCGGGTCAGTTCGGCCGATCTGCGGGCGAGGTAGCCGAAGCGCCACAGCACCAGGGGCCAGGCGATGGCCTGGGCCACGACGGACGCCATGGAGCTGCCGTCGGTCACCAGCCCGGCGTAGATCCAGAGGCCGGCCATCAGCGCGGCGCAGGCCGCGGTGGTGCGGGTGGGGCGCAGGGACGCCACGGTGTAGAGGGCGAGCATGGGGCCGAAGGAGCCGACCACGGGCCAGTAACCGAGGGAGACGTAGCCGGCCATCACCGCGTGGACGAAGAGGCAGAGGGCCAGCGGGGCCCTGGTACGCCAGACGAGAGGCAGGTTGGCCAGGGCGATGAGCGTCCAGGCGAGCGGGTCGAGCGCGTCCCACCCCTGGGCGACGGCCTCCCTGCCGAGCAGGACGGCCACGGTGGTCAGGGCCGTGGCGATCAGGCCGTCGGCCACGAGGGGGCGGATCCGCATTGCCGCAGGGTAGCCGCGGGGTGCGGACGGGGCGTCAGTCTGCCGGGGTACCGCGGAAGTTGTAGGAACCGCGCGGTTACCGCGGGAGTTGGCCCGCGGATCCACCTTCGGCGGGATTCGGCCGGGGACCGCGGGCCCGTAGCTTCTCGGTGTGGGTCGCAAGGGGGGTGACCAACGGGGGAGCCCCGCCTTACGGCCGGAAGGGACATCTGACATGGCACTGCGTACGAAGGTCGTCTCGGTCGCCGTCGTCGCGGCCGTGGGCGGGGCTCTCGCCCTCACCGCCTCGCCGGCGTCGGCCAGCATCGCCCAGGGCTACGTCTCCGGAGCGGGCAACACGATGAACGACTGGGGCGACGAGGGCACCCTCTCCGCCTCCAGCCACTCGCACAGCAACGCCACCGCGCTGGTGCAGCAGATCCTGTGGGCCGAGGGCGTCAAGGAGCAGAACGGCACGGCGTTCGACTGGTCCGACATCGACGGGAAGTACGGCCCCAACACGACCTACGCGGTCAAGCAGCTCCAGAAGATGTTCAACCGCGACTTCGGGGCGGGTCTGACCGTGGACGGCAAGGCGGGCCCGAAGACGCTCGGCTTCGCCGACGTCTTCCTCGCCGACTGGGGCGACGGCACCGTCTCCTACGCCGGCGACAAGCACTCCGTGACGTTCAAGCGCAGCGGCGGCAAGTACCTGCTGAAGCTGAACAACAGCCGCGGCTGGAAGGTCGCCTCGTACAACACGCTGAACGTCGTCTGACCCACGACGGGGGGAGCGTGGGCGGTCCGTCCCTGTCCGGGGGGAGGGACGGACCGCCCACGCGCGCCGTCCTCGCTCGCGTGCCGACCTCACGCGCGCGTGCCGCTCAGTACGCGTACCGGGGGTGCACCAGCGTCGACGGGCGCAGGCCGCCGACCCGGGTGCGGGCCGCCGCCCGCGCGTCCGCCGCCAGGCGTGCGGGGGTGAGGGTGCGCGGGCGCGGGGCGCCGGGATCCAGGCCGAGCCGCGGTACCGTGCGGGCGGCCAGCACGAAGCCCCAGTCGCCCGGGGCGCGGGAGGCGCCGGTGGAGCGGTCCGGGGTGGAGCCGTCAGGGCCCGTGGAGCGGTCGGAGCCCGCGGAGCCGCCGGGGCCCGAGGTGAGGCCGGGGTCGGGGCCGACGACGCGGTAGGCGGCGGTGCGCAGTCCGGCGGCGCGGACCGTGGCGTCCACCGTCCAGAACACGCGCGGCCGGGTGGCGACCGGGCCGGCGTGGACCACCAGGCGGCCGCCGGGCGCGAGCACGCGGCGGGCCAGCCCGTAGAACTCCTGCGAGTACAGCTTGGTGCTCGCCGTGATGTCCGGGTCGGGCAGGTCGCAGATCACCACGTCGTACGCCGCCCGGGGCGCGCCGCGCAGGCGGCGGAAGGCGTCCGCGGTGCGCGCGTGCACGCGCGGATCGTCGTAGACGTGGCCGTTGAGGGCCGACAGGGCCGGGTCGTGGCGGGCCAGCCGCACGACGGCGGCGTCGGGTTCGACGACGTCCACCCGGCGCACGCCCGGATGGCGCAGCACCTCGCGCGCGGCCAGTCCGTCGCCGCCGCCGAGGACGAGCACGCGCGCGTGGGGGCCGTTCATCGCGGGGTGGACCAGTGCCTCGTGGTAGCGCCGCTCTTCGCGGCCGCCGGCACGCAGCCGGCCGTCGAGGAAGAGGGCGAGGGGGCGGCCGCGGGTGCCGCCGGTGAGGACGAGCTCCTGGCTGCCGGTCCGCAGGGCCACCCGCACGTCGTCGCCGTACACCGCGTGCCGGGCGGCGGTCTCGAAGTCGCCGACGAGTACGGCCGCGGAGGCGAGGACGCCCAGCACGGCGACGTTGGCGGCCAGCAGCAGCCGGCGGGCGCGGCGGCTGAGGTCGCCGCGGAACAGACCGAGGACCAGGGCGCCGCCGGCGACGGCGTTGACCGTGCCGGTGATCAGGGCGCCGGTCAGCTGGCCCAGCAGCGGCAGCAGCAGGAACGGAAAGGCCAGGCCGCCGACGAGGGCGCCGACGTAGTCGGCGGCGAACAGGTCGGCGACCGCGCCGCCCGGGTCCTGCCGCCGGATGCGCTGGATCAGCTCCATCAGCAGCGGGACCTCGGCGCCGATCAGCAGGCCGATGGTGAGGGAGAAGGCGACCAGGAGGCAGCGGGGTCCGCTCGCCCACAGCCCGCCCCAGGCACCGGTCCAGGCGAAGACGGCGTACAGCGCCATCGCGCTGCAGCCGCCGACGAGCGCGAGCACGGCCTCGATCGCGCCGAAGCCGGCCGCGGCGTGCCGGCGCAGTCTCTTCGCCGCGAGCGAGCCGACGCCCATCGCAAAGACCATGACCGACAGCACGACGGACGCCTGGGTGACCGAGTCCCCGGTCAGGTACGAGGCGAGGGCGACGAGTTCGAGTTCGTACACGAGCCCGCAGGCCGCGCAGACGAAGGCGCACGCCAGGACCAGGAACCGTCCCGTCCGCGGCGGGACGGGCAGCCGCGCCGGCGCCGCCCAGGGGAGCGGCAGCGGGCGGCGGGGCGGGGCCGGGGCGTGCTGTTCGATCACGACTGCGACGTTACGTCACGGAGCGGTCACGTTTTGTCACCCACACGTGTGGAACCACCGTCCGCCGGGATTCACACGTTCGCGTCAGCCCTTCGCGTCAGCCCTTCGCGTCAGGCCCAGGACGGGCTGCGGTCGGCGCGGCGGGCGGCGAGCCGGGCGGCCGGTGTCGGCACCCCGACCCGGGTCCGGGTCGCCACCAGTTGCCCGTCCTGCGGATAGGCGTGCCAGGTCCGCCAGTGCACCTGCCCCTCGTGGTGGTGGGCGAGCATCGCGGTGAACGCGTGCGGACTGCCCGGGAAGACGCCGGCGAGGCCGTGCGGGTGGTCGGAGACCAGGGCGAGCAACTCCTGGGCGCGGCCCGCGAAGGAGCCGGGCGAGAGAACCTCGACCCGGGCGGCGAACTCGTACTCCCAGTCGTCGACGCGCTTGGCGACGCCCAGCGGCAGCGGAGTGCTGCTGCCCGCGATGCAGGCGACCGTCTCCGAGCAGGTGCCCCGCGCCTCCTCCAGGAGCACCTGGTGCGACGCGCCGAGCAGCCGCAACTGCAGCTTGGCGCCCGTGAGTTCGAGATCGAGTGTGGCCAGCGCCGGAAGCGGCTCGCGCCCCAGGGCCCAGGCGAGGTCGGCCGCGGACGTGTCGGTGTAGGCGGTGTTCAGGGTCGTGAGCATGGATCGGCTCCGCAAGCACGCAAACAAGGAGGTCTGGGTCCGGCGCACGCCGGCCGGCACCGGAAGACCGGACCGGCCGGCCCGGTCGGGACGTCGGGAGGATGTGCACGGGACGTCCGAGGGCCGCGTTGGTGTTTTAGAGGGAATCACGAACTGTGGCGCCGCCACAGCGTTTTTACCCAACTTCGTGGCGTTTCCATCCCTGAGAGGGCTGCACAGCTCAACTGTTCAACCATGGCGCGCGCCGGAGCGCGCGAGGAGCGCGCCCGCGGACCCCGCGCGGCGGCCCGAGCGCCGGGGGCCCGAGCGCCGGGCCCGGCAACCTTGCCCGCTGGGCGGCGCCGCCCGCCAGGCAAGGTTGCCGGTCACGTGCCAAGAGAGAGAGGGTGGGCAGTACGTCTGGTCTCAGCGACGACCGGACGAGCCAGACGACCGCAGGAGTGTCCAAGTATGTCCATCGACCCGTCCTCGATTCCGAACTTCGGGGGCCAGCCCGAGCCGCAGAACCAGGGACCGGCGGGCCCCGTCATCCCGGATCAGGACCTCGTGAAGCAGCTCCTCGACCAGATGGAGCTCAAGTACGTCGTCGACGAAGAGGGTGACCTCGCCGCTCCGTGGGAGCAGTTCCGCACGTACTTCATGTTCCGCGGCGAGGGCGACCAGCAGGTCTTCTCGGTGCGGACGTTCTACGACCGGCCGCACGGCATCGAGGAGAAGGCCCAGCTGCTGGAGTCCATCGACGACTGGAACCGCCGGACCCTTTGGCCCAAGGTCTACAGCCACACCCACGACGACGGCACCGTCCGCCTGATCGGCGAGGCGCAGATGCTGATCGGCACCGGCGTCAGCCTGGAGCACTTCGTCTCCTCCACGGTCAGCTGGGTGCGGGCCGCCATCGAGTTCGACCGGTGGCTCGTGGAGCAGCTCGGCCTCGAGCAGGAGATCGACGACGCGGACGAGCCCGGGGACGAGCCCGGGGACGACGCGGAGTAGTCCTCCCGCCACCTAGCCCTACAGGGGCACCCGGGCCAGTACCACCAGGTACGCCCCGTAGCCGAACGAGAGCCCGGCCAGGGCGCCGACCACCACGGTCGCGTGCCACGGCCGGGCTCTCGCCGTGCGGGCCAGGGCCCGGGCGAGCGGCAGCAGCAGCGGGAAGGCCGGCAGCAGGAAGCGGGGCTTGGACTCGAAGAAGCCCGAGCCGCCGAACGCGATCAGCAGCAGGACGCCTGCGTACACCAGCAGCGGCAGCGGGGCGCGGTCGGCCAGCAGGAGGGCGTACAGCACGGCCGCCGCCGCGACGGTCAGCAGCGCCACGGGGAAGACGAAGCGGTCGCCGTGCAGCAGCAGGTGCCGCACGAACCGCAGCGAGCCGCGCCCCAGGTCGAAACGGGAGCCCCACAGCCGCTGGATGCGGAAGTAGCCGCCGGGCACGTCGCCCGTGCGCAGGCCGGCCCACAGCACGTACGCCGTCCAGCCGAGCGGCGCGAGCGCGGCGCCCGTCCACAGCCTGTGGACGGATCTCCCGCGCCGCCGCCACGCCTCGTGCCCCGCGGCGGCCAGCACCGCCGCCGCGACCGCCAGTCCGTTGGGCCTCGACAGCCCGGCGAGGGCGGCCAGCGCCCCCGCCCACACCCAGCGCCCGGTGAGCACCGCGTACAGCGACCAGGCGGCGAACGCGGTGAGCACGGGTTCGGTGTACGCCATCGTCAGCACCACCGAGTGCGGCAGCAGGCCCCACAGCAGCACCAGCACGGTGGCCGGCGTCCGGCCGTACAGCCGGTCGCCGAGCGCGTGGATGCCGCCCGCGGCCACGACCGCCGCCAGCCACGACACCGCCAGCCCGGCCGCGCCCCAGCCGAGCGGGCTGACGGCGGTCACGGCCCGCACGAGCGCCGGGTAGAGCGGGAAGAACGCCAGGTCGCTCTGGACGGTGCCGTCGCCGAAGTACAGGGTGCGGCCGTACCCGTGGGCGGCGATCCCCAGGTACCACGCCGAGTCCCAGGACCGTCCGAGCAGTGCGAGCGGCTGCTGCCCGGTCGCCCGCGCGGCGAGCGCCAGCACGGCGACGCCGAGCAGCCGGGCGGCGGCGAACAGGCCGACGGCACCGGCCAGCGCCGCCGCCGTCGGCAGGTGGGCGCGGCCCCGGGCGCCGGGCCGGGCGACGGACGGGCGGGCGAGCGTGCTGGCGTGGGTCACACCGGCACAGTGCAGCCCGCCCGCGAGCCCCGCGACCGGTGTGCGTCCGGCCGGGTACGCCCCCGCCCGCCCGGCACGGCGACGTGACGGCCCCGGGCCGCGCCCCTCTCCGTCGTATCGTGACCGCACACGGGGAGGAGCCGTCCATGAGCGTCGACGCGATCGTGCACACCGAGTTCCCCAAGGGATACACGGTCCTGTTCGGGGCCGACGGCAAGGTGATCATGACTCCGCGGAGTTTCGAGCACTCCAGCACGATCAAGTCGATGCAGTACGACACGATCGTCTCGCTCGGACGCCACGCAAAGATCACCTCCGACGTCTGCATCGACTTCCCCGCCGACGAGAACTCGGCCCCCGATCTGGCGATCCTTCGCGAGGACGCCCGCCGGGAGGGCAAGCGCTACGGCTTCGAGGACGTCCTGCTGATCTCGGAGGTCGTCTCGACCTCCTCCGCGCGCCAGGACTACGACGGCTGCACCGCGAAGTACGGCCGCTACGGCATCCCCGTCTACCTGGTCGTGGACCCCTACGCCCAGGAAGTCGTCGTCCACACGCAGCCGACCACCACCGGTAACATCGCGGCGCACACCCACAGGTACGGCACGGGCAAGCTCCCCATCCCGCTGGCCGACGGCCGCACCTTCACCCTCGACCTCGACGAGCTCCCGCGCCCGGAGCCCGAGACGGACGCCCGCTAACCTCCGAGGCCCATGAGTCGCTCCACGGCTTCTTCGAGAACCTCGGTGCGTTTGCAGAACGCGAAGCGGACGAACGGGGCTCCCGCCTCGCGGTGGTCGTAGAAGACGGCGTTGGGGATGGCGACGACACCGGCCCGCTCCGGCAGGGCGCGGCAGAAGGCGAAGCCGTCCTTCTCGCCGAGGGGACGGATGTCGGTGGTGATGAAGTAGGTCCCGGCGGGCCTGAACACCTGGAACCCGGCCTTGGTCAGCCCGGCCGCCAGCAGGTCCCGCTTGGCGAGCAGGTCCGCGCGGAACGCGGCGAAGTAGGCGTCCGGCAGCGCCAGCGCCTCGGCGACGGCGTACTGGAACGGCCCGGAGGCGACGTAGGTCAGGAACTGCTTGGCCGAGCGGACGGCGGCGACCAGGCCGGGGGCCGCGGTCACCCAGCCGACCTTCCAGCCGGTGAAGGAGAAGGTCTTGCCGGCCGATCCGATGGTCACCGTCCGCTCCCGCATGCCGGGGAAACCGGCCAGCGGCAGGTGTTCGGCGTCGTCGAAGACCAGGTGCTCGTAGACCTCGTCGGTCACCACGAGGAGGTCCCGCTCGACGGCCAGCTCGGCGATCGCGGCGAGTTCCTCGCGGGTGAGGACGGTGCCGGTGGGGTTGTGCGGGGTGTTGATCAGCAGCAGGCGGGTGCGGCCGGTGACGGCGGCGCGCAGTTCGTCCAGGTCCAGCCGGAAGCTTCCCTCGTGCGGGTGCAGGGTGACCGGCACGCGGGTGCCGCCCGCCATCGCGATGCAGGCGGCGTAGGAGTCGTAGTACGGCTCGAGGGCGATCACCTCGTCGCCGGGCTCCAGGAGGGCGAGCAGCGAGGCGGCGATGGCCTCCGTGGCGCCCGCCGTGACCAGGACCTCGGTGTCGGGGTCGTAGGCCAGCCCGTACCGCCGCTGCTGGTGGGCGGCGACGGCGGCGCGCAGCTCGGGGACGCCCGGGCCGGGCGGGTACTGGTTGCCGCGGCCGTCGCGCAGCGCCCGTACGGCCGCCTCGCGGATCTCCTCGGGGCCGTCCGTGTCGGGGAAGCCCTGGCCCAGGTTGATGGCCCCGGTCCGCAGGGCGAGCGCCGACATCTCGGCGAAGATCGTCGTCCCGAACTCGGCGAGCCGGCGGTTGAGCGGCGGGCGGGTGGTGGAGGTCATGCCGGTCATCGTGCGCCGAAGCCGCGGATTTCCTCAACCTGCCGTCTCCTCCGGGCGAGCCGCGGCGGGGCCCCGGCCCGGCGCGGATCACCGGGCACCCGGCGCGGATCACCGAGCACCTGACGCCCGCCGCCGAGCACTTGGCGTGAATCGCCAACGACAGAACCGCCGTTCACCGGCAGCCTGGACACAGACCAGCGAAGGGGGAAACACCATGCTCATCCGACGCTCACTCGCCGTCGCCGCCGTCGCGGCCGCGCTCGGCACCGGGCTCGCCGCCACCCCGGCCGCCGCCGGGGACAGCGCCGCCGGCCCCGGCGGCGGCGACGTCTCCGCCGCCGCGTGGACCCGGACCACCTCACTCGGGGGTCCGATCAGGACGTGCTACAAGGCCAGTTGCGACGTGGTCATCCAGACCTACTCCGGTGAGTCGCTGTACTGGGACCACAGCGCCCGCAATCCGGCCGGAAACCTCTGGTACTACGTCCGGTACACGGCCGGCAACGGCACCCCGCACGACTTCTACGGCTGGATCTATTGCGGCAACGTCACCGCTCCCTGCTGAACCCGCGCCACCGCTCCGGGCGTCCGTGCGAGCTCGGGTCAGCGGCGGATGAGGCCGAGGTCGGTGGCGGTGGCGACGGCGGCGGTGCGTGAGTCGACGTCGAGCTTGGCGTAGATGCGGGCCAGGTGGGACTTGACCGTTCCCTCGGTCAGGTGGAGGCGGTCGCCGATGGCCTGGTTGGAAAGGCCGTCGGCGACCAGGGCGAGGACTTCGGTCTCCCGCCGGGTCAGGGCGGCGCCCGGCGCGCGCAGCCGGTTCATCAGCCGGTCGGCGACCGTGGGCGCCAACGTGGTGCGTCCGGCTGCCGCGGTGCGTACGGCGGCGGCCAGGTCCTCGGGCGAGGCGTCCTTGAGGAGGTAGCCGGTGGCGCCGGCCTCGATGGCGGGCAGGGTGTCGGCGTCGGAGTCGTAGGTGGTGACGATCAGCACCCGGGGGGCTCCCGGCCGGGCGGTGATCCGGGCGGTGGCCTCGGCCCCGCCCATGCCCTTCCCGAACTGCAGATCCATCAGCACGACGTCGATGTCGCCCTCGGCGGCGCGGGTGACGGCGTCCTCGGCGGTGGCGGCTTCGGCCATGACGACGAGGCCGGGTTCGGTCTCCAGCACGGCGCGCAGCCCGGCCCGTACCACGGGGTGGTCGTCGGCCAGGAGCAGGCGGATGGGGGCGCTGTCGGTCACGGGCGGACCTCGGTCTCGGCCGGCGGGGCGAGGGGCAGCCGGGCGGCCAGGGCGGTGCCGTGGCCGGGGGCGGATTCGATGGTGAGGGTACCTCCGAGGGCCTGGACACGGGCGCGCATGGCGGCCAGTCCGAACCCGCCGGCCTCGGGGTCGGGAGCGGGCAGGCGGGCAGGGTCGAAGCCCCGGCCGTCGTCGACGACGTCGAGGGCGACATGGTCACCGACGTAGCGGAGGGTCACGTCCGCGGTGGTGGCCTCGGCGTGGTGAACGGTGTTGGCCAGGGCGGACTGGGCGATGCGCAGCAGCGCGACCTCGTGGGCGGTGGTGAGCGGGGCGGGGTCGCCGGTGAGGTGGAAGCGCGCGGTGAGCCGGTGCCGGGCGGACGTGGTGGTGCACAGTCGTTCCAGGGCGCCGGCCAGGGTGGTGCCTTCCAGCGTGGGCGGGGTGAGGGCCGCGACGAAGCGGCGGGCCTCGGCGAGGTTGTCGACGGCGGCCTGCCGTGCCTGGTCGACGTAGCGGGCTGCGTTCTGCGGCGCCTCGGGCAGTGCTCGTTCGGCGGCGCACAGCAGCAGTTGGATGCTGGACAGGCCCTGGGCGAGGGTGTCGTGGATCTCGCGGGCCAGGCGGTCGCGTTCGGCCAGTACGCCGGCGGTGTGCTGGGCGGCGGCCAGGTCGGCGCGGGTGGCGGTGAGCTCCTCGATCAGCCGGCGGCGGTCTTCGCTCTCCCGGTACAGGGCCTGGTACCCCCACACCACCGCGACCGCCACGGCGGCGCCGAGCGCGGGGCCGATGGCCATGGCGGGGCTGAAGGAGTGCTGGTGGGCCGCGAAGCCCGCGACGGCCGCGGCGGCGGTGGCGGCCACGGCCGCCAGTCCGGCGCGGCGGGGCAGCAGGTGCAGCTGGAGGAAGTACAGCGGGAAGGCCACCCACACGGCGTCGGGAGAAAGCGCGAGCACCGTCAGCCAGCAGATGCCCACGGCGGCCAGCCACAGCGCGGCGGCCCGCCGCGAGCCGCCGACGCCCGGCAGCGTGGGTCCGACCGCGTACACCAGGCCGCACGCCGCCGACGCGGCGACGATCCACCCGGCGTGGGGCCGGCCGTCGGCCACGGCCCGTCCGGCGGCCAGCGCGAGCAGGCCGATGATCAGCAGGTGCAGGCACCAGGCCAGGGCCCGGGTGGTCGGGGTCAGGGCGGGGGCGGCGGTGTTCACAGTGCGTCCCAGGTTACGAAGGCCGGCCACTGGCGGCCTCCATCGAAAGTTAGCAGCCGTGCGCCGTCTTTCGGCCCGCCAAGTGCGGTCCTGCGCCGGACGCGCGCACAGGGGGCCGGCGGCGACGGTGGAGTCGTACCGATTCCGCCGCCGGAAAGGACAGGCCGAGGCCGTGTTCGTCGCCTGGAGAGACCTGAAGTTCGCCAAGGGGCGCTTCGCCCTGATGGGGACCGTCATCGTGCTGATCACCCTGCTGGTCGGGCTGCTGTCCGGGCTGACGGCCGGACTGGGGCAGCAGAACATCTCCGCGATCACGTCCCTGCCCGCCGACAGGATCGCCTTCCAGGCGCCCACCGGCGGGCAGGACCTGTCGTATTCCAGCTCCACCGTCACCGAGCGGCAGTGGCAGCGGTGGTCCGGGGCGCCCGGCGTCGAGAACGCCGAGCCGCTGGGGATCACCACGACCAGGGCCACCGCCGGGGACCGGAGCACCGGGGTCTCGGTCTTCGGCGTCGAGCCCGGCTCCCGCCTCGCCCCGGCCGGCGACAAGATCACCGACAGCGCGGTGGTGCTGTCCACCGCGGCCGCCGCCGGCCTCGGCGTGCGGGCCGGCGACTCCCTCACCCTGGCAGGCCGGCGGCTGACGGTGGCCGCGGTCGAGGGCGACGCCCACTTCAGCCACACCCCGGTGATCTGGACCGGTCTGGACACCTGGCGGAGGACCGCGCCGCCCGCCGGCGGCGGGCAGGGCCCGTGGGCCACCGTCATCGCACTGAACACCACCTCCGAGGCCGATGTGACCGCCCTCGACCACCAGGCCGGCACAAGAACGGTCACCACCGAGGACTCGCTGTCCGCGATCGGCTCCTACACGTCCGAGAACGGCTCCCTGCAGCTGATGCGCGGCTTCCTGTTCGCCATCTCCGCCCTGGTCATCGGGGCCTTCTTCACCGTCTGGACCATCCAGCGCAGCGGCGACGTAGCCGTCCTCAAGGCGCTGGGCGCCTCCACCGCGGGCCTGCTCGAGGACGCCCTCGGCCAGGCCGTCGTCCTGCTCACCGGCGGCACCCTGATCGGCACCGGCATGGCCGCCGCCCTCGGCGCCCTGGTGTCCGGCAGCGCCGTGCCCTTCCTCCTCACCCCCGCCACGGTGCTGGTCCCGGCCGCCGTGATCGTCCTCCTCGGCGTGCTCGGCGCCGCCCTGTCCATCCGCCGTATCACCTCCGTCGACCCGCTGACCGCCCTGGGGAGCGCCCGATGAGCCTGAGCCTGACCGACGTCACCCTCACCTACCCCGACGGCGACGCCCGCCTGACCGCCCTCGACCACGTCACCCTCGACGTGCCCCAGGGCAGCCTGACCGCCGTGGTCGGCCCCTCCGGCTCCGGCAAGTCCAGCCTCCTCGCCGTCGCCGCCACCCTGATCACCCCCGACACCGGCACCGTCACCGTCGACGGCCGGACCACCACCGGCCTCAGCCGCGGCGAACTCGCCGAACTGCGCCGCCACAAGATCGGCATCGTCTTCCAGCAGCCCAACTTGCTGCCCTCCCTCACCGCCGTCGAACAACTCCAGGTCATGGCCCGGATCGACGGCCGCAAACCCCGCACCGCCCACACCCGGGCGATGGAACTCCTCGACGCCGTCGGTCTCGCCGACCGGGCCGGCCGCCGTCCCCACCAGC
This sequence comes from Streptomyces sp. NPDC020996, assembly GCF_040641355.1. NCBI lineage: Bacteria > Bacillati > Actinomycetota > Actinomycetes > Kitasatosporales > Streptomycetaceae > Streptomyces > Streptomyces sp. NPDC020996. The sequence continues at coordinate 237,399 of NZ_JBFADM010000006.1, forward strand.
TCTCCGGCGGCCAGCGCCAGCGCGTCAACATCGCCCGCGCCCTGATGAACGACCCCACCGTCCTCCTGGTCGACGAACCCACCAGCGCCCTCGACCACGAACGGGGCGCCGCCGTCATCGGCCTCATCACCCGCCTCACCCACCAGCGGGCCACCGCCACCGTCCTGGTCACCCACGACCGCACCCACCTCACCGCCGTCGACCGGATCGCCGAAGTCCAGGACGGACGCCTGCGCATTCCGGCCGCGAACCTCTAGAACGCGCGATCCGCGCGCACCGGCAGCGCACCGATCCGCGAACTGTTCCCGTTCGGCTTCGGCATGGCCTTCGGCATCCTGCTGGACACCTTCCTCATCAGACCGTTCCTCGTGACTGAGCAAGAGCGATTAAGGCGCCGAGGCTCAGAATTCGCTCAACTCTGCTTTGGCCGGCGGCCGGGCCGGGCATCCCCCGGGCACGCACCACGGCGAGGCACCCACGGGGGGCTGCTTCGGGGGAATCGAGAGGACGGTGACGCCATGACCGGCATCATCGTGATCGCCGGGATCGTCTTCGTGGCGGTCCTCGTCAGCGCGGCACGCAGGGGCGGCCGGGTCCGGTCGGTCCGCGGGTCGGGCGGACGCCCGTACGGCGGGGACAGCAGCTGGTGGGCCGGCGGGGGCGACAGCGGCAGCGGCTCGAACGGCGGGCACCACGGGGGCCACCACGGGGGTCACTCCTGCGGTGGCGGCCATTCGTGCGGCGGCGGTTCGTCCTGCGGGGGCGGTTCGTCGTGCGGCGGGGGCGGCGGATGCGGTGGAGGCAGCTGACACGGGGCAGCTGAGCTCCCGCAGGGGGAGCCGCATCCGTCCTGCCCACTCCGTCGCCGGGGTCCTCCGGGAGCCCGGCGACGGACACGGACGGGCCCGTCACCCACCGGGGTGACGGGCCCGAGCCGTGCGGGGGTTGTGGACTGCTGGTGGCTGACTGCGCACAGGTGCCATCTGGCGCGCGTGAGTGAGTGTCCGGGCTGTGGCACGTGCATCCCCCTGGGCGGGAACGGAGGTTCTTCAGTCGAATGTGTGACCTTTGCCGGTGGTGGTCGTTGAGGGTGGTGACGGGCTTTTGGCCGGCGTGGGTGTGAGGGTGATCGGGGGTGGGTGGGTTGCGGGAGTTGGCGGCGCCGTTCGTCGTCCCCGGTCCGTCGGGTGTGGCGGTCCGCGACCGGCTCAAGCACCTGACCGCCGAGGACGAGCGGGTCCTTCGTCTGGTCGGTGACCATCTGGGCACGCTCGCCTCGAGGGACCCGGAGCGATCGTCGTGGGCATCGGACCGGCCAGGCCGGACACGGTGACCGAGGGCGTGAGGGAACCCGCCCCCGCATTCCCGGACCACGCACACGATGCGTGCCACCGGACGCGGAGCGAACGCGGGCGACCAGGACACCCAACACCGTTAGGGATGTCCGCAGTGACCAGGTTTGGGTCCAAGACTCACTCCTGCTCACTGACTAGGAACGGTTACAGCGTCTTGCCGGCCTTCTCACCGGTCGCCGGTCCCACCAGGAGACCGTCGCCGAAGGAGTCGACGCGGACGGTGTCGCCGTCCTTGACCTCGCCGGCCAGGATCTCCTTGGCCAGCCGGTCACCGATGGCGGTCTGGATCAGGCGGCGCAGCGGCCGGGCGCCGTACGCCGGGTCCAGGCCCTCCGTGGCGAGCCAGGACAGGGCCTCGCCGCTGACCTCCAGGGTCAGCCGCCGCTCGGTGAGCCGCTTGGCCAGGCGGTCGATCTGGAGCTTCGCGATGCGCTCCAGCTCCGGCTTGGTCAGCGCCGAGAAGACGACCAGGTCGTCGAGCCGGTTGAGGAACTCCGGCTTGAAGGAGGCCCGCACGACCTCCAGGACCTGCTCCTTCTTCTCCTCCTCCGAGCTGATCGGGTCGACCAGGAACTGGCTGCCCAGGTTCGAGGTCAGCACCAGAATGGCGTTGCGGAAGTCGACCGTGCGGCCCTGACCGTCCGTCAGGCGGCCGTCGTCCAGCACCTGCAGCAGCACGTCGAAGACCTCGGGGTGGGCCTTCTCGACCTCGTCGAGCAGCACGACGGTGTACGGGCGGCGGCGGACCGCCTCGGTGAGCTGGCCGCCCTCCTCGTAGCCGACGTACCCGGGCGGGGCGCCGACCAGCCGGGCCACGCTGTGCTTCTCGCCGTACTCCGACATGTCGATGCGGACCATGGCCCGCTCGTCGTCGAAGAGGAAGTCGGCGAGCGCCTTGGCGAGTTCGGTCTTGCCGACGCCGGTGGGGCCCAGGAAGAGGAACGAGCCGGTCGGGCGGTCGGGGTCGGCGATGCCGGCCCGGGAGCGGCGCACCGCGTCGGACACCGCGCGCACCGCCTCCTCCTGGCCGATCAGGCGCTTGCCCAGCTCCTCCTCCATGCGCAGCAGCTTCTGCGTCTCGCCCTCCAGCAGCCGGCCGGCGGGGATGCCGGTCCAGGCGGCGACGACGTCCGCGATGTCGTCGGAGCCGACCTCCTCCTTGACCATGGTGTCCTTGGCGGCCTCCTCCTCGGCCTGGGAGGCGGCCTGCAGGTCCCGTTCGAGGGTCGGGATCTCGCCGTACAGCAGCTTGGAGGCGGTGTCGAAGTCGCCGTCGCGCTGGGCGCGTTCGGCCTGGCCGCGCAGGTCGTCGAGCCGCTCCTTCAGCTCGCCGACGCGGTTGAGGGACTGCTTCTCCTTCTCCCAGCGGGCGGTCAGGCCGCGCAGCTCCTCCTCCTTGTCGGCGAGGTCGCGGCGCAGCTTCTCCAGGCGCTCGCGCGAGGCCGGGTCGGTCTCCTTGCCGATCGCCAGCTCCTCCATGCGCAACCGGTCGACGGCGCGCTGGAGTTCGTCGATCTCGACGGGCGAGGAGTCGATCTCCATGCGCAGCCGGGAGGCCGCCTCGTCGACGAGGTCGATGGCCTTGTCGGGCAGGAAGCGGGAGGTGATGTACCGGTCGGACAGGGTGGCGGCGGCGACCAGCGCGCTGTCCGCGATCTGCACCTTGTGGTGGGCCTCGTAGCGGCCCTTGAGCCCGCGCAGGATCGCGATGGTGTCCTCGACCGTCGGCTCGGCGACCAGCACCTGCTGGAAGCGGCGCTCCAGCGCCGGGTCCTTCTCGATGCGCTCGCGGTACTCGTCGAGGGTGGTGGCGCCGACCATCCGCAGCTCGCCGCGCGCCAGCATCGGCTTGAGCATGTTGCCGGCGTCCATCGCGGAGTCGCCGCCCGCTCCCGCGCCCACGACGGTGTGCAGCTCGTCGATGAAGGTGATGATCTGCCCGTCGGAGTCCTTGATCTCGGCCAGGACGGCCTTCAGGCGCTCCTCGAACTCACCGCGGTACTTGGCCCCGGCGACCATCGCGCCCAGGTCCAGCGCGACGAGCCGCTTGTCCTTCAGGGACTCGGGCACGTCGCCCTTGACGATCCGCTGGGCGAGCCCCTCGACGACGGCGGTCTTGCCGACGCCGGGCTCGCCGATGAGGACCGGGTTGTTCTTCGTACGGCGCGACAGCACCTGCACCACGCGGCGGATCTCCTGGTCCCGGCCGATCACCGGGTCGAGCTTCCCCTCCCGCGCCGCGGCGGTGAAGTCGGTGCCGAACTTCTCCAGGGCCTTGTACTGGCCCTCCGGGTCTGCGGTGGTCACCCTGCGTCCTCCCCTCGCCTTCTTGAAGGCGTCCGACAGCTTCTTCGCACTGGCCCCCTGGCCGGTGAGCACGTCCCCGGCCGCGCCGCCCTTCGCGGCGATGCCGATGAGCAGGTGCTCGGTGGACAGGTACTCGTCCCCGAGGTCCCTGGCCCGCTCGGACGCGTCCGCGATCACGGCGAGCAGTTCCCGGTTGGGCTGCGGCGGGGCGACGGTGGACCCCGTCACGCTGGGCAGCCCGGCGAGGATCTTCTCCGCGCCGGCCCGCACCGCCGCCTGGTCGGCCTCGACGGCCGCCAGCAGGTCGGTGATGTTCTCGTTCTCCTGCCCCTGGAGCAGAGCCAGCAGCAGGTGGGCGGGTGTGAGGTCGGGGTGCCCCTCCGTCACGGCCCGGTTGCCGGCCGCGTTGATGGCGTCCCGGCTCCGGTTGGTCAGCTCGGCGTCCACGTTCGCTTTCTCCTCCTGGCGTCAGCTGTCGCCACGTCTCCCAGTGCTGACTCGGTCAACGTCTACAAAGTTGAGTCTATTCCACTCAAGGGGGTGTCCGGGAGACCCGAGTGGTTAAGTTCCGGCCATGACCTCGTACCCGCAGGATCCGGGCGCTCCCGACGCGCCGTACCTCAGCTTCTGGCGCGAGCGGCACCTGTGCACGCTGACGACGCCCCGCCCCGACGGCAGCCCGCACGTGGTGCCGGTCTGCGTGACGTACGATCCCGGGGCACGGCTGGCCCGGGTGATCACGAGCGGGACGAGCGCGAAGGTGCGCAATGTACTGGCGGCCGGCCCGGAGGGGGCACGGGTGGCCGTGTGCCAGGTGGACGGGCGGCGCTGGGCGACGCTGGAGGGCCGGGCCTTCGTACGGACCGAGCCGGAGCGGGTCGCGGAGGCGGAGCGGCGTTTCGCCGAGCGCTACGAGCGGGCGCCGAGGCCGAATCCGGCGCGCGTGGTGATCGAGATCGAGCTGACGCGGGCGATGGGGAACGCGGGCCGCGACTGACTGTTTTCGGCCACAAGTCGGCCCCTTCCAAACCCGGCGGTACCGGGAGAAGTGCCGAAAACTGCAGCGGCGTCACCGTGTGACACGGCGATCAGCGCGCGGGTGGCCCGCCTGTACCAGGACGCGGTGGTGGTGA
>NZ_JBFADM010000007.1:0-165400 GCF_040641355.1 Streptomyces sp. NPDC020996
ACCGGCCCGACCGGCGCGGCCGCAGCCGTCCGGTTGCCCCGGTCCAGCGCTGGCCGAGGCCGCTTGACCGGCTCGGCCCGACCGGCCCGACCGGCCCGACCGGCCCGACCGGCCCGACCGGCCCGACCGGCCCGACCGGCCCGACCGGCGCGACCGGCGCGGCCGCAGCCGTCCGGCTGCCGCGACCCGGCCAGGCCGCAGCCACCCGCCCGCGCCGGTCCAGCCCCGGCCGCACCCACTTGGCCGCCCCGGCCCCGATCGCACCAGCCCCGGCCCCTCGACATCCCGGCCCTTCGGTCACCTTGCCTCTGGGGCACCTTGCCTCTCGGTCACGTCGGTCTCTCGGCCATCCCGGCATCTCGATCACCCCGCACCCCGCCCCACAGGCCCCCGCGGCCCCCTGCCTCTCCGGCGTCCGGCGTCTCGGGTACCTGGTTTCTGGGGCGTCGGCGTCTCGTGCTACCCCGTGTCTGGGGCGTCCCGCGCCTCGGGCGCCCGGTCTCTGGGAGTGCCGCGCGCCTTGGCCGCCCTGCGTCTCGGTCGTCCGGTGCCTCCGGCGCCCGGTCTCTGGGGGCGTCCGGTGCCTCCGGTGCCCGGTCTCTCGGGCATCCCGTGCCTCGCCCATCCGGTCTCTTGGGCGTCCTGCGCCCCGGCCGCCCGGTCTCTGGGGGCGTCCTGCGCCCCGGCCGCCCGGTCTCTTGGGCGTCCTGCGCCCCGGCCGCCCGGTCTCTTGGGCGTCCTGCGCCCCGGCCGCCCGGTCTCTGGGGGCGTCCTGCGCCCCGGCCGCCTGGTCTCTGGGGGCGTCCCGTGCCCTGGCCGCCTGGTCTCTCGGGCGTCCCGCGCCCTGGCCGCCCGGTCTCGGGGGGGGGGGCGTCCCGTGCCCTCGCCGCCCAGTCTCTCCGGCGTCCCGTGCCCCGGCCGCCCAGCCTCCCGGGCACGCCGCGAGGTATCCCGTGCCTCGGGGCCCGCCCCCGTCGCCCGGCCCCCGAGGCAGCGCCGACTTTGCCTTCGGGGCTCCGTAGACTGGCCGCGTGAGTGAGAGCGATCCCTTCGACGAGATCATCGACGCCGAGACCGACCGCGACCCCGATCTCGCCGTGATCGAGGCCGGCAGCCGCACCCTGCGCACCCAGGGCGGCCCGCCGCAGGCCGACGTGCCCGCGCGCCCGGAGGACCCCGAGGTGGACAAGGCGCTCCGGGAGGTCGAGGCGGAACTCGCCACCCGCTGGGGCGAGACCAAGCTGGAGCCCTCGGTCAGCCGTATCTCCGCGCTGATGGACGTGCTGGGCGAACCGCAGCGGTCGTACCCCTCGATCCACATCACCGGCACCAACGGCAAGACCTCCACCGCCCGCATGATCGAGGCCCTCCTCGGCGCCTTCGAGCTGCGCACCGGCCGCTACACCTCGCCGCACGTCCAGTCGATCACCGAGCGGATCAGCCTGGACGGCGCCCCGATCTCCGCCGAGCGGTTCATCGAGACCTACCGGGACGTCAAGCCCTACGTCGAGATGGTCGACTCCCAGCAGGAGTACCGCCTGTCGTTCTTCGAGGTGCTCACGGGCATGGCCTACGCCGCCTTCGCCGACGCGCCCGTAGACGTGGCCGTCGTCGAGGTCGGCATGGGCGGCAGCTGGGACGCCACCAACGTGATCGACGGGGACGTCGCCGTGGTCACGCCGATCGACCTCGACCACACCGACCGGCTCGGCGGGACGCCCGGCGAGATCGCCGTGGAGAAGGCCGGCATCATCAAGCAGGACGCGACCGTGATCATGGCCCAGCAGCCGGTGGACGCGGCGCAGGTGCTGCTGAAGAAGGCCGTCGAGGTGGACGCCACCGTGGCCCGCGAGGGCCTGGAGTTCGGCGTCGTCGCCCGGCAGGTCGCCGTCGGCGGGCAGCTGGTCACCCTGCGCGGCCTGGGCGGCGAGTACGCCGAGGTGTACCTGCCGCTGCACGGCGCGCACCAGGCGCACAACGCGGCCGTGGCGCTCGCCGCCGTCGAGGCGTTCTTCGGCGTCGGCGCCGCGCGTGCCGAGCCGCTGGACATCGACACCGTCCGCAAGGCGTTCGCGGCCGTCTCCTCGCCGGGCCGCATGGAGGTCGTGCGGCGCTCGCCCACCGTCGTCCTGGACGCCGCCCACAACCCGGCGGGCGCCCGCGTCACCGCCGAGGCGGTGCAGGAGGCGTTCGACTTCAGCCGCCTCATCGGCGTGGTCGGCGCGAGCGGCGACAAGAACGTCCGCGGGCTCCTTGAGGCGTTCGAGCCGATCTTCGCCGAGGTCGTCGTCACCCAGAACTCCAGCCACCGCGCCATGGACGCGGACGAGCTCGCCGCGATCGCCGTCGAGGTGTTCGGCGAGGAGCGCGTCCAGGTCGAGCCGCGGCTGCCGGACGCCCTGGAGGCGGCCATCACGCTCGCCGAGGAGGAGGGCGAGTTCGCGGGCGGCGGCGTCCTCGTCACCGGCTCCGTCATCACCGTCGGCGAGGCCCGACTGCTCCTGGGAAGGGGCTGACCCCGTGCGCGTGCTGTGTTCCTCGACCCTGATCGGCGAGTTCTTCGTCATCGGCTTCGCCGGGCTGGTCGCGATGAAGGATCCCGCGCTGTCCATGACGACCGTGTGGACCGTCAGCGGCGTCGCGATGCTGCTGTGCCTGCTGCTGTGCGGTTTCGTCACCCGTCCGGGCGGCGTCGTGCTGGGCTGGGTCCTGCAGGCCGCCCTGATCGCCTCCGGCTTCGCCGTCCCGACGATGTTCTTCCTGGGCGCCGTCTTCGCCGCCCTGTGGTGGGCGTCGGTGCACTACGGACGGAAGATCGACGAGGCGAAGGCGAGATTCGCGGCACAGTCGGACTCCTCGACCCCTGACGCTGTGTAACAGGTGCCCGGACACGCCCTGTAGCCTCGTCCCACCGCACACCTGGCAGGAAATAAGGAGCCTTCCCGTGACCCAGCGCACCCTCGTCCTCCTCAAGCCCGACGCCGTCCGTCGCGGCCTGACCGGCGAGATCATCAGCCGCATCGAGCGCAAGGCCGGCTGGCAGATCACCGCGCTGGAACTGCGCACCCTGGACCAGGAGACGCTGGAGCAGCACTACGGCGAGCACAAGGGCAAGCCGTTCTACGAGCCGCTGGTCGAGTTCATGTCCTCCGGCCCGGTCGTCGCGCTGATCGTGGAGGGCGAGCGGGTCATCGAGGGCGTCCGCGCGCTGGCCGGCCCGACCGACCCGATCGCCGCCGCGCCCGGCTCCATCCGCGGCGACTACGGCGTCATCGTCCGCGAGAACTTGATCCACGCCTCCGACTCCGAGGAGTCCGCCGAGCGCGAGGTGAAGATCTTCTTCCCGGGGCGCGCGTAACCCGCCGCGCGTAACCCCACGCGCGCAGCCCCCCGCACAGCCCGCGCACAGCCCCGTTCCGCGCATTCCGCGCCGCGCGGCCGCGTGCGTCCCACGTGCAACGCCGCGCGCATTCCGCGCGCGGCGCCTGCGTCAGCACAAGCGGAGGGTGCGGTGCCGCGGCCCCGCACCCTCGTGCATACGCGGCGGCGTTCGAGGGAACGAGTGCCCCCGAACGCCCGTCTCCACAAGCGGAGCCGCGCATCATCTGCTGACAATGGCGAAGACCCTCCCGCAGTGTTCGCGAAGGCGCGTCTACGATGTAAGCCTTCACGTCACCGCACCCGCTTCGCCGACCTGAAAAGCCCTCAAAAGCTCCCAGGAAGGCCAGACGAATCCTGATGGGGAACTCAATGTCGTTCATCGGCCGTGACATGGCTGTCGACCTCGGGACCGCCAACACGCTGGTGTACGTCAGGGGTCGCGGGATCGTACTCAACGAGCCGTCCGTCGTCGCGATCAACACGAACACCGGTGGCATTCTCGCGGTCGGCGCCGAAGCGAAGAAGATGATCGGGCGTACGCCCGGCAACATCGTCGCCGTGCGTCCGCTGAAGGACGGCGTGATCGCCGACTTCGAGATCACCGAGCGGATGCTCCGCTACTTCATCCTGAAGATCCACAAGCGGAGGTATCTGGCTCGTCCGCGGGTCGTCGTCTGTGTGCCCTCCGGCATCACCGGCGTCGAGCGCCGCGCCGTCATCGAGGCGTCGTCCCAGGCCGGCGCCCGGCAGGTGCACATCATCGAGGAGCCCATGGCCGCGGCCATCGGCTCCGGCCTGCCGGTCCACGAGGCCACGGGCAACATGGTCGTGGACATCGGCGGCGGCACCACGGAGGTCGCGGTGATCTCCCTCGGCGGCATCGTCACCGCCCAGTCCATCCGCGTCGCCGGCGACGAACTGGACAACGCGATCATCCAGCACATCAAGAAGGAGTACTCGCTGCTGCTGGGTGAGCGGACGGCCGAACAGATCAAGATCACGATCGGTTCGGCGTACGACCTCGACACCGACGAGCACACCGAGATCCGCGGCCGGGACCTCGTCTCCGGGCTGCCCAAGACCGTCGTCATCTCCGCCGCCGAAGTGCGCAAGGCGATCGAGGAGCCCGTCAACGCGATCGTCGACGCCGTCAAGACGACCCTCGACAAGTGCCCGCCGGAGCTGTCCGGCGACATCATGGACCGCGGCATCGTGCTGACCGGCGGCGGCGCCCTGCTGCGCGGACTCGACGAGCGGCTGCGCCGCGAGACGGGCATGCCGATCCACATCGCCGAGGACCCGCTGGACAGCGTGGCGCTCGGCTCGGGCAAGTGCGTCGAGGAGTTCGAGGCGCTCCAGCAGGTGCTGGACGCCCAGCCGCGCAGATGACCCGCCTCTTCGATTCCGCCGTACGAGACGATCTCCTCTCGTACGGCGGATCGTTGATATAGAGGCAGTTGACATGGAGGCAGTTGCCGCAGAGGCATATGCTCGCCCCGATTCACCATCACATTTCCCAACCACCGCATTCCTATGAGGAAGGGCACGGCCGCCGCACGTGAGGGACACACGAGAGAGCCGGCTGCTCCTGGTGCTGCTGATCGCCATCGCGTTCGCGCTGATCACGGTGGACATCCGCGGCGGAGAGGACTCGCCGGTCGACGGTGCCCGCCAGGCGGCGGCCACCGTCTTCGGCCCGATCGAGAACGGCGTGTCCGCCGCGGTCGACCCGGTCGGCAACGCCGTCTCCGCGATCCGGGACTCCGGTGAGCGGCACGACCGGCTCGCCCGGCTGGAGAAGGAGAACGCGGCCCTCAAGGCGAAGCTCGGCAGCGACGACCGCAGCCGCAGCCGCCTCAAGCAGCTCGACAGGATGCTGAAGCTCGCGGGCCAGGGCCAGTACGGCATCAAGGGCGCCGAGGTCATCGCCATCGGGGCGGCCCAGGGCTTCTCCTGGACCATCACCATCGACGTCGGAGCCAACGACGGCATCAGACGCGACATGACCGTGCTCAACGGCGACGGCCTGGTCGGCCGCGTCACCACCGTCGGCCCCGACACCTCCACCGTCCTGCTCGCCAACGACCCCGACTTCACCGTCGGCGCCCGCATGGAGAACAGCGACGAACTCGGCTTCGCCGCCGGGCAGGGCGACCGCCCGATGCGCGTCGAACTCCTCAACGGCAAGGCCGAGGTGAAGAAGGGCGACCGCCTGGCCACCTTCGGCTCCCAGGCCGACAAGCCCTTCGTGCCCGGCGTCCCGGTCGGCGTCGTCTCCCGCGTCGACCCCTCCGGCGGCGGCCTCACCCGCACCCTCTACGTCACGCCGTACGTCAGCTTCACCAAGCTCGACATCGTCGGCGTCGTCGTGGAGGCCCCGAAGAAGGACCCGCGCGACACGGTGCTCCCGAAGAAGCCCAAGCCCACCCCGAGGCCGACGGTCACCGTCACGGTCACCCCGTCAGCCGGCGCGCCTGCCGACGGCCAGTCCCAGCAGTAGGAGCTGATTCCCCGTGCGCGTCAACCGGATCCTGCTCGCCTCGGTGCTCGTCGCCGTCGCCCTGGTGATCCAGGTGAGCGTCCTCGCCCGCCTCCACCTGCCCGGCGCCGTCCCCGACCTGCTGCTGCTCACCGTCCTCGGCCTCGCCATGGTCTACGGTCACGTCGGCGGCGCCCTCATCGGCTTCGGCGCCGGCCTGCTCGCCGACCTCGCCCCGCCCGCCGACCACGCCGCCGGCCGCTACGCCCTGGTGCTGTGCGTCATCGGCTACTGCGCCGGCCTGATGAAACCGGAGAACGGGCGGCTGAAGTCCGCCGCCGGCCCCATGCTCACCGTGGTCGTCGCGGCGATCGGCTCGACCCTGCTGTACGCGGGCGTCGGCGCCCTCGTCGGCGACACCGCCGCCCGCCACGTCGGCCTGCCCGGCCTGATGTTCACCGCGGCCCTGTACGACCTGCTGCTCGCCCCGTTCGTGGTCCCCGGGATCATGGCCCTGGCCCGGCGCGCCGAGAACGACCCGCTCGCCGACAGCACCTCCGCCGCCAAGAAGAGCGCCGACATCTCCTCCGGCTGGATCTCCACCGGCACCGGCCTGAAGATCGGCGGGCAGCGCGGCGGCCTCGGCGGCCTGAAGACCAAGGCCCGTACCCGCACCACGCGCGTGGGCCGCATCAAGGGGGTCAAGCGGCTGTGACGACACGGCAGTTGCCCGCCGCGGAGCCTCACAGGTCCGTCGTATATCACTCGTACACGCACTGAGAGGGGGAGACAGCCACCATGACGAATATCCCGGAGACCGGACGGACACCACGCGTCCAGATCCGTCTCGTCGTCATCCAGATCCTCGTGCTCTCCCTGCTCGGCACCCTCGGCGGCCGCCTGTGGTACCTGCAGATCCGCGAGGGCGCCGAGTACGCCAAGAAGGCCTCCGGCAACCACGTCCAGCAGGTCGTCCAGCCCGCGGTGCGCGGCTCGATCCTGGACGCGCGCGGGGTGCCGCTCGCCGACAACGAGACCCGCCTCGTGGTCTCCGCCTCCCGCACCGACCTGCTGAAGATGAAGGACGACGGCAAGGCCGTCCTCACCAAGCTGGCCGGCGTCCTCGGCATGGACCCCAAGGAGGTCCTGCTGAAGGTGCGGCTGTGCGACGCCAAGACGCCGCAGCCGTGCTGGAACGGCTCGCCGTACCAGCCGATCCCCATCACCGACGAGGCCACGGCCCGGCAGGCCCTGCAGATCCGCGAACGCGCCGAGGACTTCCCCGGCATCACCGCCGAACCCGAGGCCGTCCGCCGCTACGCGAGCCCCGGCAAGTCCAACACCGCGCAGGTCCTCGGCTACCTCTCGCCGGTCACCGACGAGGAGATCCAGCAGGCCCAGGACACCGACTCGCCCTACCTGCGCTCCGACCAGGTCGGCCGCTCCGGCCTGGAGCGCCAGTACGACAAGGTGCTGCGCGGCAAGGCCGGCGTCACCCGCTACGAGGTCGACAACCTCGGCCGCGTCATCGGCAAGGCCGAGGCGGACGCCGCCCAGCCCGGCTCCAACCTCGTCACCAGCATCGACGCCCGCGTCCAGCGCGTCGCCGAGTACGAGCTGGACCGCGCGATGAAGGTCGCCCGCCAGCAGTTCGACAAGATCACCGGCACCAACTACAAGGCCGACTCCGGCGCCGTCGTCGTCATGGAGGCCAAGACCGGCCGCGTCGTCGCCATGGCGTCCGCGCCGACGTACGACCCCAACGTGTGGGTCGGCGGCATCTCCGCCAAGGACTACAAGAAGCTCACCGGCAAGAACTCCGACTACCCGCTGATCAACAGGGCCATACAGGGTCAGTCCGCGCCCGGCTCGACGTTCAAGGTGGTCTCCACCGCCGCCGCGGTCGAGGCCGGCTACGAGTGGGACGGCGGCTACCCCTGCACCAGCTCCTACTCCGTCGGCGGCCAGGTCTTCAAGAACTTCGAGGGCGAGAACTTCGGCCCCATCTCCCTCGGCCGCGCCCTCGAGGTCTCCTGCGACACCGTCTTCTACGGCCTCGCCCACAACGAGTGGAAGAAGGACGGCGGCATCAACCCCAAGAAGGGCCAGGCCAAGGACTACTTCTTCAAGGCCGCCCACCAGTTCGGCCTCGGCAAGGAGACCGGCGTCGACCTGCCCAACGAGGTCACCGGCCGCGTCCCGGACCGCAAGTGGAAGCAGGCGTTCTGGGAGGCCAACAAGGGCTACTGGTGCAAGACCGGCAAGAAGGACGGCTCCTACGTCGAGCGGATCGCCTACGAGAACTGCCTCGAAGGCAACAAGATGCGCGCCGGTGACGAGATCAACTACTCCATCGGCCAGGGCGACACCCTCGTCACGCCGATCCAGGAGGCCGTGATCTACGGCGCCCTCGCCAACGGCGGCACCATGTACCAGCCGACCATCGGCAAGGCGGTCATCAGCGCGGACGGCAAGACCGTACGGGAGATCAAGCCCAAGGCCCAGGGCAAGCTGCCGGTCAGCAAGGCCACCCTCAAGGGCATGGACTCCGCCCTCGCCGGCGTCATCACCCGCGGTACCGCCGCCTGGAAGTTCGGCGGCTGGCCGCAGAACCAGATCGAACTGCACGCCAAGACCGGCACCGCCGAGGTCTACGGCAAGCAGACCACCTCCTGGCTCGCCACGTACTCCAAGGACTACACGGTCGTCATGACCATCGCCCAGGCCGGTACGGGTTCCGGCGCCTCCGGTGAGGCCGTGCGCAACATCTACAGCGCGCTGTACGGCGTCCAGTCCGACGGCTCGATCGACAAGAAGAAGGCGCTGCTGCCCACCCCGCAGAAGGCCCTGCCGAAGATCAAGACCGACGGCGCGATCGCCTCCCCGAAGATCTCCAAGGACCCGGTCGAGGACCTCCAGGCGACCGACGAGGGCGCGACCGCGCCGGACGGGACCCAGCCCGGCGCGACCACGGCGTCGCCCACGACGACCAACCGCGACACCCGAAGGCGGTCGCGCGGGAAGGGAAGCCGGAGGATGCTCACATGACCGGAGCCAACACCTTCTCCGTCTCCGGATACGGTCCCGAACGCGCGGGCTTGAGCCGCGTCTTCGCCCGCGACTCCGTCACCCGCCGCCTGGACTGGCCGATACTGCTGGCGGCCCTCGCGCTGTCCGCGATCGGCTCCGTCCTCGTCTACTCGGCGACCCGCAACCGCAACGAGATCAACCAGGGCGACCCGTACTACTTCCTGCTCCGGCACCTGATGAACACCGGCATCGGACTCGCCCTGATGATCGGCACCATCTGGTTCGGCCACCGCACCCTGCGCACGGTCGTGCCCATCCTCTACGGCGCCTCGGTCCTGCTCATCCTGCTGGTGCTCACCCCGCTCGGCTCCACCGTCAACGGCGCCCACTCGTGGATCGTCCTCGGCGGCGGATTCTCTCTCCAGCCCTCGGAGTTCGTGAAGATCACGATCATCCTGGGCATGGCGATGCTGCTGGCGGCCCAGGTCGACGCGGGCGACCGGCAGTACCCCGACCACCGCACCGTCCTGCAGTCCCTGGGACTGGCCTCCGTACCGATACTGATCGTGCTGCTCATGCCCGACCTCGGCTCGGTCATGGTCATGGTCATCATCATCCTCGGCGTGCTGCTCGCCTCCGGCGCCTCCAACCGCTGGGTGTTCGGCCTGATCACGGCCGGCGCCGTCGGCGCGATCGCCGTCTGGCAGCTGCACATCCTGGACGACTACCAGATCAACCGCTTCGCCGCCTTCGCCAACCCCGACCTCGACCCGGCCGGCGTCGGCTACAACACCAACCAGGCCCGTATCGCCATCGGCTCCGGCGGACTGACCGGCGCCGGCCTCTTCCACGGCTCGCAGACCACCGGCCAGTTCGTGCCCGAGCAGCAGACGGACTTCGTCTTCACCGTCGCGGGCGAGGAACTCGGCTTCGTCGGCGCGGGCCTGATAATCGTTCTGCTGGGTGTGGTGCTGTGGCGCGCCTGCCGCATCGCCCGCGACTCGACCGAGCTGTACGGCACGGTGGTCGCCGCCGGCGTCGTCGCCTGGTTCGCCTTCCAGTCCTTCGAGAACATCGGCATGACCCTCGGCATCATGCCGGTGACCGGCCTGCCGCTGCCGTTCGTGTCCTACGGCGGCTCGTCGATGTTCGCGGTGTGGGTGGCGGTCGGACTGCTCCAGTCGATCAAGGTCCAGCGCCCCATGTCGGCCTGAGCGCTCCGCTGGGAGTGCCGTGCCTGTGGACGTGCCGCGCCAGGCCGTCGATCGTCTGCCGCGCCGTCGTGGCCGGTCGCGCAGTTCCCCGCGCCCCTTCGGGGGCGCTGCCCCCGGCCGGCGGACGATCGTGCCCGAAGGGCCCTGCCGCCCGGGGTGATGTCCCAGTAGATTCGGGGCATGGCGGACACAAAGCGCGAGATCGAGCGGAAGTACGAATCCGACGACAGCGGCCTGCCCGACCTCACCGGCGTCGCCGGGATCGCGGCCGTCATCGACAAGGGTGTCGTGAGCCTGGACGCCACCTACTACGACACCGCCGACCAGCGCCTCGCCGCGGCCGCCATCACCCTGCGCCGCCGCACCGGCGGCTCCGACGCGGGCTGGCACCTCAAACTCCCCGTCGCCCCCGGCGTCCGGGACGAGATCAGGGCCCCGCTCACCGACACCGTCCCGCCCGGCCACCTCGGGCTCGTCCGCTCCCGCATCCGCGACGCCGAGCTGATCCCGGTGGTCCGGCTGCGCTCCGACCGCGACGTGCGCGACCTCGTCGACGCCGAAGGACGCGTGCTCGCCGAGGCCAGCGTCGACGCCGTGCACGCCGAACGCCTCACCGGCGCCGGCTGCGCCGCCCAGTGGACCGAGATCGAGGTGGAACTCGCCGACGGCGGCGACCCCGCCTTCCTCGACCAGGTCGACAAGCGGCTGCGCGGCGCCGGCGTACGGCCGTCGGAGTCCCCGTCGAAGCTGGCCCGCGCGCTGGCGGAGACCGCCCCGCGCGGCAGCGGGAAGAAGCGGCGCGCCAAGCAGCGGCCCGTCAAGGCCCCGCGGACCGCCGGCGACCACGTCCTGGCCTACCTCCGGGCCCAGCGGGAGGCCGTCCTCGCCCTCGACCCGGCCGTACGGCTCGACACGTACGACTCCGTGCACCGCATGCGCGTCGCCACCCGCCGGATGCGCAGCGTCTTCCGCTCCTACGGCAAGGTGCTCGACCGCGCTGTCACCGACCCCGTCGGCGAGGAACTGAAGTGGCTCGCCGGCGAACTCGGCGTCGACCGCGACCACGAAGTGCTCACCGACCGCCTCACCGCCGCCCTGGACGAACTGCCCGACGCCCTCGTGTCGGGCCCCGTCCGCGCCCGCGTGCGCCGCTGGGCGAAGGCCCGGCGCGGCGGGTCGCGCCGGCGCCTGATCGCCGTACTGGACGGACCCCGCTACCTCGCCCTCCTCGGCTCCCTCGACGCGCTGCTCGACCACCCGCCGCTCCTCCCGGCGGCCTCCGGCAAGCCGTCCAAGGTGATCGCCAAGGCCGTGCGCAAGGACTTCGGCAGGGTCGCGGCGCTCGTCGAGCAGGCCATCGAGCTCCCGCCCGGCCAGGACCGCGACCTCGCCCTGCACGAGGCCCGCAAGAAGGCCAAGCGGGCCCGGTACGCGGCGGAGGCGGCCGTAGCGGCCCTCGGCGACCCGGCGTCCGACCTGGCCAGGTCCATGAAGACCCTGCAGGGCCTGCTCGGCGACCACCAGGACAGCGTCATGGCCCGCCAGGCCCTGCGCGAGCTGGCCGCGGTGGCGCACGCGGCCGGGGAGAACACGTTCACCTACGGCGTCCTCTACGGCCGTGAGGAGCACCGCGCGGCGACGGCCGAGACGCAGCTGCCCGGACTGTGGACGCCGATGCGGCAGGCGACGGACATCTGAACGTACGGCGGCCCTCTGAACGTACGGGGAAGGGCGGCGGCCGCGTTAGGCTAGATGGTCACCCCTGCCAGTCCATCCCACGAAGGTTCGCGAGATGTCTGCCGAAGTCGCTGCGGCCGCCGAGTCCGTGTTCCCGCAGCTCGAAGCTCTGCTCCCGCATGTGCAGAAGCCGATCCAGTACGTCGGCGGAGAGCTCAACTCCACGGTCAAGCCGTGGGAGTCCTGTGACGTCCGCTGGGCGCTGATGTACCCGGACGCCTACGAGGTCGGGCTGCCCAACCAGGGCGTCATGATCCTCTACGAGGTCCTGAACGAACAGGACGGCGTCCTCGCCGAGCGCACCTACAGCGTGTGGCCGGACCTGGAGGCGCTGATGCGGGAGCACGGCGTCCCGCAGTTCACGGTGGACAGCCACCGCCCGGTGAAGGCGTTCGACGTGTTCGGCCTGTCCTTCTCCACGGAGCTCGGCTACACGAACATGCTGACGGCCCTGGACCTGGCGGGCATCCCGCTGGAGTCCGAGGACCGCACCCTCGACGACCCGATCGTGCTGGCCGGCGGCCACGCCGCGTTCAACCCCGAGCCGATCGCGGACTTCATCGACGCGGCGGTCATCGGGGACGGCGAGCAGGCCGTGCTCGACATGACGCGGATCATCAAGGAGTGGAAGGCGGAGGGCCGCCCCGGCGGCCGCGAGGAGGTCCTGCTCCGCCTGGCGAAGACCGGCGGGGTGTACGTCCCGGCCTTCTACGACGTCGAGTACCTCCCCGACGGCCGCATCGCCCGCGTGGTCCCCAACCGGTCGGGAGTCCCCTGGCGCGTGTCCAAGCACACGGTCATGGACCTCGACGAATGGCCGTACCCCAAGCAGCCCCTGGTCCCGCTCGCCGAGACCGTCCACGAGCGCATGTCGGTGGAGATCTTCCGCGGCTGCACGCGCGGCTGCCGCTTCTGCCAGGCGGGCATGATCACCCGCCCGGTGCGTGAGCGCTCGATCACCGGCATCGGCGAGATGGTCGACAAGGGTCTGAAGGCGACGGGCTTCGAGGAGGTCGGACTCCTCTCCCTCTCCTCCGCGGACCACTCGGAGATCGGCGACATCGCCAAGGGCCTGGCGGACCGCTACGAGGAAGACAAGATCGGCCTCTCCCTCCCCTCCACCCGCGTGGACGCCTTCAACATCGACCTGGCGAACGAACTCACCCGCAACGGCCGCCGCTCCGGCCTCACCTTCGCCCCCGAAGGCGGCTCGGAACGCATCCGCAAGGTCATCAACAAGATGGTCTCGGAGGACGACCTGATCCGCACCGTCGCCACCGCCTACGGCAACGGCTGGCGCCAGGTGAAGCTGTACTTCATGTGCGGCCTGCCGACGGAGACCGACGACGACGTCCTGCAGATCGCCGACATGGCGACGCGGGTCATCGCCAAGGGCCGCGAGGTCTCCGGCTCCAACGACATCCGCTGCACGGTCTCGATCGGCGGCTTCGTCCCCAAGCCCCACACCCCCTTCCAGTGGGCGCCCCAGCTCTCCGCCGAGGAGACGGACGCCCGCCTGGCCAAGCTCCGGGACAAGATCCGCGGCGACAAGAAGTACGGCCGCTCGATCGGCTTCCGCTACCACGACGGCAAGCCCGGCATCGTCGAGGGCCTGCTCTCCCGCGGCGACCGCCGCGTCGGCGCCGTCATCCGCGCGGTCTACGACGACGGCGGCCGCTTCGACGGCTGGCGCGAGCACTTCTCCTACGACCGCTGGATGAGCTGCGCCGACAAGGCGCTGGCCCCCTTCGGCGTGGACGTCGACTGGTACACCACCCGCGAGCGCACCTACGAGGAGGTCCTCCCCTGGGACCACCTGGACTCCGGACTGGACAAGGACTGGCTCTGGGAGGACTGGCAGGACGCCCTCGACGAAACAGAGGTCGAGGACTGCCGCTGGACCCCCTGCTTCGACTGCGGGGTGTGCCCGCAGATGGACACTTGGCCACAAGTAAGTAACAGCGGAAAGAAGTTGCTGCCGCTGACGGTCAAAAAGACGGCTCCGAGCAGCCCAAATGGGCCGCTGACGTGAGTGATGACCTGCTGCAGCGCCTCGCCGGCGCTATGGCGGAAGTCACAGAGGAAGAGGCGGTGGCGCTGCTGGGCGTGCTCGGCGTGCAGCGGGGGCGCCAGCGGCTGGCGCAGGTGACCCCTAGGACGCCACTGCCGGGGCCGGGGAGCTCCTCCAGCGTGCACTCCGAGGTGGAGTGGGTATGAGGGTACATAGGGGCACTGTGGATCTTTGCGGGGCACCTTCGCCGTCTCGGATACCGGTCTGAGGCTGTATGCGTTGGCAGCCAGACGTCAGCCAGGCTTAGAGCCTTTTCGGTCAAGAGGTCAGGAAACGGCACGCAGCACCCTGCGCCACGTCACTATGAGCAACATGGCAACCTCGGGGGCAAGGGCAAGAAATAGCCGACTCGGCGGCTTGGGACAGTGGTGGGGCGTGATCGCCGCCGCGCTGCTGATTGCCGCATGGATCAACAAGGCTGCAGGGCCTGCGATTGTCGCTATTCTGTCGGCGCTGGTCCTCGTCTGGTGCTTCTTTCAAGCACCCGTGACATGCGCTGCTCCTGTCAGGGGCCGTGAGGACGGCTGCCGGAACAATGCATCTGGTCTCCTCATGGGCTGCCACATCCGCCAACACCGTTGGCAGAAGCTCAAGATGCTCATCCTCCGACGCCAGGTACGCGAGTTCTGCTCCGGTCTGTTCTCGGACGGCAAGGCCACTCTCGTGACGCTGGCCGCGATCGGCAGCTTCTTGTCCGGCCTCGTGGCCTTCATCCCCGGCGTCGCGGTCAGTTGACCCTTCTAGCGTCCGTAGGCAGAGCTGGCCTGACCTGCTGAGGGGCTCACCTCACAGTTGTAGCGAAAGGTGTGTCCGCAGATTGACACTTGGCCGCAAGTAAGTAACAGCGGAGAGAAGTTGCTGCCGCTGACGGTCAAGAAGGCTGGTCAGGCGGCGGCTTCGAGTGGTCACGAACACTGACGTGAGCGAGGCACTCGACCGGGCGATGGAGGCGCTGGCAGGGGCAAGCGAGGAGGAGGCGGCTGCGGTGAGCACTCCGCGTCTTCACCCGCCGGTGCCGTGTACCCCTTCTCATGTGCTGTTGCCAGGTCATGGAAGCGGTGCACAGATCGTCTCTGAGGTGGAGTGGATGTGAGGCTCGGTCGTACCGTCAGAGAGAAGGTGCGCCTCGACCCCGGTAGGGAGTTGACTGGCGCACTGATTGCTTCACCGGGCCGATGAGCCGGAGAGGTCGCTGGTGTCTGTTGCGAAAGTGGATCTTGATTATAGATGATCATGATCCGTGGGGCGTGATGGTCTGACGGAGGCAGTCTGATCGCACCGCTATTGGTGAGCTGACGATGAGTCTGTTCATACATGTGCGTCTCTGGGTATCCTCCCAGCGGGGACGCCATGGGGATGAGTGGGGGCACTCGGGGTGACAGCGGAAGCTGTAGTGATGAATAAATCTGCTGTCGCAATGGCAGCGGACAGCGCGGTAACGATCGCGAGCGGCCGGCGCGGAGTAAAAACCTACGACACCGTCAATAAGTTGTTCGAACTGATTGAGGGTGCCCCGGTAGGCATAATGGTGTACGACAATTCAGAGCTCTGCGGGATGCCCTGGGAAACCATTATAAAATGTTACCGCGAAAGCCGATCCGGTAAATCTTTCGACAGGCTTGAAGATTACGCCGAAGATTTTCTTCAGTTCATCATCCAAGATGACTCAATGATCACGACGGAGAATGAAGAATTCCTTGTCCTGGATGCGGCTTACGCCGCTTTAGTTGGCGTTTTTGATTCCATAATGAAAGGCTTCGAGGCATGTTTTACGAAGGATGCAAAGCTCGTCAAGGCCAAGCTGAAAAGGCTGGTTGATTCCGCTATTGAAAACGCCATTGAAGAAGCCGATAGAGGCGAAGATGGGCCGTGGTCGAACAAGCTCCCCCTTGCGAAGCTTCGGGCGGAATATTCCGACACGGTGGCCATCCTGTTGGATGAGCTATTTGCCAAGTTCGACCTGAATAGATTGCAGAAGAAGCGTCTCGTTGACGTTGCATTGAATTCTTTGCGCAAAAATGAGCATGGTTTGGCTTCCTCGGGTCTCGTTGTTGCGGGATTCGGTCAGAGTGATTACTTTCCGAGGATGTGCCATGCAGAAGTCGGTGGAAGGGTTATGGGAACGCTCCTGTCCGATCCCTTGCAGACCCGGCAGGTCACTCTAGCTGAGCCAGGGCATTTGGAAACCTTCGCCCAAGACGAGATGGCCTGGAGCTTCCTTTCCGGTATCAATGGAAAAGTGAGACGCAGCATCATTGACTACTGGGACAAGTGGGTAGCTGAGAGTTCCTCGGAGGCAGAAACCTCACTTGGAGAAGCCCTCCCAAGTCTGTCCGAGGAAGACGTGAAAACGATCTCGACGCTATTTCATCGGGCCATACATGGTCGCTATAGGGATTTCCTCAAGCGCATGCAGCATGAACAGGAAACCCAGTACATCGAGCCCATGTGGCAAAGTGTCGCCTCACTTCCAAAAGGCGAACTCGGGGTCCTTGCGGAGAGCCTCGTCAACCTCACCTCCTTGAAGCAGAGAGTCAGCATATATGATGCTCAAACCGTTGGCGGCGAAATAGATGTGGCGCTTATTTCCCGGGGCGATGGGTTCGTCTGGTTGAAACGCAAGAAGCAGTACACCGCGCAAATCGGTTAGATATTGGCGTCGGCGTGCGGTACAATGCGTAACACCCACCTAGTTGAAAGGTGAGTCACGTGAGTAAAGCGTTAACCCAGCGGCGCAGCGGTCACGGAAATCCGGACCCTCGTACTGCTGTCCAGGAAGCAATCGACGAATACTTCCCTCTGAGTGTTCTCCGAGTCTTGAAGGAAAGGGTCCAACGCCGAGTTGCCGAGCAGTCACAATCCACCAACGCATTCGAGCATGCTGTACGACGCATGGCCGGCCGCGTACATGAGTCATAAGAGCGTCACCTGAATGGCTCCGTGTTTCACGGAGCCATTCTGTATGTGTAAAAGTCGTATCGGGGAGTGTCGGCATGGCTTCGGTCTTTAATAGACTCGGCTACTACATCCTATTGCTTCTATCTGCGGCTTCAGCCGTTGGATCCTTCGTCATCGGTGTGCTGGCTGGCGGGGCGAAAGGTGCAGCTCAGCACTGGTTGCTTGTTGCCGGGTCAGCCTTGGTCCTCGCGGGTATTGCCGTGAACGCGATTGAGAAGGTTCGAGATAGCAAATCTATCAAAGCTGCTGAAGATATTGCCATTCAGGCGCAAACGGACCTAACCGCTACCCTCAATGGTGCTCTGGCTCCGATAACGAGCTACCTTGGGAAGATATCCGCTTCTCCTCGCGCCATGCGTAAGGCGGAGATCGGCCAGCTTCGCCAAGCTATCGTTCAATCGGCCGTGAAGCTGACACATGAAAAGGCGAGAAGCGCCTATTATGAGATGGTTGGCAGTGACCTTAACCGGGTTTGTTACAGTGGGCGCGCCGAGTCGCCCCGCGAGAAGTTTTCGGCAGGCACCAGTGACGGTGATTATCTACTTAATCTTGTCCAAGCTAAAGACCTAATATTCGTTGAGGATATAGCTAGCAATCCTCTTGTGACTCCCACGACATCCGGCTATAGGACAGTCATTGCGGTAAGTGTGACCGCGGGCGATGAGGCGCTCGGCCTCCTGACGGTTGACGCTCCAGATATTGGGGACCTCACGAATGTTCACGTCCAACTCGTGAGAGTGCTAGCGAATCTACTTGGAAGCGGGATTTTCCAGGCTTAGGTGGCAACTAATCACAGATAGAAAGGTGTGAGTTGCTATGGCTCATCGAGAGCGTGTGGTAGCGGAGCTCGGCAGTAAGTGGGTGGCGGGAGATCTCTCGAGCGATGACTACTTCGATCAAATTCGGGAGGAAGCGCTGAAGACCGCACGCAGTAAAGTAGCTGAGCGTATCAAGGTGCATAAAGTAAAGAAGAAGCCGGCCTGACTGGGGCGCAAAGGCGCGGAACATGGAACGCCTTCCATGCCGAGAATACGGAAATTTTCCGTCGAATTTTAACAGCTACTTCTCGCCCAACTGAGTCTCCCATGTGTACGGTCTGAGGCGTGTCCGGCGTACGTCGGGTTGGTCACCCGTAGGCGTGCGTTGGTTGATCGCGCAGGACTAGGGGAGCTGGTACGGGCATGGCAGTTGACGCTGCTCGATCGGAAGAGGGATTCACGTCGGCGAGGGCTACGCGGGTGATGAGTGCCGCGTGCCGGGCTGCGGGGCTCGACAACGGAGACGCGGCGCTGATTCGTCTTGGAGAGAACGCGCTGTTCCGGCTGGCGTCGGCGCCGATCATCGTCCGCGTTGCTCGGGGAGAGCCCTGGTTGCCGAAGGCTCGTGTTGAGGTAGCTGTGGCCAGGTGGCTGGCGGCAGAGGGGTTTCCTGCGGCCAGACTCGTTGACGGCTTGGAGCAGCCGGTTGTGGCTGACGGCCACCCGGTGACCTTCTGGCGCCTCATTGTGGAGGGCGACCGGAAGGCCACGTACGGGGAACTGGGCGGCATCCTGAGGGACCTGCACTCTATGACGCTGCCCGCGGACCTTGAGCTGCCTGCCTTCGACCCCTTCGACAAGCAAGAGTTGCGGATCAGTAAGGCGCCGATCCCGGACGACGATCGGGTCTTCCTCCGCAAGCGGTGGCAGGAACTGCGGCTTCAGTTTGAGGAGTTGAGGTTCGAGACTCCGAAGGGGCCCGTGCACGGTGATGCTCACGTGCAGAACCTCATGGTGAACGATCGGGACGAGGTGATCCTGATCGACTTCGAGGGCTTCTGCTTCGACCACCCGGAGTGGGACCTGATGGTCACGGCGGTCGAGCATCACAGCCTTGGGTGGCAGACCGATGAGCAGTACGCGGACTTCGTGCGGGCCTACGGGCGGGACCTGTACGACTGGCACGGCTACGACACGCTCCGGCGCCTGCAAGAGTTCGGTATGACGACGTGGCTCATGCAGAACGTGCAGGAGAACGAGGAGACGGCGGCCGAGTACCGCCGGCGCATCGCTGGCTTGCGCAACGACGATGCGCCGCGGGATTGGCGTCCGTGGTAGCCGCTACTCGTCCTCGTCGTCCAGGCGGGCGAGAGCTTCGCTCACCTGCGCGTTGAAAGCGACGACGGCGGGGTGTGCGGCGTGTGTGCTGACCTCGGCCTGGAAGTCGGTGACGTAGCGCTGGAAGCGGGAGGACTGGAGGGAGTCGCCGCCGACGACGGCAAGGCTCGCGGTGGTGACGGCGGCCTCCAGTTCGCCGTTCAGTAGCTGGCTCTGGGCGAGCACCATGCGGCAGAACCCCAACGTGCGGGCGTACTGCGGATCGGTACTGTCCACGGCTCGTTGCGCGTGCTCGACGGCTTCCCGTCGCATTCTCAGGTCTCGGAAGCAGTGGCAGAACTCGCCCAAGAGCTCGGCGTCATCGAAGTAGCTCAGCCACGCCGGGTCGTCGGCGCTGTCGGCCCGCTCGAAGTTTCGTTCCGCTTGGTTCATCGCCTCGGCCGCGCCGGCCCGGTCGCCTGCGTTGGAGAGCGCCCGGGCTTCCATCGCCCAGTAGTTGGCCATAGCTCGCGGAGTGGCCCGGCCTTTGGCACCCTCGACGGCTGCGCGGGCAAGCTGGATGGCTTGGGTGTGGTTCCCCAGGTAGTTGGCCTGGTGGCTGAGGTTGCCCAGGATGCGTGCCCCGAACATGCGGTCGTCGATGACCTGGGACAGCCGCAGCGTGGATGTGAGGTAGCGGTGGGCCAGCCGGTGGTTACCCACGTCGTACGCGGTCCACGCGAGCAGTTGAGAGACCTCGGCGGCGGCCCCGAACAGTGCCGTGCCTACCTTCTCGCTGTAGCTGGCGTTAAGCAGCGGAAGGACCTCGTGCCGGAAGTAGTGGCGTAACGCCTTGTGGCCATGGCCGCCGCCGTACTTGAAGTCGAGTTGCATGAACATCGAGGCGGCATCCCTGATCGCGCGGACGTCGCGCATGCCGACTCGTTGCTGTGCGGGCCTGTCAGCCTGCACGCCGTCGGGCCGGGCGATCACCCATGACAGGACCGCTGAGCTGAGGTCGGCGTCCCTAATGATCAGGTGATCGAACGCAGCGGGGTCGGCGCGCTCCTGTGCAAGGTCGTCCAGCATCGACAGGGCTTCGGGGACGGTATTCGGGTAGCCGATCGGCTCAGGGGCGGTCGACTGAGCATGGTCGAAGAAGCCAAGATCACCTGGCGTGACACGACGGTCCAGCTTGGCGCTGAGAACGTCGGCCATGATCGCTGCCGTCTCCGGCTTGATGCCGGCGCCGTCTCGCCAGCGTTGCACCGAGACGTGTGTCGTTCCGAGACCGATACCCCGCTGGGCGGCAGCGTCCTTCATCCGCTTGGCCAGCCCCTTGTTGGAGACCTTCGCTTCGTCCATGACCGCGATCAACTGAGCGTTCGGTTCTCGGCTCATGCTCCCCTGCCAACCCGAGAATTACGGCGAGTGTTCATCGTGTCACAGCAGTTTCGGGCTGGGGGTTCATTGATGAACTCCCTCGTCCTTTGCCGGTGTTCACGTGAACCCCTCGACGGACCCTCCCGGTCGCCGGTCCAGAGCCGTGTACTGGCTTGCGCAACGCAATCGGTGCTGCGAGAGCTGGGAAGGGACGCGATGGACGCGGCAAAGACCAAGCATCTGAGCGGGGAGCTGGACGCCTACGCTCACTGGTTCGCAGCGCCGGATCCGGCTGCAGGCGGACATTTTCTGGCAGTCACCCTGTTCGCCGAATTCGGCAACACCGCGCGGGTCGCGCGTGAGGTGACGGCGGTGTTCCTGCGCGGTGTCGGTGCGGGTGAACTCGTCGACGACGCGCAGTTGGTCGTCTCGGAACTGGTGGCGAACGTCGTGAACCACACCGTTCCTGATCGTCACCTCGCCCGGCCCGGTGGCTGCCGCCGCATTGACGTGACCTTCAAGAAGTACCCGAAGTGGGTCTTCATCGGGGTCGGCGACGAGGACTCGACGCCCCCGTTGCTTCCGGCGGGTGACATGTTCCCCGCCGCGCTGGTCGGTGAGCTGTCGGAAGCGGCACTGCCGGACAACGGTCGTGGGCTGCTCATCGCGCAGCGGCTCGCCACATCGGTCTGGTGGTCGCCGGAAGAACGAGGCGGCAAGACCGTGTGGTGCCGATTCGACCTTGACCAGTCGGCCGTCTGCTCGGCCTGACAGACGCCGGGTCGCCGCCCCTGCCAACTCCCTCGCGATCAGGAGTGGGGCGGCGGCCCGGTCATGGTCGGAGCTTGACCACTCCGGCCGAAGGGGCGCGGTCTCTCGGACGGCCCGGGGGCTTTCCTCCCGAGCGAGAGTCCGCGCTTCACATCCCCATATAGGCCGGGCCACCCCGTCAGCCCTGGAAAGCGAAGGGTGGCCCGGCTGGGAACACGGCGGTTCCCGGTGCCTGATGGTACCGGGGCCGCCGTGCTGCGTTTTGGCCCTGGTCCAAGGAAGTTGATGATCCGTTACCTAGATCAGGGCAGAGGTGGGCAAGGTGACTGGCTCGGGTGAGGGCTGGCTGAACGATGGTCTCGATCTGCCGGGAGCGGACTCGGGACTCTGGGCGCCCGGGGTGGACTACATCTCCGGTTGGCGTGAGGCGCGTGAGGTTGCCGAGCGGCTGAACCGCGCACTTCTGGGCGTGGGCTTGGAACTGTCCGCTGTGCGGGCCGCCGCGTCGACGAACGAGGACGGCCGCGGGGTGGTGCGACTGACGGGCTGGCCGGGCGTCGTAGACCAGCTCGCTGAACTCTTGGAGGCATGCGCGGACAGCGATGGCGGTGCAGCATGACGGGTGCTTCCGCTGGTGAAGTCTGCGTAAGGCCGGCGACTCCCCTGCTCGATGCCTCAGCCACAGACAGTCAGCCACGACGATGCCGTGCGGCGAACGAGCTGGCACGTGTGTGTCTCGCTCAGCCATCCACCGGCAGCAAGCACGCTTCCCGGTTCTTGATCGTTGCGGCCGGTACCGCCCGAGGTTCGGCACCGATGGTCGGTCGACGCCTCGACTCCTTGGGCGTGCTGCAGGCGGGGGCGCCAGCCGACCGGACGGGACCGGCGTCCACGCCGCACGCCCGGCCGGGGCGGCCGGGCGCCCCGGCGCGCCGCAGGCGCGCCCTTGAGGAAGTGAAGGCAGTTTCGACCGATCGCTGTCGGCGCTCAGGCGCGGGGGCGTCGTGCGGGCTGTTTGTCGGCGGTGATCCGGTAGGCGAGTTCGGCCCGGTCGGCGCCGAAGCGCAGTTCTTCGAGGATCAGCGGCCGGTCGTCGGTGCCGTGCGTGACGCGGCTGACGTGCAGGATCGGTGTAGCGTCCGGGAGCTGGAGAGTGGTGCGCTCATCAGGCAGGGGCATGCGGGCACGCACGGTTTCGGTCCAGGTGAGCTTGTGGCCGTCCTCGGCGAAATGCCGGTAGACCTCGGTCGGGCGCTGGCACGGCTCCTTGGCAAGCGCTGGTACAGCCTCGGCGACCTCGAACGGGATCAACATGCGGTGCATGGCGCGTGTCCCGGTGCTTGGGTCAGTGAGCAGCCGGTCACAGCCGAACACTGCCTCTTCCTCGCCGAGTTGGAGGAGCCAGCCGGTGTCCCTGCTGGTGTGGGTGCGGTAGGTGCTCGGTTCCTCGGCTTCCTGCCAGATGTCGCCGCCTGGCATCACGAACGTGCCCTCCGCCGTGCGGCTGATGCGGCGCTCCACAGTGAGGACGGGGTGTCCGCTGGAGCGTACGAAGCTGCCCTTGCCGTGCCGCACGTCGATGAGCCCTTCGGCCCGCAGCGCGGCAATTGCGTTGCGGACGGTCGGCCGGGAGACGCCGTAGCGGGCCATGAGCTGGGCCTCGGACGGCAGCAGGGACTCGGGCGCGAACTCGCCGGACAGGATCGCCGCACGGATCGCGGCGGCAACCTGCTGGTAGAGGGCTCCTGGGCGCTGGATCTCCGACATTCGGTCATCTCCGGATGAAGTCATAGGCACGTCGCACGCGCGACATCACTCGTCAGCATAAGTAGTTGCGCTATCGCCGTACAGGACTTCATAGTCGTCACTCGTTAGGACAAGTGACGTCAGCATATTGCTGGCGTCCTGACTGGCCAGGGAGGCCAACGAAATGCAGTCCATTCCCGTGGACACGGCGCGGCTGGGCGTACTGCGGTGCGCCATCGCGCCTGAAGCGAAGATCAGCAACCCCGAGACGCAGGAGGTGAAGAGGGACCGGGACGGCAACCCGGTTTGGACCGTGGCCGTCACCGTGCGGCAGGACGGACGACGGATCTCCGTCATCGAGATCGCCGTGAGCGGTCAGCCGAAGGGCATCGAGGAAGGGCAGATCGTCAAGGTCACCGGCCTGACTGCGTTCATGTGGTCGATGGGGGACCGGCACGGCGTCAGCTTCCGCGCCGACGCGATCACCCCCGTGACCGGTCCGGCGCACACCAAGGGTGGTGACGCCTGATGGGACCCCTTCTGCTCGCCCTTGGCTTGGCCGTGCTGGCGTGGGGGCTCGTCGTCGGTGACTTGGTTCGCCGGCACCGCCCCGTCTGGCACTGGTACCTGATCGGCTACCCGGCCACTGCCTGTCGGGTCGTGTTCACCTGGCGCAAGGTCGCCATGCTCAATGACCTGGCTGTGTCCAAGCGTCCGCCGCGCGGGCTGCTCGGTGACCTGGTCGTCAAGGGTGACGCGCTGCGACCGGTGGCCCCGCGGATTTCCTTCCCGCGCGCCACACGCATGAGCCTGACAGTGCTGGTCCGACTTCATGCCGGTCAGACCCCGGCGACCTTCTTGAAGGCCGCTGACGCGTTCGTGCACGCGTGGAAGGTCCACGCGGTCCGGGTCACCTCGCCCGAACGTGGGCTCGTCCTGCTGACGGCGACGGCCACGGATCCCCTTCAGCGGCCCGGCTTAGCGTCTGCTCCGGCCGAGTTGCTGTCGGCGCTCATCGGGGTCATGGAGAGCGGCGGCGCCTGGGTGATGAACCTGCGCTTGGTCCCGCACTGGCTCATCGCCGGTGCCACCCGCTCGGGCAAGTCCACGCTGCTGGCCCGGCTGATCACTCAGCTCGCCCCGCAGCCGGTCGCGCTGGTCGGCATCGACTGCAAGGGCGGCATGGAACTCGGCCTGTTCGCCGACCGACTGAGCGCGCTGGCCACCTGCCGACGCGAAGCGGTTGCCGTGCTCTCCGCGCTCGTGGTCGACATGCAGGACCGAATGAGCGCCTGCCGGTCGGCCGGGGTCCGCTCCATCTGGGAACTGCCCGACAAGGTACGGCCGGTGCCGATCGTCGTGATCGTGGACGAGATCGCCGAACTGTACTTGTCCGACGGCACTCGCGAGAGCAAGGCGGAAGCCGAACAGTGCTCCATCCTCCTGCTCCGCGTTGGGCAGCTCGGGGCCGCGCTCGGTCTGCACCTGGTCGTCGCCGGCCAACGTGTCGGCTCCGACCTCGGCCCCGGAGTCACCGCACTGCGCGCCCAGCTCGGCGGCCGGATCTGTCACCGCGTCAACGACCCGGGCACCGCCGAAATGACCCTGGGCGACCTGAACAAGGACGCGGTCGCGGTGGCCCAGTCGATCACGGCAGAGGAACGCGGCGTGGCTGTCTGCACTGGCCCGGACGGCGGCTGGAGCCGCGCCCGCTCTCACCTCACCCCGACCGAGGAAGCCGTCTCCACAGCGCGCAAGTACGCCGCGACGGCACCGGAACTGCCCGCCCTGCGCCGCGCCCCTGAGGTGCTGGAAGGAGACGACAAGTGATCAGCGAAGGTACGGCGTTCACGTTCTCGGTGATCTTCGGGATCATCACCGTCCTCCTCGTCCGCTCCCGCGACGTGCGCGCCTGGGAAGCGGTCTGCGTCGGCCTCTTCGGCCTCTACCTCGGCCAGACCCCGGTGGTCTTCACCGTCCACGGTCTCGTGACCTGGCTCATCAGCGGATTCGCCCACCACTGACCCGAAGGGACACACAGCAATGCCCATGCCTCGCGTGAGGTGCCCCCACTGCAAGGGCGACGGAGCCCGCAAGACCTGGACCGGACGCACGCGCCGCTGCCGCGTCTGCCGGGGCACCGGAACCATCCGCTGACCACCAGCCCGCCCCCGACACGGAGGTGATCCCCATGCCCCACACCGCACCACCCGCCCATGCCTCTGCCGCTTCGGCGGCCCACCCCGGAAGGTCACCACCATCAACCCGGACCTCTTCCCGGCTGACCGGCGCGCCGGCCTCGACCGCGCGGCGCGCCTGCGTCAGCTCCCCGAAGCAGACCGCGACGCAATCCGACTCGCACAGGACCCGAAGTTTCCCCGCCTGCTGGAGCAGATCACCGCAACCGGCGGCTGCTCCCAACCCATCCACCTCTCTGGCTCCACCACCACCGTGGATGGCACAACCGGCGAGATCCTCCAGCAATACGACACGCGCAACGAACCCGGCGAACGCCTCCTGGTCCGCTGCCGCAACCGTCGGGCAACCATTTGCCCGGCCTGCTCCCGCCTCCATGCCGGAGACACCTTCCATCTCGTCCGAGCGGGCCTCCTCGGTGGCAAGAGTGTCCCCGACTCCGTCCGCCACCGGCCCCGGCTGTTCGTCACTCTCACCGCCCCGTCGTTCGGCCCGGTCCACCGGTCATCGGAGCTGTGCCGTCCCCGCCGCGGCGGCGGCACCTGCGAACACGGCCGCCCCCTTGGCTGCAGCCTCGTCCACACGCCGGACGAACCGAGTGTCGGTCAACCGCTCTGCCCTGACTGCTACGACTACACCGCCCATGTCCTGTGGCACGCGCATGCCTCCAAACTCTGGGACCGCTTCGTCATCGACGTTCGACGGCGCCTCGCATCATCGGTCGGCTTGGTGCAGTCCCGCTTCGCCCGGCACGCCCGGCTGTCCTTCGCCCGCGTCGCCGAGTACCAGAAGCGGGTTGCCGTCCACGTCCATGCCGTCGTCCGCCTCGACGGCCCGGCCGGACCCGGAGACGATCCGCCGACCTGGGGTACGACCGAACTGCTCATCGACGCTGTACGCGCCTCCGCCCGGCGGGTCCTGGTCCGCACGCCCTACAGCCCCGCCGTGGGCGAGTTGAACCTACGCTGGGGCGCCCAGAAAGACGCCCGGCCCCTGAGGACCGACGGTGAGGGCCCTGACGATGACGCGGTCGCCGCGTACGTCGCCAAGTACGTCACCAAAGGCGCGAGCGACACAGGCGCCGGCACTGACCACCCGCTCTCGACCTGGGCCGAAATCGAGTCGGCCCCCGTGAGCGAGCACACCCGCACCCTCATGCGGACCTGTTGGCGCCTCGGCGGCCTACCCGAGTACACGTCTCTCCGCCTACGCGCTTGGACTCACACGCTTGGCTACCGGGGACACATCCTCACCAAGTCCCGTGCGTACTCCACTACTTACGCCGCACTCCGCGCCCAACGGGCCCATCACCAGGGCCACACCGACATACCCGACGCAATCACCGAACGGAACTGGCGCTACGTCGGCTCGGGTCACACCCCGGGCGCTGCGCTCATCGCGGCCGGCGTTGCCGAAGACCTTGCCGAGTCTCGACGGGTCAGCCTGGAAAGGAGGCAGGAGGGGGAGTGGTGCCGATGACCGCTCCGACCGAACGCGAGAATCAGAAATCTCGGCGCTCGTCGCTGCCTCGGGCTGGTGGCGAGATGGCCGTGGACCTGATCGAGAGCGAGATCGTGATCGTTGACGATGACGGCACGGAAGAGCCCTTCGACCCGGCTTCGTGGTTCGACTGAAACGAGGAGCCGCCTCCCCTTACACCTCGGGGAGGCGGCTCTTTCGTGCGTCGGCTCGGTCTTGTCAGAAGGCTTCCGCGAAGTCGTCCTCTCGGATCACGAGCCGCTCGCGTACGTCCTTCGGGATCAGAAGGCGGAGGTGCACCTTCGGCGCCCGCACCTTCGGCACCTTCGTGCGGGTGACCTCGCACCGGATGCCGACTCGGTACAGGTCTGCGGCCATGGCTTCCATGCCGCCTTCCTGCCAGTGTTCGCGGAAGGTCTTACCGCCGTGGACGTTGACCCATCGGTCCTTCGCCGTCTCGGGGTCGATGGCTTCCAACTCCCCGATGAGCTTGTCGAGCGTCGCCTCTGCCTGTTCCCTCGTGAACCGGGTCTTCGTGTACCGACCCCCGGGTTCGAGCTCCTTCATATAGAGAGCGATGGACTCTTGAAGGCGCTTGATCTCCCGCCGCACCTCGGCGCCCTCGGCGTACTGGCGCACCTGCACCGGGAAGTCACCGAGAACTTTGAGCACGTCCTCCACGAGGCGCTCGTAGACCCGCTCGGGGTTGGGTGCGCCGAGTCCGCCACTCTTGCAGTTGCGGCACCGCAGGTAGTGGTAGGTCCCGTACGTGTTGTTCGTGATCTGCACAGTCATGTTCGTCTTGCAGTCGGCGCACAGTAGGACGCCGAGGAACTGAGTCGCTCCGCCGACACGGCGCGGGGGCTGGTTCTTCTTGCGTTTGTCCAGAGCCGCGCCGAGGGTCTCGAACTCCGCCTCGGTGAAGATGGGGGGAGCGACCATGATCGGCCTGCCGTCCTTGCCGAGGACCGCCTTCGATCGCCGTTGCCCTCCCTGCTTGTCCTCTTCTACCCGGTAGCCGAGAAGCGCAGGGTTGCGGAGGCGGCGGTGGAGCGTTGCCACGGTGAGCCCCTGGCTCATGAGCCCGGACCGCTTCAGGCAGCGCACCATGAACCGCGCGGAACGTCCTCGGATTGCCATGCGTCGAGCCCAGTGCAGTGCCTTGTGCGCATCGGGGTCGATGACGAGGACGGGCTTCCCCGAGTCGTCCTCGTCCGTGACGTAGCCGTACGTCGGCTTGCCGATGATCCATTCTTCCTGGGTCTTCGCGTAGTCCCACAGGCTGGTGACCCGGGTGGAGGTGTTGGCCGCTTCGATCTCGGCGATACCACCGATGATCGTGACCATGATCTTTCCGGCGGTCGTCGTGAGATCGAGGCTGTCGTTCTTCGAGACGAGGTTCTTCCCGCGTTTCAGGCTCCACTCGATCATGGTCGAGAGGTCAGAGAGGCGGCGTACGAAGCGGTCGAGCTTCCAGAACAAGAGCTCGTCGAACTCGGGGGAGCGGTTGTTCAGCCAGTCCCCGAGTTCCTTCCTCTTCCATGGCGGAACCTTCGTCGCCGACACGTTCAGGTCCGAAGCGACGCCGACGACTCGACAGCCTCGCTCCCTTGCCAGCATGCGAAGGTCGAGTTCCTGCCGCACCGGCGACGTGGTTTCGTCCGTCAGTACGGACAGACGGATGGATAAGAGAGCCCGCGGAGCGTCTTCGGGCAGTAGGGCCTCAGCCGCCTTCAGCTCCTCCAGGAGCGCGCGATCCGCGTCAGTCCACTCGGCCTCAACCGAGTACTGCCTCTGGTCGGCCGCTGTGCGTTTCCGTGTGCGTGTCCCCATGTCAGTGACGGTAGAGCTGGTTTTGGGCATGTGTCCATATGGCCGCAGATGGACACTTCCATCCAAATCGGCCCAACCGGCAAGAAGCTGCTGCCGCTGACGGTCAAGCAGGACGGTCCGACCAGCGGTCAGTCTCACTGACGCGAGTGAGTCTCTTGCGGATTGCTGACGGCCTGGCGGGGGCCAGTGAGGACGATGTTCTCGCCACCCTGGCCGATGTCGGCGCATCGGTGCGGCGGCCGTCGACGGCGCAGCGCGGGCCTATGACGCCCCTGTCGGCGCCTGGAGGCGCTTCGGACATCCACTCAGGGGTGGAGTGGATCTGAGTCGCTGCAGGGCTTTTGCGGGACAGCGAAGGCGTCCGAGTCCCCTTCCGATGAGCTGGAGGGGGACTCGCAGCGTCTGCTTCGACGGCAGTCATGTGCCCTCGACTGAGCCGGTCGGCGTCTTGATTCTCGCCAGGGTCCACCGCTGGTCCGGCCAGCCGTGCGCGAGCGACCCCGCTCCTACTCCCGCTCCAGCCGCTCCACCTGGGCCGGCCCCACAGCCTCGGGCGCCCCGGTGAGATACCGATCGAGCGTCTCGTCCGCAGTGACGATTGAGTCAATCCCTCGAATGGGTGATCTATTCGTAATGGACACGAATGAGTCAGCAGAAAGTGAGGTGCGATGTCCGCCTATAAGGGTTTTTGAGTCAATCCGCTCATGCTGGGTGAAGCGGCCAATATTGGTCAATCGTGGAATATGCCGATTGTGTTTGCCTAAGTGTCTAGGTAATCATCGGCGTCGATCATCGGGTGGCCCGCCCTGTAGGGGGAGATCGGGGCCCGGCAACCGGGAGGGGAAATAGGATGAGCACTCGCACACGCTTGGCTGCCGCCTGTGCCGCGGCGGCTATGGTCACGATCACGTTCACTGGTCAAGCGTCGGCAACCCCGCAAGCCGCCGACCCCGGGACGGAGTCCGTTCTGGCGCCCACCGTCGCAGGTGGCACCGCCAGTTGCTCGACGACTGGAGCGCGAGGCAGCATGGGGGCGACTCGGCCCTCAGGGGACCGGTGGCCCTACGGGGAATTCAAGATCGCGCTCTCGCTTACGGACACATCCGCCGACGGCCACCATGTACGGATCCGTTTCCTCAGCAAGCCTGTTGGAAGCCAGCAGGTTTTCCCCTGGGCGTGGCACAGCCTCACTTCGGGCTCCGGGGAAACCCTCACACTCAGCACCACCGCCCAAAGTGAGTACGGCATTTTTGAGACTGGCGTTGAGGTAGCGCGCTTCGAAGGCGACACTAAGCTTAACTCCTGCACCGACTGGACGTAGCTCGAACCTTCTTGACAGTCCGCCAACGGAATCGGCGGACCGTTGCGCCGGGTTGCTGAGATCGGCCCGACCGGCAAGGGGCTGCTGCCGCTGACGGTCAAGAACGCGGCGCCGGCGCCGGGTGGTCACGCCCACTGACCCTGCCGGGGCCTTGTGAAGCACACGGAGAACCGCTGAGCCTCCTCCTCACCTCGGGAGGGGGCTCGGCGTTGTCTGGACACCGGCCGAGGGGACTACGGGGTGAACAAGTCGGCCAGGTAGGTCGGTTCGGTCTCTATCTCCGCGTAGCGGCCGGTCTCCTTCGACCAGGCGACGTTCCCGGCGGTGAGCGCGTGGAAGTCCCTGACGCAGCGCAGCGCGTCGTCGACGACGTCGTCGGCGAGGCCGGCCTGCGTCAGCCGCTCCGGCAGGACCGGTTCGAGGTCGAGGATGCGCTGTACGTATCCGGCCTGCATCACGGCCACTCGGTCCACCGCCTCCTGGAGGCTGCACCCGTGGTGATGACGGATCACCGTGACGGCGTTGAACGCGTAGTCGTGCGCGAGTTCTTTGCGCAGCGAGTAGAGGTCGTTGATGCAGGCGTTCGCGTAGATGACCGCCTCCCGCATGTCCGCGAAGGCCGGGTTCGCGTGGAGTCGGTCGGGCAGGTCCACGCCGGTACCGATCTCGATCAGGTCCAGGACGGCGTCGAACGCGAACGAGGCGCGGCGATGGGCGAGATACTGCTGCAGACCGGGTATGCGTCCTTCCTCACGGTGGATCATGTCGGCCCGGTAGCTGTCGAAGTACCACAACAGGTGCGGGACGAAACGGCGTTGCCACGTGGCGGATCGGACGGCCGTCGTACGGCGCCACAGGTCGGCGAGGGAACGTGTCAGCGGTCCGGCCGCGACGGTTCCGTCGAAGACGGCGAACAACGGTCCGAACGCCTCCCGCCACCGCTCGGGCTGGTAGCCGCGTACAGGGTCGTCGTCGAACTGGTCGTCAAGTTGGAACAGCCATGCGTTCCACTGGGTGATGAGGGTCAGCGCCTCCGGTGCGGCGGTCGGGCACAGCCATGCGGTCAGCCGGTCCACCCGAGTGCGCTGCACGTGCCGGCTTGCCTCCTCGGTGGGCACCAGGCCGAACTCGTCAAGCCACGCATCGGTGGCCGCCGTTGCCGTCGCGAGTTCCGGATTGAGCGCCGCCGGTACGGGTGTGCAGAGGTCCGGAATCCGGAAGTTGTCCATACGTCAGCTCGCTTCCCGGTGCTTCTCTGCCATTCGCGACATCCAGCGGCATTGCCGGTGCGGCAATGCCCAAGGTCCGCAAGGAGCATGACCAGGAAGTCCCGGCCACCGAGGTAAATTACCTTGCCGGTCGGCGGCGTTCGACAGAGGTCTCGCTTTTCCGGCGCCCGGCGCTCCTGGCGGGGCGGCTCCGCGGGCCGGGGGGTTTCGGGGCCGGTTCAGCGGCGGCGGTCGGGCCGGTTCAGCCGGGCCAGGAGCACGGCGACGTCGTCGCCCAGGCCGTGGGCCTTGCGGGTGCCGGCGAGGAGGTCGTCGACCACGGTCTCCAGGTCTGCCGTGCACGCGCCCCGCAGCCCCTTGAGGAACTTCTCGGTGCCCTGGTCGATGTCCTTGTTCACGGCCTCGAGCAGGCCGTCGGTGGTCAGCGCGAGCACGCTGCCCGGAGCGATGCGCAGGCGGGTGGTCGGGTACTGCTGGTCCCGGTCGATCCCCAGCGGGAGGCCGCCGGGCACTTTCAGGAGGCGCGGCCGTTTGCGGGGCGTGACCAGCGCGGGCGCCGGGTGACCGGCCCGGCACACCTGGAGCGTTCCGTCGGAGGGGTCGAGCGCCAGGTAGCAGCAGGTGGCGAACAGGGCCCGGTCCGGGTCGGTGTTCAGTTCGGTCAGCAGGCGGTTGGTGCGTTCCAGGACGGCCGCGGGCGGGTGTCCTTCGTTCGCGTAGGCGTGCACGGCGGTGCGCAGCCGCCCCATGAGGGACGCGGCGTGCACGCTGTGTCCCTGCACGTCTCCTATGACCAGGGCCACGCCGCCGCCGGGCAGGCTGATGGCGTCGTACCAGTCGCCGCCGATCCACATGCCGGAGGTGGCGGCCTGGTAGCGGGCGGCGATGGTCACCCCCGGCACCGCGAGCGGTCCGCGCGGCAGCATGCCACGCTGGAGCTCGGTGGCGAGCGCGTGTTCGGACTCGTACATGCCGGCTCGCTCCAGCGACTGGGAGAGCAGTCCGATGGCGGCGACCAGCAGGGCCCGCTCCTCGGGCAGGAATTCCTGCGGCTCGGGGAAACTGACGAGGCAGGAACTGACGCGGCCGCGCGAGTCCGTGAGCGGAAGCGCCGCCCAGGCCTGCGGGGTCGGCGGCGTGAGCGGCGCCAGGTGCGGATAGTCGGTGGTCAGTGCGTCGGCGGAGCCGACGAGGACGGGCGCCCGGCGGTTGAGTGACTCCTCCACGAGGGCGCGGGCCGTGGCGTCGAGGACCGGCGGGCAGTCCTCGTTCTGCTCGTCGTCGGTGCACGAGGCGACGACGGTCAGCCGGTTTCCCTCCGGGGCGACCACCGTCAGCGCGTCCGCTCCGAAGGTGCGCAGTCCCGCCTGCGCGGCGGCCATGATGTCCTTGACCGTCACCGCGACGGCCAGCGCCGCGGTCAGCTCCCGCATCCAGCGGTCGCGGGTGGCCCGCTCGTGGAACCGCCGCCGCTCCGCCTCGTGGCGTTCGTGCACGGCCGTGGTGTCCATGACCACGCCGACCATGCGGGCCGGCAGCCCGTCGCTCCCCGGCAGGACGCGGCCCCGGGCTTCGAGGGACCGCTGCCGGCCGTCGCCGGAGGTGACGCGGTACTCGATCTGGTAGTTGCCGCAGGACTTCGCTATCAGTGTCAGAGCGTCGCGCACATCGACCAGATCGGACTCGTGCACAGCGGCCAGGAAGTCCGAGATGTCCGACGGGCCGTCCGTGGGCATGCCGTGCAGTGCGAGGGTGAGCGGGTCGCAACTGATCTCGCCGGTGGCGATCTCCCAGCAGAAGAAGCCCGCCTCCACCATGCTCGCGCTGGCCTGGAAGGCGCCGGGACGGGACGCGCCTCCCCGGGACGCGGCAGTACGCGCCGACTCGACGTCTTTCACTGGATCTCCCTGGCGCGGCGTGAACTACTTCCCTCTGAGGGGTCGACGGTGCTCAACCGGGTGGGCCATGCCTTGCAGCGAGTGGTCGACGGGAACCAGCCGGTGAGGCGACCTGAGAGCCTACGGGACTACGACACCGTTCCCTCCTGGAGGCGAACAGGGCTCTCGCACCGGAGGGTGCGTCCGCTCTGCCGGGGAAGTCTGCCTGCCCGGCCGACTGTGGCCGGATTGTGTGCATGTTAGTGACTTTCCGGATCTTGCGCCAGACATCCCACCCAGCCGATCGGGCCGGCCGGCGAACGGAGTGCGACGACGAGATCGGGGGCATCGGCTCCGGGGCGGCGATTGCTGGATACAGTCGCATGGTTACTGCTGGTCGCCGGGGGGCGGCCGGAGCTCGGTCGGCGGTGCCGACGTCCTGGGGAGGGCCTGTAGCGGATGAGTCGTCGCTCTGCTGGTTTCGTCGGTGCCTGGGCCGAGATCCAGCGACAGCAGCAGCGCCAGGCGGAAGCCGAGGCGAGGCAGGCACGGGCCCGTCAGCGGCTGGCCGCCCAGAACCACCGGGAACAGCGGCAGGCGGAGGCCGGACGGCGTACGGAGGAGTTGGAGGCCCGGACGGCCGCGTTGCAGGCGGTGTTGAGTGCGGGCTGCGGGGCGCCGGCCTTCAGGGCGTCGTCCTTGATGCGCGCGGAGGAGGTCCTGCCGTTCGATCCGGGGCGGCTGGCCTGGCCGGTGCGCATGCCCGATCCGGCGCAGTACCAGGCGCAGAGCGGCTGGACCGCGAACCGGCGGGCGCAGGCGCAGGCCGAGGCGCGGGCACGTTTCGAGCAGGACTGGCATGCCGCGCAGGCCGCCGAGGCGGACCGGCAAAGGCAGTTGGCGGCGTTGCAGCGGGAGCACGAGCAGCGGGCGGAGGCCCTGCGGGCCGAGGTGCGTCGGCACAACGCCGGGATCCGCGAGGCGGTCGAGGGGGTCAGGCGGGGCGAACCCGACGCCGTGGTCGAGTACTTCACCGCCGCGCTCTACTCGTCGACGGCCTGGCCCGCGGAGTTCCCGCGGCAGGTCGCCGCGGCCTACGACCCGCAGGCACGGCAACTGGTCCTGGACTGGGAGCTTCCGGGGTACGACGTCGTCCCGGAGGCGAAGTCGGTGAGATATGTGTCCGCCACCGACCAGTACAAGGAGACGGCACGTCCTGTGAGCCAACGACGTGCGCTGTACCGGGAGGTGCTGGCGCAGAGCATGCTGCTGGTCCTGCATCAGCTGTTCGCCGCGGACGAGCACCGCGTCCTCGACTCCGTCGCGTTGAACGGCTACGTGGACGCCCGCGATCCGGCGACGGGCAGGCAGGCGCACATCTTCCTGGCGACCGTCATGGCCCCGCGGGCGGTGTTCACCGAGCTGCACCTGGCGCAGGTGGATGCGGTGAGCTGCCTGAGCGAGGCCCTGCGGGGACAGCTCGCGACCCGGCCCGACCAGCTCACTTCCGCCGTGCGGCCGGGGCGGCAGCCCCAGGACGTCGGACGGCATGCGGCCGCCCACGGTGATGACGGGGAACCGGACCTGTACGAAATGGATCCGCTCGCCTTCGAGTCCCTCGTGGCCGATCTCTTCCGGGCCATGGGGATGCAGGCGGTGACGACGCAGCGCTCGAACGACGGCGGCGTGGACGTCGACGCGGTGGACCCGGCGCCCATCCGCGGCGGCAAGA
Source organism: Streptomyces sp. NPDC020996 (assembly GCF_040641355.1). Lineage (NCBI taxonomy): Bacteria > Bacillati > Actinomycetota > Actinomycetes > Kitasatosporales > Streptomycetaceae > Streptomyces > Streptomyces sp. NPDC020996. Next base: position 34,513 of record NZ_JBFADM010000007.1, read on the forward strand.
TCGTCGTGCAGGTCAAGCGCTACCGCAACACGGTGCCTCCCACGGCGGTGCGCGACCTGTACGGCACGGTCCAGGACGTCGGCGCGAACAAGGGCGTCCTGGTGACCACGTCCGGGTTCGGACCGGGCTCGCACACCTTCGTCCGGGGCAAGCCCCTGGAGCTCGTCTCGGGCCGGGAACTCGTCGACCTGCTGCACCGGCACGGCCTGCGGGGACGCCTGGGGGAGGGCGGCCGGCCGGCACCGGCACGACCGGCGCCGCCCGGTCCCGCGGCCGCCCCCGACGACCACAACGTGCTGGGGCTGACCTGGTCCGGGGACGTCGCGCTGGACGTGTGCGCGCTGGTCTGTCACGGCAACCGGGTGGTCGGCGAGGACCACTTCGTCTTCTTCAACAACCCGCAGACCCCGGACGGCTCGGTACGCGCGGTGCGGGCGGTGGCGCCGGACAAGGCGGCGATGCGGGTCTCGTTCGACGCGCTGCCCGCGGCCGCCGACCGGTTCGTGCTGGTGGCGGCCGTCGATCCGGAGGTGAACCCGCACGCCGACCTTTCCGGCTTCACCGACGCCCGCATCCGGCTGCTGGACCCGGCGATGACCGAACTGGGGCGGCTCGAGGTGTCCGACGGACGCGCCCGCGAGACCGCCCTGGTCCTCGGTTCCTTCCGGCGCAGGGCAGGCGGTGACTGGGACTTCGTGCTCGGCGGGAAGGGCTACACCGGAGGTCTGGAGGAACTCGTCCGGGACTTCGGCATCGACGTGGAGTGACGCCGGGGTCGCCGAAGCCGATGCCGTCGGCGCCGTACCAAGGCCTGGCATCAGGCCCGGTGCCGCAGGCGTCGCGGTCCCGCCAGGACCGCTCCGGGGTGCGGGGTGCGGGCCGAGTTGACGGTCAGTGTGTCGTGGGCGACGTCCGTGCCGTCCCGGACGGTCACCTGGACGGTGAGGCTTTCGCCGGGGGCCGGGATGCGGCCGGTGACGGTCACCTTGTGGCCGATCACCTGGACGCGCAGGCCGGAGTCGTCGGGGGCGGACGCGGCCACGGTGTGCCGGGGTCCGGCCGGCCACACGGTCGCGGTCGCCGTGAAGTCCTCTCCGGCCGTGACGTCTAACTGTGACGGGGTGAGGATCATGAAGCCCTCGGGGCGCCGTGATCCGATGCCAGGGGATGCGTGGTTGCCGGTCATGGTGTGAGCGTGCCCTGCCGGCCGGGGCGTGGGGCAGGTGCTGACGGGCCCTCGCGCGGGGCCGGTCGACCTGGAATGGCGGGCCGGGCGGGCCGGGCGGGCCGGGCTGCATCCGCGGGGCGGTTCGCCGCGTCTACGCAGGTATGGATCTGGAGAAGCCGCCGCAGCGCCGGGAGCCCGAGGGGTGCCTCGCCGTCGCGATCCGCGTTCCCGTACGGATCGTCGTGCTCGTGCTGGTCGTGCCGGTGCGGATGGTGTGGGACGCGCTCGTCGTGGCGGGCCGGGTGCTGCGGGACACCGTGCTGCGGCCGCTCGGGCGGGCGTTGGCGTGGCTCGGCCGGGCTGTCTTCGTCTGGCCGTTCGTGGGGCTGTGGCGGTACGTCCTGGTGCCGGCCGGCAAGGGGCTGGCGTGGCTGGGCAAGGTGCTCGTCGTCGTCCCCCTCGCCTGGGTGTACGCGCGCGTGCTGACGCCCTTGGGGCACGGTGTGGTCTGGGTTTTGCGGGGGATCGGTGCCGGTCTGGTGTGGGTGTACGCGCGCGTGCTGACGCCCCTCGGGCATGCCGTGCTGTGGGTGCTCCGGAAGGGCGGGGCCGTTCTCGCCCTGGTCGCCGCCGGGCTGTTCGCCGCCGTGGCATGGCTCGTGCGGTACCTGCTCGTCGTACCGGCCCGGTGGGTGTACGCGTGGGTGCTCGCGCCGGCCGGGCGGGCCGTCGCCTGGTGCGCGAGGGGGCTCGTGCGGTTCGCGGGCCTGGTGGTGACCGGTGTCGGCGTCGGGCTGTACTGGCTCGCCCGGGTCCTGGTCGTCCTTCCCGCGCTCGCGCTGTGGCGCTGGGTGCTCGCGCCCGCCGGGCGGCTCCTCGCCGTCGTCGGGCGGGAGGTCCGCGACGCGCTCGGGCACGCCTGGCGGGTCGCCGGGCGGATCTCGCTCGCCGTCGGGCGGTTCCTCGGGACCCTCCTGCGGTGGATCTTCGTGGAGCCGGTGCGGTGGGTGTACCGGACGGTGCTCACCCCCGTCGGGCACGTCCTGCGAGACGTGGTGCTGAGGCCCGCCGCCGAGGCCGCGCGCGCGGTGGGGCGGGCCGTGCGGGAGGCGCTGGCCTCCGCCCGCGCGTCCGTGCGGCAGGCACGGGCCGACTTCCGGCGGATGCTCCTCGGGGCGCCGCAGAGGGAACCGGAGAAGGAACCGGAGAGGACCGTGTCCGGGGACCGACGGGAACCTTCGGGTCGCGAGACGCGTACTCTTGGTAGCAGTACGACCGCTCTCACGAAGGACTGAACGACACTGGGCAAGCGACAGCCCGAAGGCCCGCCGCCCGCACCCGCGGTGCAGCGCATCCGACTGCGCTACACCAAGCGCGGCCGCCTCCGGTTCACCAGCCACCGTGACTTCCAGCGCGCCTTCGAGCGTGCGCTGCGCCGCGCCGAGGTGCCCATGGCGTACTCGGCGGGGTTCACGCCGCATCCGAAGGTGTCGTACGCCAATGCCGCACCCACCGGCACGGGCAGCGAGGCGGAGTACCTGGAGATCGCCCTCACCGAGGCGCGTGATCCGGAGCTGCTCAGGGCGCTCCTCGACGAGTCGCTGCCCGCCGGGCTCGACGTCGTCGAGGCGGTGGAGGCGAGAACCTCCGGGCTGGCCGACCGGCTGACCGCTTCCGAGTGGGAGCTGCGGCTGGACGGCGTCGACCCGGCCGAGGCGGAGCGGGCGGTCGCCGCCTTCAAGGCCGCCGAGGCCGTCGAGGTCCAGCGCATGACGAAGAACGGCGTACGGACGTTCGACGCACGCCCGGCAGTCGTGCAACTTGAAACACAAGCTGAACCGGCTGATAGGCCGACCGACCAGCCCTGTGCGATACTGCGGCTGGTGGTTCGGCACGTGACGCCTGCCGTACGACCCGACGACGTCCTGTCCGGTCTCCGCGCCGTGGCCGACCTGGCGCCGCCGGTCCCCGTAGCGGTGACCAGGCTGGCGCAGGGGCTGCTCGATGAAGAGACCGGCACGGTGACCGACCCGCTCGCGCCCGACCGCGAGGCGGCGACGGCCTTCATCTCGGCCGGTTCAGCCGCCGCCGCGAAGGCGCCGGCGTAAGGAAGGTCCCGCGAAGGACGGACGTCGTAAGCGCCGCCCTCGGACTCGGGAGCCACCTGGGTCGGGCAGCGCATCGACCACAAGACTTTCGCCAGGCCGTCCGCAAATCGGCGGACGGAACCGGCGAGACAGGACACAGAGAGCTCCCGTGTGGCGCCCGCGCCCCGGACGGCGGCACCGCGCACAGCGCGAGCCGCGGACGTCAACGGCGGTCGAGTCATCGACGCCGGACCAGGCGCGGCGCCCGGGAGCCTGACGGGAGAAACGCCCGCATGCTCGAACCGACCGAACCCACCCAGGGTTCCGAAGAACTGAACACTCCCAGCGACACCCTGCCGCCGCGTCGTCGGCGCCGTGCCGCTTCCCGGCCGGCGGGACCGCCCGCCGGTGCCGCCGAGACCGTGGCCGAGATCACCGCGCCGACCGTGACGGCCTATGACGGCGACCCGGCCGAAGAGGCCGAGACGGCTGAAGAGGCCGAGACGGCCGACGAGGCTGCCGTGGCCGAGCAGACCGCAGCGGCTGAGGAGACGGCCGAAGCCGCCGAGCCGGCGCCGCCCGCCGCTCGGTCGCGTCGCCGTGCGACCCGCCGGGCCTCCGCGCCCGCCGGGTCTCCCGCCGCGGAGAGCGCGGAGACCGTGCTGCCGTCGGCTTCCGTCGCCGAGAGCGCCGACAGCGCCGAGAGCGCCGGGACCGCGGCCGAAGCCGTCGCCGAGACGCCCGCCGTCGAGGCGCCCGCTGCTGAGGAGGCCGCGCCGGCTGCCGGTCGTACGCGTCGGCGTGCCACGCGGCGGGTGTCCGCGCCCGCCGGTGCGCCGGAGTCCGTCGAGAGCGCCGGGGCCGAGGTGGTCGTCGAGACGCCCGCCGCCGAAGCCGTTGCCGAGACCCCTGCCGCCGAGGCCGTCGCCGAGACGCCTGCTGTCGAGGCGCCTGCTGTCGAGGAGGCCGCGCCGGCTGCCGGTCGTACGCGTCGGCGTGCCACGCGGCGGGTGTCGGCGCCCGCCGGTGCGCCGGAGTCCGCCGAGAGCGCCGGGGCCGAGGCGGAGGCCGTCACCGGGACGCCTGCCGCCGAGGTCCAGGAGGAGGCGCCGGCCGAGGAGGCCGCTCCGCGTCGTACGCGTCGCCGCGCCACCCGTCAGGCGGCCGCGCCCGCCGCCCCGGCCCCCGAGGAGGCGCAGGCGCCCGCCGCCGAGGCCGTCATCGAGCCCCCTGCTGCCGAAGCTCCCGCCGCCGAGGCCCCTGAGGCCGCCGAGGACACCGCTCCCCGGCGCCGTCGCCGGGCGGTACGCAAGGCCGCCGTCGGGTTCTCCGCGCCCGCCCCGGTGACCGCCGAGCCCGAGGAGAAGCGGCGCCCCGCGCGGCCCGCCGTCGCCGTCTTCCAGGCGCCCGTGTTCACGGAGCCGAAGTTCCAGACGCCGGAGCGCGCCGCCGCCGAAGCCGCCGCCGAGGCGGCGGAGGCCGTGGACGTCGTGGACGTCGTGGACGTCGTGGACGTAGTGGACGTAGTGACGTCCGTGGAGGCCGAGGAGCCGTCGGAGGAGCAGTCCGCCGGGACGCGCCGCCGCCGTCGCCGCCGGGGTTCCGCGGCCGACGAGGAGACCGGGGCCAGGGCCGCGGAGACCGTCGCCGAGGACGAGGCGGAGGAGGCCGAGGAGTCGGCCGAGGACGTCGTCGAGGGCGAGGACGGCGAGGAGGGCGGTTCGCGCCGCCGCCGTCGCCGGGGCGGCCGTCGCCGCCGTCGTGGCGAGTTGGCCGAGGCCGGCGGGGACGAGGACGCGGACGAGTCCGACGACCTCGCCGCCGAGCAGGCCGCCCAGGACGCCGAGGACACCGCCGAGCAGGAGGAAGAGGACGCCGAGGCGGGCCGCTCCGAGGAGGGCGGGTCCACCGCCGGCAGCCGCCGTCGCCGTCGCCGGCGTCGCCGCGCCGGTGACACGTCCGTCGACACCGAGCCCGGTGAAAACGACCCCGAGCGCACCGTCGTCAAGGTCCGCGAGCCCCGCAAGCCCGCCGAGCCGTCCGACGAGGTGCAGTCCATCAAGGGCTCGACCCGCCTGGAGGCCAAGAAGCAGCGCCGCCGGGAAGGCCGCGAGCAGGGGCGCCGCCGCGTGCCGATCATCACCGAGGCCGAGTTCCTGGCCCGCCGGGAGGCCGTCGAGCGCGTGATGGTCGTCCGCCAGCACGGCGACCGCACCCAGATCGGCGTCCTGGAGGACGGCGTGCTCGTCGAGCACTACGTCAACAAGGAGCAGTCGACCTCGTACGTCGGCAACGTCTACCTGGGCAAGGTCCAGAACGTGCTGCCGTCGATGGAGGCCGCCTTCGTCGACATCGGCAAGGGCCGCAACGCCGTCCTGTACGCCGGTGAGGTCAACTTCGAGGCGCTGGGCATGGCCAACGGGCCGCGGCGCATCGAGTCCGCCCTGAAGTCCGGGCAGTCCGTGCTCGTGCAGGTCACCAAGGACCCGATCGGGCACAAGGGCGCCCGCCTCACCAGCCAGGTCTCCCTCCCGGGCCGCTACCTCGTGTACGTGCCCGAGGGCTCGATGACCGGCATCAGCCGCAAGCTGCCCGACACCGAGCGCGCCCGGCTGAAGACCATCCTCAAGAAGATCGTCCCCGAGGACGCGGGCGTCATCGTGCGCACCGCCGCCGAGGGCGCGAGCGAGGACGAGCTGCGCCGCGACGTCGAGCGGCTGCAGGCGCAGTGGGAGGACATCCAGAAGAAGGCGAAGAACGGCAACGCCCCCACGCTGCTGTACGGCGAGCCGGACATGACCGTCCGCGTCGTCCGCGACATCTTCAACGAGGACTTCTCCAAGGTCATCGTCAGCGGCGACGACGCGTGGCAGACCATCCACGGGTACGTCTCGCACGTCGCCCCGGACCTCGCCGAGCGGCTGCAGAGGTGGACGTCGGAGGTCGACGTCTTCGCCACCTACCGGATCGACGAACAGCTCGCCAAGGCGCTCGACCGCAAGGTCTGGCTGCCCAGCGGCGGTTCGCTGGTCATCGACCGGACCGAGGCGATGGTCGTCGTCGACGTCAACACCGGCAAGTTCACCGGCCAGGGCGGCAACCTCGAGGAGACGGTCACCAGGAACAACCTGGAGGCGGCCGAGGAGATCGTGCGCCAGCTCAGGCTGCGCGACCTCGGCGGCATCATCGTCATCGACTTCATCGACATGGTGCTGGAGTCCAACCGGGACCTGGTGCTGCGTCGCCTGCTGGAGTGCCTGGGCCGGGACCGCACCAAGCACCAGGTTGCGGAGGTGACCTCGCTGGGGCTGGTGCAGATGACGCGCAAGCGCGTCGGCCAGGGCCTGCTGGAGTCCTTCTCCGAGACCTGCGTGCACTGCAACGGCCGCGGCGTCATCGTGCACATCGAGCAGCCGACCTCCGTCGGGGGAGGCGGCAAGCGCAAGAAGCGCGGACGCGGCGCCGACGGGGCCGTGCACGAGCACGAGGCCGCCGCCGTGGCCGTGGAGACCGTCGAAGCGGTCGAAGCCGTCGAGCCGGAGGCGGAGAGCGCGGCCGAGGTGGCCGCCGAGGCCGCCGAGCCGGTCGCGCTGCCCGCGCCCGAGTTCACGCCGGACGAGGAGCTGTACAGCAGCGTCGCCGAAGCGGAGGCCGCGGTCGCCCGCGGCGGCCGCGCCCGGCGCCGGTCGAGCCGGCGGGCGTCCGCCCCGGCGGGTGCGCCCCGGCGCGAGGCGGCCAGGGCCGAGGAGCCGAAGGAGCCGAAGGCGGAGGTGGTCCCGGCTGCTGAGGCAGCCGCCCCCACGGCGCAGGACGTCACCGCCGCCGAGGAGGCCGGGCGTCCGGTGCAGCCGGAGGCGGCCGCCCAGGCGCTGGCCGAGCCGGCCGCCGTCGAGGACGCGGTCGTCGAGACCCCGGCGGAGGCCGTCGAGGCCCCGGCAGCGGTCGTCGAAGCTCCGGCGGAGGCCGAGGAGGCCGCGCCCAAGGGCCGTACGCGCCGTCGTGCCACCCGCAGGGTGTCCGCGCCCGCCGGGTCGCCCGCGGGGGCCGAGGCCGCCGTGGTGACCGTCGCCGAGACCGCGCCGGCCCCCGAGCCGCAGGCGGCCGAGGAAGCCCCGGCACCGCAGCCCGAGGCGCCCGCCGAGAGCGCCGCCCCGGTCCGCCCGCGCCGCCGCGCCGTGCGCAAGGAGACCGCGCCCACCGCGCCCGTGGAGGCGGCCGTCGTGGTCGTCCCGACGGCCACGGAGGGCCCGGCCGGCGAGGAGGAGCCCGCGGCGGAGGCCGAGGCGGCTCCGGCCAAGAAGACCGCCCGCAAGGCGGCCAAGAAGGCCACGGCGAAGAAGGCCGCCGTCAAGAAGACCGCGGCGAAGAAGACGGCGGCGAAGAAGACGGCCGCCAAGAAGACGACGGCGAAGAAGGCGGCGACGACCGCCAAGACGGCCGCCGCGAAGTCGACGGCGAAGAAGACCGCGGTCCCGGCCGCCGCCGACGAGGAGTGACCCGCGCGGTGTGCGGCCGGCCCGAGTGACCGGCCGCACACCGGCGGGGCCCGGCCCGGTTTGACCCCTTCGGCCGGGGCCCCGTAACCTTGACCGTCGGCGTGTCCCGTGGACATGGGCGCGCCACATCCCCGTAAACCTCATCCTCCGGAGCACCGGGTGCTGCGGAGAGGCCGCCCGTGTGCCGGGCGGCTGGACTGCGGGGGTGCCGTTCCCGAGCGAGAGAGTGAGATCCGCGTGTACGCCATCGTGCGCAGCGGTGGTCGCCAGCACAAGGTTGCTGTCGGCGACATCGTTGAGGTTGACAAGATTTCCACCGCCAAGGTTGGCGACACGGTCGAGCTCTCGACCCTGCTCGTTGTCGACGGCGACGCTGTGACCAGCGACCCGTGGGTGCTGGCCGGCATCAAGGTCCAGGCCGAGGTCGTGGACCACCACAAGGGCCAGAAGATCGACATTCTGCGCTACAAGAACAAGACCGGCTACCGCCGTCGTCAGGGCCACCGCCAGCAGTACACGGCGATCAAGGTCACTGAGATCCCCGCGGCTGCGAAGTAAGGGACTGAGGAGAGATGGCACACAAGAAGGGCGCATCGTCCACCCGTAACGGTCGTGACTCCAACGCTCAGCGCCTCGGCGTGAAGCGGTTCGGCGGTCAGGTCGTCAACGCGGGCGAGATCCTGGTCCGTCAGCGCGGCACCCACTTCCACCCGGGCTCCGGCGTCGGCCGCGGCGGCGACGACACGCTGTTCGCGCTGCAGGCGGGTGCGGTCGAGTTCGGCACCTACCGTGGCCGCAAGGTCGTGAACATCGTCCCGGTCGCCTGAGTCGTCCGACTTCCGTCTGACTTCACGGCTTCGACCGAACGTTTCGCGAGGCGGACCTCACTTCCCGGTCGGGAAGGCGGGTCCGCCTTTCGCGTGTTAGGCAGTAGACAAGCAGGAACGTGCGTCAGCGACGTGCGTACGGAAAGTGCTGGAGGCACCCCACCATGACCACCTTCGTGGACCGCGTCGAGCTGCACGTCGCCGCGGGTAACGGAGGCCACGGCTGTGCCTCCGTCCACCGTGAGAAGTTCAAGCCGCTCGGCGGCCCGGACGGCGGCAACGGCGGCCGGGGCGGCGACGTGATCCTCACCGTCGACCAGTCCGTGACCACCCTGCTCGACTACCACCACTCGCCCCACCGCAAGGCCACCAACGGCAAGCCAGGCGAGGGCGGCAACCGGTCCGGCAAGGACGGCCAGGACCTCGTCCTGCCGGTGCCGGACGGCACCGTCGTCCTCGACAAGGCGGGCAACGTCCTCGCCGACCTCGTCGGGCACGGCACGTCCTACGTCGCCGCGCAGGGCGGCCGCGGCGGGCTCGGCAACGCCGCGCTGGCGTCGGCGCGGCGCAAGGCGCCCGGCTTCGCCCTGCTCGGCGAGCCGGGGGACCTGCGGGACATCGTGCTGGAGCTGAAGACGGTCGCCGACGTGGCGCTCGTCGGCTACCCGAGCGCGGGCAAGTCCTCGCTGATCTCGGTGCTGAGCGCGGCCAAGCCGAAGATCGCGGACTATCCCTTCACCACCCTGGTGCCCAACCTCGGCGTGGTGACGGCGGGTTCGACCGTCTACACCATCGCGGACGTGCCCGGACTGATCCCGGGCGCCAGCCAGGGCAAGGGACTGGGGCTGGAGTTCCTGCGGCACGTGGAGCGGTGCAGCGTGCTCGTGCACGTGCTGGACACGGCGACGCTGGAGTCCGACCGCGACCCCGTCTCCGACCTGGACGTCATCGAGGCGGAGCTGCGCGAGTACGGCGGCCTCGGCCACCGGCCGCGGGTCGTCGTCCTCAACAAGATCGACGTGCCGGACGGCAAGGACCTCGCCGAGATGGTGCGGCCGGACCTGGAGGCCCGCGGCTACCGGGTCTTCGAGGTGTCCGCCGTCGCCCACCTCGGGCTGAAGGAACTGTCCTTCGCGCTGGCCGAGTCGGTGGCCAAGGCGCGGGCCGCGCTGCCGAAGGAGGAGGCGACGCGGATCGTCATCCGGCCGAAGGCCGTGGACGACGCCGGCTTCACGGTGACGCGTGAGGACGACGGCCTGTTCCGGGTGCGCGGCGAGAAGCCCGAACGCTGGGTGCGGCAGACCGACTTCAACAACGACGAGGCCGTGGGCTACCTCGCCGACCGGCTCAACCGGCTTGGCGTGGAGGACGAGTTGATGAAGGCCGGCGCCCGCGCCGGGGACGGCGTCGCCATCGGGCCCGAGGACAACGCCGTCGTCTTCGACTGGGAGCCGTCCGTGACGGCCGGGGCGGAGATGCTGGGCCGCCGGGGCGAGGACCACCGCTTCGAGGCGCCGCGGCCCGCGGCACAGCGGCGCCGGGACCGGCAGGCGGAACGGGACGAGGCGTTCGGCGAGTTCGAGGGCTTCGAGCCGTTCTGATCGAGCGCGCGCCGGCGTTCACCCGCGGCCCGCGGGTGAACGCCGGACGAATCCGTGACGCACTCCAGGGCAACTTCCGCCGGATCCGGTGAGTCGTACTGGGCGGTCAACAGCTTTTCCGCTCATCCGCCCTCCAGTCCAACGGAGTCGACGTGCCCCAGTCTGTCGCCGCGCCCCACTCTGCCGTCGTGCCCACCGCCCGGCGCGCCACCGCCCGCCGTGCCGTGGCGATCGCGGTCGCCCTGCTCGCCACGAGCGCCGTCACCGCCGCCGTACCGGCCGCCCACGCCCAGCCCGCGCCGACGCGCGAGGCGCGGCAGGACTTCAACGGAGACGGCTACGCCGACCTCGCCGTGGCCGCCCCCTACGCCACCGTCGGCGGCAAGACCAAGGCCGGTTACGTCGCCGTGCTGTACGGCAGCCCGAAGGGCCTGCTCGCCGCCTCCCGGAAGGTCTACACGCAGGCGTCGCCCGGCATCCCCGACACGCCCGAGAAGAACGACATGTTCGGCTTCCGGATGAGCGCGGCCGACCTCGACGGCGACGGCTTCACCGATCTGCTGGTGGGGTCCGGCGGTGAGCGCTGGCAGCAGGACGGTATCGAGCGGGCGGGGTCCCGGACCGTGCTGTGGGGCAGCCGCGCCGGGTTCGTCTCCGGCAAGGTGCTGCCCGCCGAGGGCACCGGTCTCAGCCAGGCCCCGTTCACCGTCGCCGGCGACTTCAACGGCGACGGGCACCAGGACCTGGCGCGCAACGGCCGCGTGATGTGGGGCCCGTTCGGCCGCGACGGCGTTCCCGCGGCAGTGCAGGACGGGCAGCCCTTCACCGACGAGGACGAGCCGATGAAGATCGTGGTCACGGTGGCGGTCGGCGACACGGACGGCGACGGCGCCGACGACATCGTGACGGTGGGCCGCGCGTCCGACGGCTGGGACGACGAAGGCACCTACGGCAACTATGTCTACTACTCGCGCGGCGGCCGCGACGGACTGAGCACCCCCGTCCGTCTGACGCGACTGGACGGTCCGAAGGCCGACAGCGTGGCGCTCGGCGACCTCGACGGCGACGGCCGGGCCGACCTCGTCGCCGACGGCCGGAACACCCTCCGCGTCCTGCGCGCCGGCAAGCAGGGCCTCACCGACACCGCCCCCCGCGTGATCACCCAGGACACGCCCGGGGTGCCGGGCGTCCAGGAGTTGGGTGACCAGTTCGGCAACCACTTCTCGGTCGGGGACGTCGACGGCGACGGGTACGGCGACATCCTGGCGGGCGTTTCGGAGGAGGACTTCGGCGGGCTGAGGGACGCCGGCGCCTTCGTCGTCATCCCGGGCGGGCCGGCCGGGCCGACCGGGGCCGGGACCAAGGCGTTCAGTCAGAACAGCGCGCGCGTTCCGGGCGTGGCCGAGACCGGCGACCGCTTCGGCCTCGCCGTCCACCTCGTCGACGCGAACGGCGACGGCAGGGCCGAGCCGGTCGTCAGCGCGCCGTGGGAGGACTCCCGCGCCGGCGCCGTCTGGGTGTTCCGCGCCACCTCCGCCGGCGCGACGGCCAGGGGTTCCTTCGTCTTCGGCGCCGGGACGCTGGGCACGACCGCGTCCGGCGCCCAGCTCGGCGCCGTGTTCTCCGACTGACCTCCGCTCACGAACCCGGGACAGGTTCCATGACCTCACGCACCCGCCGCCCGCGCACCCGCCGCGGGCGGCCGGCGCTCGCGCTCGCCGCCGGTCTGGCGCTCGCCGCCGGCCTCCTCACCGTCCCCGCCGCCCAGGCGACGGCCGGCACCGGCCCCAGCGGCAGGCGACTGCACGACGACTTCAACGGCGACGGCTACCCCGACCTGGCGATCGGCGCGCCCGGAACCGCGCTGGGCACCCTGCCGAAGGCGGGCGCGGTCACCGTGCTGTACGGCTCGGCGAGCGGGCTGTCCACCTCCCGCAGGCAGGTGCTGAGCTGGGCCGCCCGGGAGAACGCGGACTCGCCCGAGACCGGGTACGGCTCCGGGCTGCGCACCGCCGACCTCGACGAGGACGGTTACGCCGACCTGCTCTCGGTCGTGTCCTGGACCCCGGTGGACGGCGACCACGGCACGTTCATCGAGGTCAACTGGGGCGGCCCCAAGGGGCTTTCGGCCCGGCCGACGGTGCTGTCCGGGCTGCCGGACGCCATGGCGATGCGGGACTACACGGTCGCCGACGTGGACGGCGACCACCACCCCGACCTGGTGCGTCTCGGCATCCATCCGGACACCGCGCAGGCGGACGGCGCCGTGGTGCACGGACCGTTCACCCGGGACAGGCCCGGCACCCGGACGACGTACTTCACCGTCGACCCCGACCGCTCCCTGCGGGGCCGGTCCCTCGCGGCGGGTGACGTGAACGGCGACGGCATCGCCGACCTCGTCGTACGCACCAGCAGCCCCGACGAGCCCGACTCGCGCGGGATCGCCCTGCTCACCGGCGGCCCGGACGGCCTCACCCGCAAGGGCTCACCCAAGGACGCCGTGGGCCGCCCCGTCGGGGGCGAGGAGGTCGCGATCGGCGACCTGAACAAGGACGGCTACGGCGACATCGTCGTAGGCCACTCCTTCGACGGTTACGACAGCGACGTCGAGATGCCCACCGAGGGCGGTGCCCTGGGCGTCGTCTACGGCGGCCCGGACGGCGTCTCCGGCACGCGCAAGCCGGTGTGGATCAACCAGGACACCCCGGGCGTGCCGGGCGTGGGCGAGCGCGGCGACGGCATGGGATCGGCCCTGTCGATCGGCGACACCGACGGCGACGGCTACCTCGACGTGGCCACCGGCCTGCCGGGCGAGGACCTCGACGGCGTCACCGACGCGGGCAGGGTCCTCGTGCTGCGGGGCGGCGCGAACGGACCGACCGGCACCGGCGCCAGGTCCTTCAGCCAGAACACCCGCGGGGTGCCCGGCACCGCCGAGAAAGCGGACCGCTTCGGCGTGGAGACCTCCCTGGTCGACGGCGACGGCGACCGGAAGGACGGACTGGCCGTCGGCGACCCGGACGAGAACGCCTCCGACGGCTCCGTGTGGGTCTTCTCCCCGTCCTCCTCCGGCATCACCGCGAGCGGGTCGTTCTCCTTCGGCGCGGGCACCGTCCGACTGCCCCGCGCCGGCGCCCTGTTCGGCAGGTCGCTGGGCGACTGACGGAGGATCGGCCACAGGCTCCCCGACCCGCGTCCGCGACGTGTGTCGTGACCCGTTGCGACGAAACGACGTTCACCCTGTTGTTCCCGTGTCGCAACGGGTCTTCTGCTGTCTGCCGATTCGTCATGCGCGCGAGCTTCCGCGTTCAACGGGCGGACCGCCCCGAAGCGTGAGCTTCGACATGTCCAAGAGGCAAGCGAGGCAAGGGAGTTCGCTGATGACCGGCACCAGCTCACCCGACCGACGCCGCTTTCTGACCGCCGGCGCCGCCGTTCTCGGCGCCGCCGCCTCCGCCCAGCTGTGGCTGCCCGGCACCGCCCGGGCGGCCGCGGCCTCCCTGCCCGACGGCGTGTTCGCCCTCGGCGTCGCCTCCGGCGACCCGCTGCCCGACGGGGTCGTGCTGTGGACCCGGCTCGCGCCCGACCCGCTCAATGGCGGAGGCATGCCCGACGACGTCGTGCCCGTGGAGTGGGAGATCGCCGAGGACGAGCGGTTCCGCAAGCCCGTGCGCCGGGGCGCCGTCCAGGCCCGGCCCGAGTACGGGCACAGCGTCCACGTCGACGTACGGGGCCTGCGCCCGGGCCGCGCGTACTGGTACCGCTTCCGCGCCGGCGGCGTGCTCTCCCCGGCCGGCCGCACCCGCACGGCCCCCCACCCGCACAGCCGGGGCGGCTCGCTGCGCGTCGCGCTGGCCTCCTGCCAGAACTGGCAGCACGGCTACTTCACGCCGTACGCCGACATGCTCGCCCAGGACCCCGACGTCGTCCTGTTCGTCGGCGACTACATCTACGAGTCGACGCCGTCGTCGACGGGCGTACGACGGCACGAGGGGACCGGGGAGCCGTACACCCTGACGCAGTACCGCAACCGCTACGCGCAGTACCGCAGCGACCCCGACCTCGCCGCGATGCACGCGAACGCCCCCTGGGTGGTCACCTTCGACGACCACGAGGTCGACAACGACTTCGCCGGCGAGATCCCGCAGGACCCCGGCAAGCAGTCGCACGACGCGTTCGTCGCCCGGCTGACGGCGGCCTACCAGGCGTACTACGAGCACATGCCGGTCCGCGCCACCGCGATCCCGGACGGCCCGCACATCCAGATGTACCGCCGCCTGGAGTTCGGCCGCCTGGCCCGGCTCAACGTCCTGGACACCCGGCAGTTCCGCAGCGACCAGGCCACGAGCCAGGCCGGCGCCGAGGACCCGTCGACGACCATGCTGGGCGCCGCGCAGAAGCAGTGGCTGCTCGACGGGCTGCACGACTCGCCGGCCCGCTGGAACCTGATCGCCTCGCAGATCATGATGGCCGAGACCGACCTGCAGATCGGCGAGGGCAAGCTCTGGTACTACGACGCCTGGGACGGCTACCAGGCCGAACGCAACGCGCTGATGCGGGAGTTCGCGGACGTCCGCAATCCGGTGGTGCTCAGCGGCGACCGGCACCTGACGATGATCAGCGATCTGAAGGAGGACTTCGCCGACCCGGAATCCGATGTCGTCGGCGCCGAGTTCGTCGGCACCTCCATCTCCAGCAACGGCGACCAGGACCAGGCCGCCTTCCACGCCACGTGGGATCCGCGGATGCCGGACAATCCGCACTGGAAGCTGATCGACGCCCACCGCGGCTACCACCTCTTCGACATCCGCCACGACGGCATCGACGCGCAGGTCCGGGTCGTGGACACGGTGGTCCGCCCGCAGGCGACGCCGAGCACCCTGGCGCGGCTGCGGGTCGAGTCCGGCCGCCCCGGGGTCGTACCGGCGTGACGCCCTTGGCGTGAGAAGCCGGTGTGAGGAGAGGGCCTGGGACTCATCCTGCGTGCCGGGCCTCTCTCAGCCGGGCCTCTCTCAGCCAGGTCTCAGGAAGCCTCAGCCAGGTCTCAGGAAGCGCTCTTACCATCCTCTGACCATGGAGACGGACTGTACGAGAGACGACGCCCGGGTGAACGGCATCGCCCCGCTGCCCGCCGGCACCCGGCTGCTGCACATCGGCCCGCACAAGACCGGGACCACCTCGATCCAGGGCGCGCTGTTCGCCGCCAGGGATCTGCTGCCCGCGCACGGCGTCGTGTTCCCGGCGCACACCAGGCACCCCATGGAAGCCGCGCTGGCCGCCTGCGCCCGGCCCGCCATGCTGGGCGACCCGGTGCCCACCGGCCGGCACTGGCGCAAACTCCTCGAACAGGTGAACGCCACCGGCGGGCGCACCTCCGTCGTCAGCAGCGAGTTCTTCGCCGACGCCGAGGACGACGCGACCGCCGCGCGGATCGTCGAGCAGCTCGGCGGTGACCGCGTGCACGTCCTGGTGACGCTGCGCCCGCTGGCGAAGATCATGCCCTCGCAGTGGCAGCAGTACGTGCAGAACGGCCTGCGCATGGACTACGGGAACTGGCTCGAGCACATGCTCAGGAAGGCCCCGTACGAGCAGCCCAACCCGAGCTTCTGGCGGCGGCACCGGCACGACCGGCTGGTCGAGCGCTGGGTGCGGGCAGCCGGCCCCGAGCGGGTCACCGTCGTCGTGGTGGACGACCGCGACAAGGGCGGGCTGCTGCGCACCTTCGAGGCGCTCCTCGGCCTCCCGCAGAATCTCCTGCAACCGGTCCCGGACACGGCCAACCGTTCTCTTACCCTCGCCGAGACCGAAATGCTGCGGAATCTTAACAAGGAATTCCGCGGCAATGAGCTGCCGGCCGAGCTGTATTCGCGGCTCGTACGCAACGGCGCGGTGATGCACATGAAGAACGCGTGCAGTCCGTCGCCCGAGGACGTGAAGATCGCCACCCCGGTCTGGGCCCTGGAGGCCGCCGCCGCGATCGGCGCCGAGATGGCCGGGCGGATCGGCGGCACCGGCGTGCGCGTCATCGGCGACCCCGCGCTGCTGTCGGCCGTGCCGGGACCCCAGGTCCGGGAGGCGCCCGCCGAGCCGCGGATCGCCCCCGAGGTGGCCGCCCAGGCACTGTACGGCGCGCTCGCCGCGGCCGCCGCGGCACCCGTGCGGCACACCGACCCGGCCAAGGCGCGTACGGTTCATCAGACGCCTTCCAAGGAACTCGTGAAGGTGCTCGGCCACCGTTGTCTCAAGCGGCTGCGGCGCCGTTGAGCCGTTCGGGCGTCACCCGGCCAAGTGAACTCCCTGTGAAGTGACTCACCGCAATTCCACCGGCGCCACGAACGGACTCGTCCGTCACCGGCGGTGCAAGATGAATGACAGATGGCGCGCACATATGCGGCGAACGGCGCTCACCTTGCACTGCGGTAACCGCAAGTGGGACCATTTCCCCGTTCCCTGTCGCCCCAAGGTAGGTCTCCTGTGTCCCAGCACATAGCCAAGCCCCGTACCACCGCAGTGATCCTGGCCGGTGGCACCGGCCAGCGCGTGGGTCTGTCGATCCCCAAGCAGCTGCTGAAGATCGCCGGCAAGGCTGTCATCGAGCACACCCTGACCACCTTCGAGAAGGCCGACTCGATCGACGACATCATCGTGCTGATGGCGCCGGGCTACGTGCCCGACGTCGAAAAGATCGTGGCCAAGGCCGGGTTCACGAAGGTCAAGAAGATCATCGAGGGCGGCTCCACGCGGAACGAGACGACCGAGCGCGCCATCGAGGCACTCGGCGAGGGCCTGGCCGAGGGCGAGGACCTCAACGTCCTCTTCCACGACGCCGTACGCCCCCTGCTGTCGCAGCGGGTGATCGACGACTGCGTCGCCGCCCTGGAGCGCTACCAGGCCGTCGACGTCGCCATCCCGTCCGCGGACACCATCATCGTGACCCGCACGCACGGCGAGGACGGCGAGTTCATCACCGAGATCCCGGACCGCTCCCGGCTGCGCCGCGGCCAGACCCCGCAGGCCTTCAAGCTGTCCACGATCCGCCGCGCCTACCAGGTCGCCGCCGGCGACCCCAACTTCCAGGCCACGGACGACTGCTCCGTCGTGCTCAAGTACCTGCCCGACGTGCCGATCCACGTCGTCGCCGGCGACGAGTACAACATGAAGGTCACTCAGCCGGTCGACGTCTTCATCGCCGACAAGCTCTTCCAGCTCGCCTCCACGGCCGCCCCCGAGCAGAACGGCGAGGACGCCTACCGCGAGCTGCTGACCGGCAAGACGATCGTCATCTTCGGCGGCTCCTACGGCATCGGCAAGGACATCGCCGAACTCGCCGAGTCCTACGGCGCCACGGTGTACGCGCTGGGCCGTTCCACCACGGGCACGCACGTGGAGAACCCGGAGGAGGTCGACGACGCGCTGTCCAAGGCGTACGCGGAGACCGGGCGCATCGACTACGTCGTCAACACCGCGGGCGTGCTGCGCATAGGCAAGCTGGCCGAGACGGACAACGCCACCATCGAGGAGGCGCTGAAGGTCAACTACCTGGCCCCGGTGCAGATCGCCCGTTCGGCCTACAAGTACCTCGTCGAGACCAAGGGCCAGCTGCTGCTCTACACCTCCAGCAGCTACACCCGGGGCCGCGCCGAGTACAGCCTCTACTCCTCGACCAAGGCCGCGATGGTGAACCTCACCCAGGCGCTGTCCGACGAGTGGGCGGGCGAGGCCATCCGGGTCAACTG
The DNA here is from genome assembly GCF_040641355.1 of Streptomyces sp. NPDC020996. Taxonomy (NCBI): domain Bacteria; kingdom Bacillati; phylum Actinomycetota; class Actinomycetes; order Kitasatosporales; family Streptomycetaceae; genus Streptomyces; species Streptomyces sp. NPDC020996. Next base: position 52,428 of record NZ_JBFADM010000007.1, read on the forward strand.
CATCAACCCCGAGCGCACCGCCACGCCGATGCGCACCAAGGCCTTCGGCCAGGAGCCCGCGGGCAGCCTGCTGTCATCCGAGGCCGTGGCGCGCACCTCGCTCGACGTGCTGCTCTCGGAACTGACCGGGCACGTGATCGACGTCCGCCAGCAGGACCCGACGGCGGGAGCGGCGAAGGCCACCGGATTTGAGCAGGCGCTGGCCTCGGTGCTGGACCGTCAGGACGGCGTGTAATAATCGGCGCAATTGGACTTCGGTAATTCAGGCCTCTGAGATTGCCCGTTAAGCGGGCGTTCGCAGGGGCCTGAGTCCGTACCAGATGCATTACCCGCAAATCCTGCGCATCTTAGAACAAACCGGCACTCCCCCCCCTCCCAGAGCAGGTTCTCCGTGATATCCACCGCTATTCGCGTCGCCCGGGTGGGCAGCGCGGCCGAACTGGCCGCGGCGGTCCTCATGATGCTGGGCTACCCGGCACTCATGCTGGCCGCGCTCGTCCCGAGCGTCTACGCCTTCGCGGCAGCGGCCGCCGTGACGTACCTGGCGGACCACTATCTGCACCGCAAGGGCAGCTACCTCGTCAACCGGCTCAGCAAGGTCCGCGCCGGCCTGTCGATCCGCTTCCTGATCCGCCAGCTGCTGCTGGTCCTGCTGCTCGCCCGGATGTCCCTGTCGGACAACCTGGTCTTCTACGGGGCGATCGCCGGCTTCATCGCCTTCTACGGACTGCAGGCCCCGCACGGCGCCCTGGTCACCCTCATCCGCAACCGCCGCCGGATGCCGGTCGCCACCCGCAACGTCGATCTGGCCTCCCGCATCCGCATCCCGGACGCCCCGCCGCGCCGCCTGCTCAACCGTTCGGCCGAGAAGATGCTCCACCTCGACCTCGCCGCCGTGGTGGGCGTGCTGGTCTCCGCGGCCATGGACTCGCCCGTGGCCGCCTTCACCGGCATCGGCGTCACCCTCGTGCTGGGCTGCGGGTACGTCCTCACGCTGATGCCGTACGTCCGCGGCCGGAAGATCCCGCCGACCGCCGACAAGGTGCTGGCCGCCGTCGACGACTGGCTGCGCGAGTACCAGCCGCAGACGGTGCTGTACTTCTCCGGCTCCCGCGACTCCGCCTACCAGGTCAACATGTGGCTGGAGACGATGGAGCAGCTCGACTCCCGGCCGCTGGTCATCCTGCGCGAGCGCGTCATCCTGGCGAACCTCGCGCCCACCACGGTCCCCGTCGTCTGCGTGCCCGGCGGTGTGCACCTGATGAACATGGACCTGTCCACCGTGCGGGTCGCGCTGTACGCGGCGAACGTCGGCAAGAACATCCACCTGCTGCGCGTGCCCACCATGAAGCACGTCTTCATCGGCCACGGCGACAGCGACAAGCTCGCCAGCGTGAACCCCTTCAGCAAGGTGTACGACGAGGTGTGGACCGCCGGCCGCGCGGGCCGCGACCGCTACGCCATAGCGGACGTCGGCGTCCGCGACGAGGACATCGTCGAGGTCGGCCGCCCGCAGCTGGCGCCGATCCAGACCTGGCGGGGCGCTTCCGAGGGCCCCCGCGGCGACGCCGCCGACGGACGCTGCCCGACCGTGCTGTACGCGCCCACCTGGGAGGGCTGGGACGACAACCCGGGCAACACCTCGATCCTGCTGGCCGGCGAGAACATCGTGAAGAAGCTCGTCACGGCCGACCCGCCGGTCCGTGTCCTGTACAAGCCGCACCCCTTCACCGGCACCCGCAGCGCCGACGCCAAGGCCGCCCACCAGCGCATCACCGCCCTGGTCGAGAAGGCCGCCGCCGGGCGGGCCGCCGACCCCCGCTTCACCGCCGACGCCGCCGCGCAGGACCGCGCCAAGGCCGAGCTGGCCCGCGTCGAGGCCCGGCTGGCCGAGCTGTCCGGTGCCGCCGGCGGCCGGGGCGACGAGGCCGAGGCCAGCCGCGACGGCGTGGCCGACCCGCAGAAGCACGAGGAGATCGCCCGGCTGCGGGACGAGTGGAACGACGCCTACTGGCGCTCCTTCCCCGACTGGGAGCACCGCGTCATCACGGGCGCCGAGCCGCGCCTGTACGACTGCTTCAACGTCTCCGACGCGATGGTCTCCGACATCTCCAGCGTGGTCTCCGACTTCATCGCCAGCGGCAAGCCGTACGCGGTCACGGACTCCGCCGAGCTGGGCGCCGAGGAGTTCAAGCGGCAGAACACGGCCGTGCGCGCCGCGGTGATCCTGTCCAACAGCGCCGCCGAACTGGGCGAGCTGCTGGGCGCGGTCCGGGACCCGGCGGCCGACCCGCTGGCCGAGGACCGCAAGGAGCTCAAGCAGTACCTCCTGGGCCCCGACGAGCCGGCGTCCATCGTGCAGTTCAACACCGCGGTGGCCGACCTGGCGCTGAAGGCCGAGACCCGCAACCTCGGCCAGGAGTCGCGGGCCGCGGCCGGCGCCGCCGGGGCCGACGAGCTGTCGGACGCGCTGTCCGCGCAGCAGCCGGTGCCGGCGAACGGCGACACGGACGGCGCGACCAGGCGCTGACCGCGCGCCGCCGGACACGACGGGCCCGGGCCCCGAGGAACGTTCCTCGGGGCCCGGGCCCTTTCCCGTCTCTTACCGCTTCCTCGTACCGCTCGCTGAGCGGCTCTCACCCGCCGTGCGTACTGTCAGGGTGTCCGGCCTGGTGGGCCGTCACGGGCCGTGCGTCAAGTCCGCGCGTCATGTGACGTGCGTCACTCATTCCGAGTCGTGAGGCAACCTCCTCGGGCGGTCCCCCGTCTAACAGGTTGCGATTATGCCGATACGGGGGAAATACACCTTTGACCAAGGGGGAACCGTGAGCGTCGCGCAGCCTGATGTCAGTGTGATCATCGGGGCCTACGAGGCGATGCCTTATCTGATCGACTGCCTGGCCTCCGTCGAGTCGCAGACCATCGACCCGGCACGTATCGAGGTCATCGCGGTCGACGACGGCTCGACGGACGGCACGGGGGAGTACCTCGAGGAGTTCGCCGCCCGCGCGCCCATGCCGGTGACGGTGATCCGGCAGGACAACTCCGGCGGGCCCAGCGGCCCGCGCAACGTCGGATTGGGGAAGGCGGCGGGGCGCTACGTCTTCTTCCTCGACGCCGACGACCGGCTCGGCACCGAGGCGCTGGAGCGCATGGTGGCGATGGCCGACCGCAACGGCACCGACGTGGTGCTCGGCCGGGTCGAGGGGATCAACCGCAAGCCGCCGCAGTCGATGTGGGGCAAGACCCTGGACCGTACTGACGTCTTCTCCTCCAACATCAAGTTCACGCTCAGCGCGCAGAAGCTGTTCCGCCGCGACTTCCTGGAGCGGCACGGCATGCGCTTCGACGAGTCCCTGTGGACCGGCGAGGACGCGCTGTTCACGATGGAGGCCTACCTGCGGGCGAACGGCGTCTCGGTGGTCGCCGACCACACCTGCTACTACCTGGTGGGCCGCGCGGACGGCAAGCACGTGACCAAGAGCGGGAGTTACACCCTGCGCTTCGACTCCGCCCGCGCCCTGATGAACCTGATAGCCGAGCACGTCCCGGCCGGCGAGCGGCGCGACGCGCTCATGATCCGGCCCTTCCTGATCACCCTGCTGCCGCAGTTCGGCCCCAAGTACCTCAAGGACAGCGAGGAGGTACGACGGCACAAGTTCGAACTGGCGCGGCCGCTGACGGAGAAGTACTGGACCGAGGGCGTCGCCCGCCGCCTCAAGGTCGAAGAGCGGCTCAGACTGCACCTGGTGGCCGAGCAGCGCCCCGAACTCCTCACGGAGGTCCTGCGGTTCGTCAAGGCCAAGAAGCAGGCCCCGGCCCTGCTGGAGAAGAAGGGCCGCCGCCTCTACCTCGTCTACCCGCACTTCCGCGACGAGCGGGCGGGCGTCCCGGACTCCGTCTACCTCGCCGCACCCCGCGAGGCCCGCGCCTTCCCGGGCTACCGGGAGGGCGCCGCCGACTCCGTGCTGCGCAGGGCCGTGCGGAAGGCCCGCCGGGTGCTCACGGCCCCCGGCGGGACGGCAGCGGCGGCCTGACCGCTGAGGTTCCGTGGGGCTGGTCTCCGAGTCGCGTGCGGCGCTCGTTCGGACCGGAGCCGCACCAACCACCGAATCAGGTGGGGAGGAGCGTGGGTGCGTCGGTCAGGATCTGCTGATGCGTGGCGCGCAGAATGCCGTCCGGTTCCAGGCCCAGTTCCCGCACGAGGTGTTGACGGGTGGCCTGGAACACCCGCAACGCCTCGGCGCGTCTGCCGGATCGGTGCAACGCCGTCATGAGCAGGCTCACCGCACGTTCGCGCAGGGGATGGTCCCGGATGAGTGAGGTGAGTTCTATCGTCGCCTCCTGGAGACGCCCTGCCGCAAGGGTGGCCGCGGCATGCTCCTCGAGAGCCGACAGGCGTTCCTCCTCGATGTGTATGCCGACTCTCGATGGCAGCCAGTGGCCCGACACACCGGCGAGCGGCGGGCCGCTCCACAGTTCGAGGGCGTGCTCCAGTTGGGCGCTGGCTCTCGTCGCGTCGGTGTGCTGAGCGGTGCCGACCAGGCTCCGGAAAAGGTGCAGATCGATCTGTGTTTTTTCCGCCCGCAGGGAGTATCCGCCCGGCTGCGTGATGATCTCCGCCTCGGATGACGGCGCCAGCACGCGTCTCAGTCTGCTCACATATCCCTGAATGGCATTCCGGGCGGAATTCGGTGGATTCTCCCCCCAAAGTGCACGCGACATGTTGTCCATGGAAACGACGCGGTTGGCGTCGATGAGCAGTACCGCGAGAACGCTGCGCTGTTGTGGGGTGGTCGGCCCCAATGGCTGGTCTCCCAGCCAGACGCCTACCGGTCCCAGCAGCCGGAACTGGATGCGCTGCATTGCCTCCCCCTTGTTTTCTTCAAGTTCCCCCAAGTTGTTGCAAATTTAACCCACGACTTGACGCATGACACCCTCGTTCCAAGACATCTCTTGATTTATTGAATTTGTCGTCTTGGTGACGATTCTTCGGGTTGTGGCGGCGGAGTCTTCAGTCCTTCTCGTGCGGCCCCTTTCAACGGTGTTTCAGTACATTTTCAGCGGTGGTGCCGATCATCTTTCTGCCCGCAGACCCTGACAGAAGGATGATCCGTGAGAATTCGCACCTTCGTGACCACTGTCGCAGTCGTCGGAGCGTCCGTCCTGGCCGCGGGTGTGCCCACCGCGTCGGCGGACGACGCGGACATCACCCAGCGCACCCCGATAGCCAATTCCGCTGACGCGGTGTCAGACGAGCCCGCAGTCGTCAACGGCGAACTCGCGACGTCGTCGGACGGTCTGGCCGCGATCCTCTGGGACAACGACGACCCGGGCACGGGGCGCGGCAACCTGCTGTGTTCCGGCTCCATCATCGCGGAGCGGTGGATTCTCACCGCGAAGCACTGCTTCGCGAACACGCCGGTGGGCCAGGACGCGTCCAAGATTCAGGTCAGGGTGAAGAGCCTGAAGTACAACGAGGGCGGCGGTGTGATCGAGGTGGACGACATCAAGTGGCGTACCAGCCACGACATCGCTCTGCTCCACCTGACGCGCGACGCGAATGCCGAGCACGTACGGCTGGCGAGCGCCAGCCCGGTGGAAGGCACCACCAACTACATCTTCGGCTGGGGCACGACGGGCAACTACTACGGGTCCCCGTCCAAGAGCCTGAGGCGCGCGACGATCAAGGTGACCGACATCAACAGCACGGACGCCTTCGACGGCCGGGGCATCAGGAGTTCGAAGGGCAACGGCATCGCCTGTGCCGGCGACTCCGGCGGTCCGCAGTTCAAGCTCGTCGACGGCAGCCGCTACCAGGTCGGCGTGACGTCGACCACGGGCGTGCAGGGCGGCATCTGTGTCGGACCGATGAACGCCGCGACGGTTCCCACCAGCCTCGACTGGATCCAGCAGGTCGCCGGTCTCTGACCGTCCCGACACGCCGTGTGGTGGCCCCGGATCACGGCCCCGGGGCCACCACACGGCCGGCCACCGACACCCGAGGAACCCTCATGGCTCTCAAGTCGTCGTTCATGCGCGGTCTCGCTGTCCTGGCCGCCCTCGCGGCCGTCCTGATCACCGGGACGGACCCCGTGCCGGCGGTGGCCGACGAAGTGCCGGCGGCCACGGCCGCGATCACCACCGGGGCAGTCTTCAACGACCCGCAGGGCACCGCCACCCAGCAGAACGCGATCGTGGACCACATCGAGAATCTGGTCCGTCAGGCTCCCGCCGAAGCGCGACTGCGGCTCGCTGTCTACGTCATCACGGACATGGGCTTCGTGGACGAGCTCATCGCGGCCAGCGCGCGCGGAGTGCACGTCCGGATCGTGCTGGACGCCTCCGAGGACAACGACGCGTCCTACGCCAAGCTGAGGACCGCGCTGGGCACCGACCGGTCGGCGAACTCCTACGTCAAGCGGTGCGTGCACCGGGCGTGCATCGGGAACGCCGGAACTCCTCGGATGCACAACAAGTTCTACCTCTTCTCACGCACCGGCGGCGCGGACGACGTCGTCGTCCAGTCCTCGGCGAACCTGACCCCGCACAACACCGTGGACTACTGGAACAACGCCGTCACGGTGGTCGGGAACACCCCCCTGTACACGGCATACGTGGACTACTTCGCGGACCTGGCCGCTTCTCCGGACCGGGAGACGGACGACTACTACCGCATGACGACCTCGGGCGACGTGAAGTTGTACTTCTTCCCGCGTGCCGGCACGGACGACTCCACCGACACCATCGTCGAGATCCTCGACAACGTCACCTGCGAGGGGAACACGTCTGTCGGTACGCCCACGGGGCGAACGCAGATCCGGATCGGAGCGTGGGACCTCACCCGCACCGGTATCGCGAACAAGCTCCGGCAACTGGCCGACCGGAACTGCTGGGTCGACGTCGTCTACCGTCACCTGGGCACCGGCGTCGCCGACACCCTGTCCGGCCATGACCGCATCAAGCTCTACGAGCTGAACCAGGACGACGGCGACCTCATCCACTCGAAGTACATGCTGATCGAGGGCACGTACGCGGGCCAGAAGGACACCAAGTGGGTGTTCACCGGCAGCCCGAACTACGACGTCTCCTCACTGCGTGAGAACGACGAAGCGCTGCTGCGCTTCAAGAGCGACTCCATCCATGATCAGTACAAGTCGAACTTCGTGTCGATGCGCACAGTCGTCCGCGGCTACTGAGAGAACGACCGCTGTCCGCACACCGGACCGCCGCATGCGCGGCGGCCCCGTTCGCGTAGATTGTTGCCACGCGCAGGGAAGTGGAGAGAGCACGTGGCAGGGGCAAGGCAGGCCGTGGGCGAGGCCCGCAGGATCGTCGTCAAGGTGGGATCCTCGTCGCTCACCACGGCGTCGGGCGGCCTGGACGCCGACCGCGTGGACGCGCTCGTCAACGTGCTCGCCAAGAGCCGAAACGAATGGGCGGCCCGAAGGGCCTCCGCTGAGGGTGGTGGTGGGAGGCGGGGAGGCGGAGGAGAGCGGGAGATCGTCCTCGTCTCCTCCGGTGCCATCGCCGCCGGACTCGCCCCGCTCGGCCTGCGCCGCCGCCCCCGGGACCTGGCCCGCCAGCAGGCCGCCGCCAGCGTCGGGCAGGGCCTGCTCGTCGCCCGCTACACCGCGTCCTTCGCCCGCTACGGCGTCCGCGTCGGCCAGGTCCTGCTCACCTCCGACGACATGAGCCGCCGCGCCCACCACCGCAACGCCTCCCGCACCCTCGACAAGCTGCTCGCCATGGGCGCCTTCCCGGTGGTGAACGAGAACGACACCGTCGCCACCGACGAGATCCGCTTCGGCGACAACGACCGCCTCGCCGCCCTCGTCGCCCACCTGGTCCACGCCGACCTGCTGGTGCTGCTGTCCGACGTGGACGGCTTGTACGACGGCGACCCGTCCCGGCCGGGCACCTCGCGGATAGCCGAGGTGCGCGGGCCCGCCGACCTGGCGGGCGTGGAGATCGGCAGCGCCGGCAAGGCAGGTGTCGGCACCGGCGGCATGGTCACCAAGGTCGAGGCCGCCGGGATCGCCGCCGCGGCCGGCATCCCCGTCGTGCTGACCAGCGCCGTCCACGCGGCCGAGGCGCTGTCCGGCGGCGACACCGGCACCTATTTCCACCCCACCGGCAGGCGCTCCGCCGACCGGCTGCTGTGGCTGCAGCACGCGTCCACCCCGCAGGGGGCGCTGACCCTGGACGACGGCGCGGTGCGCGCGGTCGTGGACCGGCGCAAGTCGCTGCTGCCGGCCGGGATCGCCGCCGTCGAGGGCGACTTCAGCGCCGGCGACCCGGTCGAACTGCGCGACACCGAGGGGCGTGCGGTGGCGCGCGGACTGGTCAACTTCGACGCCAAGGAGATCCCCCAGCTGCTCGGCCGCTCGACGCGGGAACTTGCCCGGGAACTCGGCCCGGCGTACGAGCGGGAGGTCGTACACAGGGACGACCTGGTGGTCCTGCACCCGTAAACGCCCGAAACGTCCGCTCCCGGTGGTGGACGTTCCGCAAAAGTGCCACGCGACGGTCTGCGGCCTGCTCAACTTTGACCCAGGGACACATTCCGCACGAGCACTGCTCGAACCCTGCGTAAAGGAGGCCGTCGTGAGACGAGTGCGCCCTGGGACGGCGTCCCGCAGTGCCGGCGCCGCCGGCGCCCCCTCCCGCACGGCCGGCGGGGAACGCGCTCTGACCAGCGTCGCCGCCGGCGGCCGCTACGAGGAACCGGCGGACCTGCCGCGCCTGTGGCACGTCACCCTCAGCGTCTCCGGCGCCCAGGCGCCCCTGACCGAGGTGCGGCGCGGCCTCGAACAGCTCGCCCACGACCACCCCTTCCTGCTGACCAGCAGGTACGCGGGCGACCACGCCGAGATCCGCTACTGGGAGGAGGCCCGCGACCTGCACGACGCCGCCGCCGTGGCCCTGCGCCTGTGGGGCGAGCACCGGCAGACCGCCAAGCTGCCGCCCTGGGAGATCGTCGGCCTGGAGGTCATCGACCGCGAGACGTACCACCAGCGCGTCGCCGAGGGCTACGGCCCGCCGCCCGCGTCGTCGGTGGGGGTTCATCCCTTTTGAACCCGTCTCGACTCGTGGGATGAGCCGTGAACGCGCGCGTGCGGAGCACTACGCTGCGGGCATGACCACGCTTTCGCCGTACGACTCCATGTCCCCGGTCACCCAGGCCGCCTACCGCGCCAAAGCCGCCGCCGCCGACCTCGCCCCGCTGCCGCGCGCGGTGAAGGACGACGCGCTGCTCGCCATCGCGGACGCGCTGGAGGTCCGTACGAGCGAGATCATCGAGGCCAACGCCAAGGACGTGGCCAAGGCGCGCGAGGCCGGCACCAGCGAGGCGATCGTCGACCGGCTCACGCTCACCCCCGAGCGGGTGCGCGCCATCGCCTCCGACGTCCGGGACGTCGTGGCGCTGCCCGACCCGGTCGGCGAGGTCGTCCGCGGCTCCACCCTGCCCAACGGCATCGACCTGCGCCAGGTCCGCGTCCCGCTCGGCGTCGTCGGCATCATCTACGAGGCCCGCCCGAACGTCACCGTCGACGCCGCCGCCCTGTGCCTGAAGTCCGGCAACGCCGTCCTGCTGCGCGGCTCGGCCTCCGCCTACGAGTCGAACACCGCCCTCGTGCGGGTCATCCGCGACGCCGTCGGCGGCGCCGGTCTGCCTGCCGACGCCGTGCAGCTGGTGCCCGGCGAGAGCCGCGACAGCGTGCGCGAGCTGATGCGCGCCCGCGGCCTGGTCGACGTCCTCATCCCGCGCGGCGGCGCCTCGCTGATCCGCACGGTGGTCAACGAGTCCACCGTCCCCGTCATCGAGACCGGCACCGGCAACTGCCACGTCTACGTCGACGCCCACGCCGACATCGACATGGCCGTCGACATCCTGATCAACTCCAAGGCGCAGCGCGTCAGCGTCTGCAACGCCGCCGAGACCCTCCTCGTCCACCAGGACATCGCGCCCGAGTTCCTGCCGCGCGCCCTCGACGCCCTCGCGGAGGCCGGGGTCACGGTCCACGCCGACGAGCGGGTGATGGCCTACGCCAAGGACTCCGCCGCGACCGTCGTCGAGGCCACGGCCGAGGACTGGGAGACGGAGTACCTCTCCTACGACATCGCCGCCGCGGTGGTGGACTCGCTGGACAAGGCCGTCGAGCACATCCGGCTGTGGACCTCCGGCCACACCGAGGCGATCGTCACGACCTCGCAGCAGGCCGCCCGTCGCTTCACCCAGCTGGTCGATTCCACGACGGTCGCCGTCAACGCCTCCACCCGCTTCACCGACGGCGGCCAGTTCGGCTTCGGCGCGGAGATCGGCATCTCCACGCAGAAGCTGCACGCGCGCGGCCCGATGGGCCTGCCGGAGCTGACCAGCACCAAGTACATCGTCACCGGGGACGGGCACGTGCGGCGCTGAGACGGGCCGCCGGCCGGGGGCGCATATGCGGTCGGCACGCGCGTCCGGTAGGCGCCCCCATCCCGGGCGGCCGTCTCATCAGGCGGATGAATTTCCATACCGTCTGCCCAAAATGACCCCCCAGGTCTACTCTGGATCCGTGCCGGAGGACGTGGGGGGCACGCCGTTCCCTGACGGCTGGGAGCCCGACGACGACCACGACCGCGGGGTGTCGGACGAAGAGTTCGCCTCCGTGGTCTTCGACGAGGCCTTCGTACGGGCGGCCGCGGTGCACGAGCCGACCGCCGTGGAGCGCCTCCTGGCCGCCGCCCAGGCAAGAGCGGAGGCCTCCGAGGCGGAGGCCCGCCGGACCCACGGCAGAGGCGACCGCTACGAGGACGGCTACGGCCCCGGCGGCCGCGCCGGTTTCGGTCATGATCCGGAGTTCGACGACCTGGACGACTCCGATGCCTACGGGGGCCGCTACCGCGCCTTCGGGCCGTACGGCAGGCAGGTCCGCTGGCACCGCCCGGTCGCCTGGATGCTAGCCCTGGTGATGGGGATCGGCATGGTCGCCCTGGCCTTCGCGGCCGTCTACCGGGGCGGCTCCTCCAGCCGTCAGGACCAGGTGCCGCCGCCCGCCTCGACCGGCCCGGAGCAGAGCGGTGCGGCGCCCCCCTCCGCGTCGGCCGACCACTCCCAGCCCGCGGTCCCGGTCATCCCGCGCAGCCCCTAGGGCCCGTAGGGGGCCGGCAGGAGCGCCGGCAGATGACATCGGGGGCCGTCGGAGGGGTCCCGGCCTCCGAAGCTGTCCCAACTTGTCGTGTACCAGGGCGTTTACCGAAGCCTCAGGAGACCTACCCTGAAAGGTATGGGAGGGCCTGGAGACCCACCTGAGGGGACACCCGAGGGCGCCCCCGGGGGTGGGGAGGACGAGTACCGGTCCGTCGTCTTCGACGAATCGTTCGTCCGTGCTGCCCGTCTGCAGGAGTACTCCGCGCAGGAGCGCATGGCCGACCACGCGCCCGCGGTGCGCCGCCGCCCGCCGATGCGCCGGGGACTGTCCCGGCAGGCCCTGGTCCTCGTCATGCTGATCGCGGTCGCCTTCGGCACGGCGATCTACATGGGCGTGCGGCACCCGTACCAGGCCCCGGGCGCGCGGCAGCCCGTCCAGCCCCTGCGGATGACCGTGATCCCGCTGTCCCCGCAGGGCAGGGTGCCCGGAGCGGCCGATCCCGAGTACCTGTACGAGCACAGCCCCGCCGCGCAGTTCCGCGTCGGCGCCGAGGGCATACCGCTGCCCGCCACTCGGCGTACCGCGCACTTCTCCGACGGCCAGGTCGTGGCCGCCCTGACCACGGCCAAGGACTACATCGTGCGGTCCTCGCTCTACCCCGAGGTGCTCGACGGGCAGAGCGTCCGCCCCGTGCGGGTCATGCTCGACGCCGACCAGCTCGGCCAGTTCGACCAGAGCTTCGCGCAGCCGACGGCCGACGGGCGGCACGCGCCGACCGGGTGGCTGGTCCGCTTCGACCCGACCGCCGCCGAGCTCGCCGACGCCAGGGTCCGGGTCCAGGGCTCGCTGCAGGCCGCCGAGACCGACTCAGCCACCCTCGAGGTCACCGCGGACCACACCTTCGTCTACGCGCTGCGGCCCACCGGAGCCGGCGCGAAGGCCGACGCCTCGCTGTTCACCGTGCGGCGCGAGCTGCACTTCCGCTTCGACCGCGACGACCTGCGCCTGCACCAGGCGCAGCTCGTCGTCTCCTACGTCCAGGCCGGGCCCCTGTCCTGCGCCGAGGACTCGGCCAACCACCTGCGCCCGCTGCTGGCCGGCCAGACGGCCAGGGCGGGCGGTCCGGCGGGCACCGACCCGTACGACACGGGCGGCGCGACGGCCCTGTGCGGCTCCCTGGCGAAGAGCGCCCAGCCGAAGGTGTGACCCCTGTCCCCGTCCCGGTCCTCGTCCTGGTCGGCTGTCGCGGTCAGTCGTCGTCCCGCGCGGGGCCGTCGGCCGGTGGCTGGTCGTGCGGCGTCTGGTCCTGCGGGGGCTGGTCCTTCGGGGGAGCCGACGCGAACCCGCCGAAGCCGCGCCGGACCCGGCCGCCCAGGTCCCCCGCCCCGCCAGCGATGTCGCTGACCAGCTTCATCAGCGGGTCCTTGGAGTTCTTGACGCTGCTGGAGTAGTGCGCCGCCGACTCGCGGAGCGAGTCCGTGACCGACGTGTCCTTGTCCTCGCCGCGCCGCGGGTAGTGGCCGTCCATGATCCGCTGGTGGTCGCGGGACGCCGCCCACTTCTTCAGCTCGGCCGCCCGGATCGTGGTGAACGGGTGGGAGCGCGGCAGCAGGTTCAGGATCTTCAGCACGGAGTCGCGCAGGTCGCCGCCCGCCTCGTACTCCTCGGCCTGCTGCAGGAACGCGTCCACGTTCATCTGGTGCAGGTGGTTGCCGCCCGCGATCTTCATCAGACCGCGCATCGACGCCTGCAGGTCCTGGCCGACGAGGAGGCCCGCCCGGTCGGCGGACAGCTCCGACTTGCGGAACCACTCGCGCAGCGCCGTCACGATCGCCATGACCGCGAGGTTGCCCAGCGGGATCCAGGCGACCCGGACCGCCAGGCTGGTCAGGAACAGCAGGATCGTGCGGTACACGGCGTGGCCGGACAGCGCGTGGCCCACCTCGTGGCCGATGACCGCCCGCATCTCCTCCTCGTCGAGCAGCTCGACGAGGCCCGTGGTGACCACGATGATCGGCTCGTCCAGGCCGATGCACATCGCGTTCGGCTGCGGGTCCTGGTTGACGTACATCGGCGGGACCTTCTCCAGGTCCAGGATGTAACAGGCGTCCCGCAGCATGTCGTGGAGATGGGCGAACTGCTGGTCGGACACGCGCACCGAGTCGGACAGGAACAGCAGCCGCAGGCTGCGCTCGGGAAGCAGGCCGCTGAGCGCCTTGAACACCGTGTCGAAGCCGCTCAGCTTGCGCAGCGCCACCAGGGCGGAGCGGTCGGCGGGGTGCTCGTAGGCGCGCGAGGAGATGCCCGGGAAGCGTGTGCGCTGCCTGCTCGGCGCCTTCTCGTGCCCGTCGTGCTGGTGGCCGTCGTCGGACATGTGGTCCCCCATGTGCGTGTGAGTGGCCCTTTACGGTCCCTCGTGCGGTCCTTCGCGCCCCCGAAGCAGGGCCCAGCCTAGGCGGAGTTACCGTGGACGGCACCACACCGAAGGAGTCCGTCGCCATGGAGCACACGCCCGCGGCCGTCTGGCTGGCCGAGGCCACGAGCGCCGCCGAGCGGCAGGGGGCGGGCAACCTGCTCCGGGTCGTACTGATCGTGATGATCGTGGGGTGCGCGCTGACCGCCTGGTTCCTGCTACGGGGTTACAAGCGGAAAGACGACTGAACGCCGCCCGGGGTTCCCAACGGCGGAGTCGGCGTGATCGCCGACGGGACCCCCGCTTACCATGGGCCGACATCTTTATCCCGCCCACACGCGATAGGTCCTGCCGAGATGAGCTTCCACAGCACCGCTGCCCAGTTGGTCACCCTCGCCGCGGAGGGTGAGGAGCACGGCGGCAACCACGAGAGCCTCAGCCCCTACGTCACCGGCGGCAGCGCCCTGCTCATCCTGCTGCTCCTGCTGTGGGTCACCACCCGCTTCAACCGCGACCGCTGAGCCCGTCGCGGACCGCCGACGGGGAACTGGCGGCCGGAGCCCTCAGGCCGGGCCGGTAGGGTCTGCACGCATGGGAGAGCAGGACACGCCTACCGGTCCGGCGAACGACACGGCCGACGGCACGCAGACCCGCCCGGCGGACGGCACCGGGCCCCGCCCGGCGGACGGCACCGGGCCCCGCCCGGCGGACGGCACCGGACTCCGCCCGTCCGGCACCGGCAACGGCCGCTCGGAGCCGGGCAAGCGCCGCCTCGGGGTCATGGGCGGAACGTTCGACCCGATCCACCACGGGCACCTGGTGGCGGCCAGCGAGGTCGCCGCCCAGTTCGGCCTCGACGAGGTGGTGTTCGTGCCGACCGGCCAGCCGTGGCAGAAGACCCACCGCCACGTCTCACCGGCCGAGGACCGCTACCTGATGACGGTCATCGCGACCGCCGAGAACCCGCAGTTCTCCGTGAGCCGCATCGACATCGACCGCGGCGGCCCCACCTACACCGTGGACACGCTGCGCGACCTGCGCGCCCTCAACCCCGACACGGACCTGTTCTTCATCACCGGCGCCGACGCGCTCGGCCAGATCCTGACCTGGCGGGACTCCGAGGAACTGTTCTCCCTCGCGCACTTCATCGGCTGCACCCGGCCCGGCCACCACCTGTCGGACCACGGGCTGCCCGAGGGCGGCGTCTCGCTCGTCGAGGTGCCCGCGCTCGCCATCTCCTCCACGGACTGCCGTGCGAGAGTCGCCAAGGGCGACCCCATCTGGTACATGGTGCCGGACGGAGTCGTGCGCTACATCCACAAGCGCAAGCTGTACCGCGGCGAGTGAGCCGAGAGGGGCTACCGGTGAACGACCGATACGACGCTGGGTACGGGGGCGACCAGTACGAGCTCGTCGGATACGACGAGTACGGGCAGCCTGTGTACCGCCAGGTCCCGCCCCAGCAGGCTCCGCAGCAGCCCTACCCCCAGCAGGCTCCACAGCAGCCGTACGACTCCTACGACCCGTACGCGCAGCCGCAGCCGCAGGCCCCGCAGCAGGGCTACGGCTACGACCCCTACGCCACGGGCGTCCAGCAGCCGGCGCCCCCGTACGATCCCTACGGCACAGCTCAGCAGCCGTCCGCGCCCTCCTACGACCCCTACGGCACCGGCGCGTCCCAGAGCGGCGGGTACGACCCCTACGGGCAGGCACAGGGGCAGGGGCAGGCGCAGGGCGCGGTCACCGGCCGGCAGCCCCGGGTCGCCGAGCAGACCGCCCACATCCCGCAGCAGCCCGGCCCCGCCGACGCCGAGCCGTCCCCGGCCTCCGCCCCGCCCGAACGCGACTACCGCACCGAGCAGTTCGCGTTCGTCGAGGAGCCCGAGGGCGACGCCGAGGACGTCATCGACTGGCTGAACTTCACCGAGAACCGCACCGAGCGCCGCGAGGAGGCCAAGCGCCGCGCCCGCAGCCGCCTGATCGCCCTCGTCGTGGTACTGGCCCTGGTCGCGGTCGGCGGAGTGGGCTACCTCTGGGCCGCCGGGAAGCTCCCCGGCCTGTCGGACCCGGACACCAAGACCGGCGGGACGACGGCCGCAGGTGCCCAGAACCGCGACGTGATCGTCGTCCACCTGCACAACACCAAGAAGGGCGGCACCTCGACGGCGCTGCTCGTCGACAACACCACCACCAAGCGGGGCACCACCGTCCTGCTGCCCAACTCGCTCGCCGTCACGGACGACGACGGCACCACCACCACCCTCGCCAAGTCCGTCGCGGACGACGGCTCCTCCGGCACCCGCGACGCCCTCGACACCGTCCTCGGCACCCAGATCCAGGGCACCTGGCGCCTGGACACCCCCTACCTGCAGAACCTTGTCGACCTCGTCGGCAACATCGAGGTCGACACCGACACCGACGTCCCCGACCCGGCCGCCGGCAAGAAGGGCGCCTCGCCCCTGGTGCACCGGGGCGAGAACCAGACCCTCAGCGGCAAGATGGCCGTCGCCTACGCCACCTACCGCGCCTCCGGCGAGAACCAGAACGCCCAGCTGCAGCGGTTCGGGCAGGTCATGCAGGGCGTGCTGCGCAAGCTGTCGTCCGATCCGACGGCCGCGACGACCACCGTGCAGACCCTGGCGCAGATCCTG
Organism: Streptomyces sp. NPDC020996; assembly: GCF_040641355.1. Taxonomy (NCBI): domain Bacteria; kingdom Bacillati; phylum Actinomycetota; class Actinomycetes; order Kitasatosporales; family Streptomycetaceae; genus Streptomyces; species Streptomyces sp. NPDC020996. The sequence continues at coordinate 68,633 of NZ_JBFADM010000007.1, forward strand.
GACCCGTCGCTGACCGACAAGGACCTCGGAACCTTCCTCGCCAAGCTCGCCGACCTCGCCAAGGGCGGCGACTACAAGACCGCCCTGCTGCCCGTCCAGGCCGACGGCACCCTCAGCGCGCAGACCGGCGCCGGTGTGGTCAAGGACGTGCTCGGCGGCACCGCGAAGAGCCCCTCCAAGGACGCCGCCGTCCGGGTCTCCGTCCAGAACGCCAGCGGTGTGAAGGACAACACCCAGAAGGCCCGCGTCGTCCTCCTCAACGGCGGCTTCACCTTCCTGGACGGCGGCACCGCCTCCGCCGCGGCGACCTCGAAGGTGGTCTACACGGACGCCGCCGACAAGGAGAACGCCACCGAGGTCGCCAAGACGCTGGGCCTGTCCACCGGCGTCGTCACCAAGGGCAAGGTCACCTCGAGCGCGGACGTCATGGTCGTCCTCGGCCAGGACTACCGCCCGTCGTCGTCCCAGTAGCGGGCCCGCCGAGACCGGCGGCGCCCCACGTGATGCGTGCATATCACGTGGGGCGCCGAGGCCGGTCCGTGAGACCCTTGATGCCAAGTGACCGCCGACCGAAAGCCACGTAGTGACCGCCACTGACCGCTCTCTGGAGCTCATCAACACCGCCGCGCAGGCGGCCGCCGACAAGCTGGCGCACGACATCATCGCCTACGACGTCAGCGACGTGCTGTCGATCACGGACGCCTTCCTGCTGGCGTCCGCCCCCAGCGACCGCCAGGTCAAGTCGATCGTCGACGAGATCGAGGAGCGGCTCCTGAAGGAGCTCGGCGCCAAGCCGGTGCGCCGCGAGGGCGACCGCGAGGCCCGCTGGGTCCTGCTCGACTACGTCGACATCGTCGTCCACGTGCAGCACAGCGAGGAGCGCGTCTTCTACGCCCTGGAGCGGCTGTGGAAGGACTGCCCCGAGATCGAACTGCCCGAGGACGCCAAGGCCACCCGCGGCAAGGCCGAGGAGCACGCCAAGCTGAGGGCGGCCGAGGAGGCGGCGGAGCCGGGCGGTGAGTGGTGATGAGCACCACCGACGAGGTGCCCGGCGACAAGAGCCGGGGCCGTCGCCTCATCCTGTGGCGGCACGGCCAGACCTCATGGAACGTGGAGCGGCGGTTCCAGGGCACCACGGACGTCCCGCTCACCGAGACCGGCGTCGCCCAGGCCCGCCGCGCCGCCCGGCTGCTCGTCTCCCTCAGGCCCGACGCGATCGTCGCCTCCGACCTCCAGCGGGCCGCCCGGACGGCCGGCGAGCTCGCCGCGCTCACCGGCCTGGAGGTCACCCACGACGAGGGGCTGCGCGAGACCTACGCGGGCAAGTGGCAGGGCCTGACGCACGAGGAGATCCTCGAGCGGTACGGCGCTGAGTACGGCGCGTGGAAGCGCGGCGAGCCGGTCCGCCGCGGCGGCGGCGAACTGGAGACCGAGGTGGCCGAGCGCGCCGCCCCGGTCGTGCTGCGGCACGCCGAGAAGCTCCCCGACGACGGCACGCTCGTCGTGGTCAGCCACGGCGGCACGATCCGCACCACCATCGGGCGCCTCCTGGGCCTGGAGGCCCGCCACTGGGAGAGCCTCGGCGGTCTGTCCAACTGCTGCTGGTCCGTGCTCGGCGAGGGAGCCCGCGGCTGGCGCCTGCTGGAGCACAACGCCGGCACCCTGCCGGAGCCGGTCCTCGGCGACGACGACTGAGCCGCGGCCGGGCGTCGTCCGGGCCGTCGTCCCGGGCCCGGACCCGGATTTCACTTTCCGGCAGGTCGCAGGCTAAAGTTCTTCTTGTTCGCCCCGCCGAGCGGGAAGAACGGCAAGGGGCTATAGCTCAGTTGGTAGAGCGCCTGCATGGCATGCAGGAGGTCAGGAGTTCAATTCTCCTTAGCTCCACGGATCGGCAGCTCCACGGGTCGACACACTGTCGAGTTGTCAAAGATCGTCGATGAGATCCCGCCCCTGAGGGGCGGGATCTTTTCATTGCGCCCGCACCTGCGCCGGCACCTGCGTCCGGGCCTGCGCCCGCGCCGTCGCCGCGGCCGTCGCCGTGGGCGGCCACAGGCCCTCCCTGCGCTCCAGCAGCACCGCCGTGCGCCGCGCCGTCTCCTCGTCGTCCGGCGTGTAGACGACGATCCGGCACTCCGGCATGCCGTTGACCGACAGCGACACCGACGTCATCCGCAGCTCGCCCACGTCCGCGTGCCGGAAGACCTTCACCCGCCGTCCCGGCTGCGCCACGTCGCCGGTCTCCCACAGACCGGCGAACAGCGGGCTCGCCGCGGACAGGTCGCGTATGAAGTCCTCCCAGGCCGGCTCCCCGGCGTGCAGCCCGTAGGCGGCGCGCAGGGTCGCCACCATCACCGGCAGCTCCCGCTCCCGGTACAGCAGCGGGCAGCTCTCCTCGTCCGCCGTGAACAGCCTCCACAGCGCGTTGGGAGGATGGCCGGCCGCTGTCGGCTCCGGATAGAACAGGTCCCGGTAGACGGAGTTGGCGGCCAGGATGTCGTACCGCGAGTTGTAGACCACCGCCGGGCGCGGGACCAGGGCGTCGATGATGCCCTGGATCTCCGGTCCCACCGTCTGCGCCAGCTCCTCCGGCGCGGGCGGGTACGGCACCTCCGCCAGGTGGTAGAGGTGCTCGCGCTCCGGAGGGTCCAGCCGCAGGGTGCGCGCCACGGCGTCCAGGACCTGCCCGGAGGCGTTGATCGGCCGGCCCTGCTCCAGCCACGTGTACCAGGTGACGCCGACGCCCGAGAGCTGGGCGACCTCCTCGCGGCGCAGCCCCGGCGTGCGGCGCCGCAGCCCCGGCGGCATCCCCACGTCCGCCGGTGTCACCCGGGCCCGCCTGCTGCGCAGGAACGCGGCCAGCTCGGGCCGCCGTCGCTGTGCCGTCCCCATCCTCACGCCCCCCTCGTCACGACCATCGTCGGTGCCCGCCGCGTCGCCTGCCAGGTGCTGTCAGTACCAGCATCGGCGGGCTCTCGGCACCCGTACCGGAGTCTCGCCAGGCTCAGCGGCATGACGACCACTCCCAGGACCACCTCCGGGACGAGCGCCGGTACGCGGCCGGCTCCCCGTCCCGCATCCAGTAAAGCCCCCGCCACTGACAACCGGCCCCGGGCGGTGCTCGCGCTGGTGCTCGCGGCCCAGTTCATGGCGCTGCTCGACGTGTTCATCGTGAACGTCGCGGCCCCCACCATCGGCACGGAACTGCGGGCGTCCGGAGCCGACCTGCAACTGGTGATCGCCGGATACGCCATCACGTACTCGGTCCTGCTGATCACCGGCGCCCGGCTCGGCGACCGTCTCGGGCACGGCCGGGTGCACCTCGCCGGGCTCGCCCTCTTCACCGCCGCCTCGCTCGCCTGCGGGCTGGCCCAGGGATCCACCGAACTGATCGTCTTCCGGCTGGTGCAGGGAGCCGGCTCGGCGCTGATGATCCCGCAGGTGCTCAGCCTCATCCAGCGGACCTTCACCGGCGAGGCCCGGGCCCGGGCACTCGGCGCGTACTCGGCGGTCCTCGCGGTCGGCGCCGCCGCCGGGCAGGTGGTCGGCGGGATCCTGGTCAGCGCCGACCTGTTCGGCACCAGCTGGCGGCCGGTGTTCCTGGTCAACGTGCCGGTGGGCCTCGTCCTGCTCGCCGTCGGCCGGCGCGTCCTGCCGCGCGGCACGGGAGCCGAGCGGGCGCGCGGGCTGGACCTGCCGGGCCTGGTGCTGCTCGGCGCGGCCGTGTCGCTGTTCACGGTGCCGCTGGTGCTCGGCCAGGAGGAGGACTGGCCGCTGTGGTCCTGGCTGTCGCTGGCCGCCTCGGCCGTCCTGTTCGCCGCGTTCTGCCGCTACGAGTCCCGGCTCGCCCGGCGCGGCGGCGCCCCGCTGATCGCGCCCCGGGTGCTGCGCCACCCCGGCATGAGCCTGGCGGTCTTCCGCGTCTTCGCCGTGATGGCCGTCAACGGCGGCTTCCTGTTCGCGGTCACCCTGCACGTCCAGGGCGGCCTCGGCTACAGCGCCCTGCGCTCCGGTCTCACCTTCGCGCCGACCGCGGTGGTCTTCGGGCTGGTCGGGCTGACCTGGCGGTCCTGGCCGGCGACCTGGCAGCGCCTGCTGATCCCCGCCGGGTTCTTGGTCACGGCGCTGTCCGTGGCGGGCGTGGGGCTGGTGCTCAAGGGCGGCGACGAGGGCGGCGCGCCGCTGTACGTCGCGTACGCCGGTGTCGGCTTGGGACTCGCGCTCGGCTTCAGCCCCACCCTGACCCGCGCGCTGGCGACCGTACGGCAGGAGGACGCGGCGGACGCCAGCGGTCTGCTGGCGACGGTCACCCAGCTCGGGCAGCTGACCGGAGTCGCCGCGTTCGGCACACTGTTCCTGAACCGGCTTGAGTCACTCGGGGCCCTCACGGCGTATACCTCTGCGGAGGCGCTTCTGGCGTGCATGTTCGCACTGGCCGGGACGGCCGCGGCGGGTGCCGTGTCCGGACTGGTACTGAGGCGTCGCTGACCGTATCGGTCCGGCCGTGGCAGAATCAAACGGCCGGAAGGGGGCGCGACCCGACGGGAGGGAGCAGTGATGCCTGCGAGCATCCTCGAGGAGGTCGGCCACCTTCTCGAAGCGGCGTCGACACGGGACACGGTCACCCGGCTCAGCTGCCCTTCCTGCGGTTCCGTGCACGTCGCCCAGGTCCTCGGCGACAACGGCGGGATCTCCTACGTGTGCACGGCCTGCGGCCACAGCTGGAGCTGAGCGATGGGTGCACACCGACGGAAGTGCGACTGGTGCGGCAGCGGTACGCCGATCGTCCGCGACATGGAGCCGGTCAACCCCGACTACCAGTACTGGTGCGAGGAGTGCGCGCGGGCGCTGATCATAAAAGGCGACCCGATCGAGACGTACCGCGAACTCGAGGGCGAGCCGATCTACGGCCGGCTCCTGGAGGAGCACTGCACCCTCAAACGGTTCTACTCGTTCGTCACCGCCTGACCCCGGCGGGCGTCCGAAGGGGCGTCGACGGAAACGATTTGGTGTTGGCCGGGGTCGACCGTGTAATGTTGGCGTCGCCGCCGGGGAAACCCGGTGGGACACCGGCAAGGGGCTATAGCTCAGTTGGTAGAGCGCCTGCATGGCATGCAGGAGGTCAGGAGTTCAATTCTCCTTAGCTCCACAGCGATCGAGGGCGGGTCATCCGATGGATGGCCCGCCCTCGGTGCGTCTCAGCGCATTTCAGTCTTCTCAGTGCGTCTCAGTGCGTCTCAGTGCGTCTCCGTGCGTGCGGGAAGCGAGACGGGACGGGACGGCGGGCCGACCCCAGCAGAGGTGGCCCGCCGTCCCGTTCGGGTCCGTCTCAGCGGCCCAGCGCCCGCCGCCCCCGGCCCTGCGAGAGCACCGGCAGGTTGCGGGAGGGGGCCCGGTCGCGCGGGGCCTCCTCCTCGATGCGCAGGGCGAGCGCGGGGCAGCGGCGTACCGCGCGCAGCGCCTTGGCCTCCGCGTAGCGCGGCACCTGCGCCTGCGCCACGGTGGGGAAGCCGTCGGCGCCGAGCTCGAACACCTCCGGGAGGATGTCCGCGCACAGGCCGTGCCCCCGGCACAGCGTCCAGTCGACGTAGATCTTCTGACGGCTCGGGCCGGTCTCCTCGGGCTCCGCGCCGCCCGGGATGCCCGTGGGAGCCCTGCCCCCCTCGAACAGCGGCAGGACGCCCTCCACGGGCCGTCCGCAGCCGTTGCCGAGGACGTGCGCGGCGAGGTCGTCGGTGAACGCCTTGATGGTCGACTCCAGGAACATCGCGGAGCCGTCGGGGTGCGAGCAGGCCCCGCGCCGCTTGACGTTCTTGGCGACCTGCCTCAGCGCCTCCAGGGCGGCCGGGCCGCCGCCGTTGATGATGTCCTCCATACCGCGCGCGGCCGCGGGCAGGCCGAGGTAGCAGGGACCGCACTGTCCCGCGCTCTCCTCCGCCAGCCACTGCGCCACACGCAGCGACTCGCCCAGCGGACAGGTCTCCTGGCTGATCGGCAGGATCGCCCCGGCGCCCAGCGAACCGCCTACCGCGTCCAGGGAGTTGCGGGAGACGATCGCCTCGTCGACGGTGGCCGCGTCGATCCACTTGCCGTGGTAGCCGCCGGTCAGCACGCCCTGCGGCACCGGCGGCGCGCCGGCCAGCTGCAGCACGTAGCGCAGCGGAACGCCCGTGGGGACCTCGATCACCATCGGGCGGGCGACGGCGCCGGAGACCGTCAGCATGACGGTGCCCGGCTCGTCGTACAGGCCGGTGTTGCCGTAGCGCTCCGGGCCGATGCGGGCGGCGATGGCGAGCTGCGCGAACGTCTCGGCGTTCGACAGCAGGGTGGGCGCTCCGCCGACGCCGTTCTGCGAGGCGCTGACCTTGCGGCCGGGCGGGATCGCCGGGCCGCCGTCGATGGAGCGGATCAGCGACGCGGCGGCGCCGGTGACCATCCGCACGGGGTTGCGCTGCACGAACGCGCGCAGCGCCGAACGGCGGCTGTTGCTCAGCCCGCGTTCGGCGAGCGCGGCCTCCATGGAGCGCTGGGTGGACTCCCGGGTGACCCCCACCACCAGCGTGCGGGCGCCCAGGGCCTCGGCGCACAGCAGCGCGCCGTCCAGGATGAGGTGCGGGGCACGGTTGATGAGCACCGTGTCCTTGCGGCAGGCCGGTTCGTCCTCGCTTCCGTTGACGACCACGACCGGCCGTACGCCGCGCTTGATCGCCGACTCGGCGACCGAGCGCAGCTTCTTGTGGAAGGGGAAGCCCGCGCCGCCGCGGCCCTTGAGATTGATGCTCTCGGAGAGCTGCGCGAGCTGCTCGCCGCCCAGGGGTTCGAGCGGCCCGTGCACCTTCAGATGCATGGGCAGGTCGAGCCGCTCGACAAGGTCGAAGCCCGAAGTGAGCTGCGGAAGGCCGACCACGCGGACTTCCGGGACGTCGGGCAGGGCCTCGTTCACCTATAGCCTCCGGAAGGCGTGTTCCAGGGTTCGCCCGAACCCGGTGCGTCGAAGGACGCGCCGGGAGCCGGTTCGCCCGCGGGACCGCTGTTGTACGTGTCGTTGGGGTTGTACGTGCCGTAGCGGGTGTTCGTCTCACCGGTGTCGTACATGTCACTGCCCTGGTAGGCGGCCGCGCCCGCGCTGCCGTAGGCGGGGATGTTGTACCCGGTGTCCTGGAGCGGGTCGTAGGCCGACGGCGGCGCCTCGCCGACCGGCGGCGGCGACGGGACCGGCCAGCTGCCCGAGGTGCTGCCGCCGCTGTCCGCGCGCGGCATCGCCTGCGTCGGCTGCATGTCAGTCGGCAGGTCCATGCGGGCGGTCTGGTCGGCCGGGAAGGACTGCGCCCCGCGCGGGGTGGAGACGGCGCGGTAGGCGGCCGCGAAGCCGTCCGCCGGCTCCGGGGTCATGGTGCGCGAGGCCGGGGCCTCGTACTGGGGAGTCTCGTACTGGGGAGTCTCGTACCGGGGGGCCGAGGCGGACGCCGCCGTCTCCGCGCGGGACGACGACCTCGGCACGCGCGCGTTGCCGTAGCCCGGCAGCGCGGACGCCGCCTCGGCCATCCGGGCCCGGCTCGCGTCCAGTTCGTCGCGGCCCGCGCGCTCCTCCGTGCCCAGGAAGGCGGCGATCCGGTCGGCGACCCTGCGCTTGAACGGGCGCGGGGCCGCGCGCAGGGCGAGCGCCGCGGCGACCGCGACCAGGCACAGCTCGTAGGACACCATGAAGAACGTCTTGGCCGGGCGTCCCGCGAACAGGCCGTGGATCAGGGCCGCGCACCAGGCGGGGTAGGCCAGCATGTGCATCGCGCGCCAGCGTGCGGCCACCGGCGCGGGGGAGGCGAACTGGTTGCGCAGGGCGCCGGTGACGCCCACGAAGATCATGAGCAGGCCGGCCAGGGAGCCGAGGCCGATGAGTCCGGCGCTGCCCTGGACGCCGAGGCTGAAGGGGATCAGCGCGGCGATCAGCTGGGTGTGGTCGAGCGCCAGCTTGATGGTGATGTGCACGAGCAGGAACGCGATGGAGGCGACGGCGGTCACCCGGTGGATGCCCTGCGCCACGATGCGCTGGCGGATGTTCAGGACGAGCCGGTCCTGGGCGACCAGCCCCCAGATCACCGAGCAGGTGAGGCTCACCAGGGACAGGACGCCCGCGCCGAAGTTGAGGAAGTCCTGGAGCCAGCCGCCTCCGAACAGCACGACGACGGGTATGAGCAGCAGTACGACAGCGGTCGCCATCCCGTAGGCCGACCGGCCCGGTTTGGGGAGCGAGCTGTTGCTACGACGAGGGTTCATGGGGGCAACTCCGAGCAGTTTCGGGAAAGCGGTCCCGCTGCCGAACTTTAAGTGGCGCCATACCGGTGGGTACGAGGTTTGGGCTATTGCGTGGTCGTGCGGGCGGTGGGCGGTCGCTGTGATGTCCTGTAGTTGTCGTTACGCGAAGTAACCTCTGGCTCCGGCGCCGGGCGGCACCGGGGGCCAAGGAGGCATACGTATGTGCGTCGCAGTCTGCTCAAGGGCTGCGGTACCCTAACGCCATGCGTGCCGTACGCCTTCTGCTTAGCGAGCCGCGCTGATCAGTCCCGACCGCCGGGCGAATCGGATGGTCGGCATCGGCGCGGCGTCCCCTCCTGTGCGAGGGGATTTTTCGTTTCCTGGGAAGCGCAGCCGCCGGCAGAGACGATCGATGGAGCTTTGAGGATCATGAGCGAGACGAACCCCGCTGCCACCGCTGCGACGTCAGCGGAGGTCGCGCCACACCGCTACACGGCCGCCATGGCCGCGGAGATCGAGGCACGCTGGCAGGACTTCTGGGACGCCGAGGGCACCTACGCGGCGCCGAACCCCGAGGGCGACCTGGCCGGCGACCCCGAGGTCGTCGCCCGCCCCAAGAAGTTCATCATGGACATGTTCCCCTACCCGTCCGGCGCCGGCCTGCACGTCGGCCACCCGCTGGGTTACATCGCCACCGACGTCTTCGCCCGCTTCCAGCGGATGACCGGCCACAACGTCCTGCACACCCTGGGCTTCGACGCCTTCGGCCTGCCCGCCGAGCAGTACGCCGTGCAGACCGGCACGCACCCGCGCGTGTCCACCGAGGCCAACATCGAGAACATGAAGGCCCAGCTGCGCCGGCTGGGCCTGGGCCACGACAAGCGCCGCTCGTTCGCCACGATCGACCCGGACTACTACAAGTGGACCCAGTGGATCTTCCTGCAGATCTACAACTCCTGGTACGACGACGAGGCGGACAAGGCCCGCCCGATCTCCGAGCTGATCGCCCAGTTCGAGACCGGTGAGCGCACCGTGCCCGGCCACACGCGCGCGTGGCACGAACTGAGCGCCGCCGAGCGCGCCGACGTCCTGGGCGGGTTCCGGCTGGCCTACGCCTCCGACGCGCCGGTCAACTGGTGCCCCGGCCTGGGCACCGTGCTGGCCAACGAGGAGGTCACCGCCGACGGCCGCTCCGAGCGCGGCAACTTCCCGGTCTTCAAGGCCAAGCTGCGCCAGTGGAACATGCGGATCACCGCGTACGCCGACCGGCTGCTGGACGACCTGGAGGAGCTGGACTGGCCCGAGGCCATCAAGCTGCAGCAGCGCAACTGGATCGGCCGCTCCGAGGGCGCCCGCGTCGACTTCCCCGTGGACGGCGAGCGGATCACCGTCTTCACCACCCGCCCCGACACCCTGTTCGGCGCGACCTACATGGTCCTGGCGCCCGAGCACCCCCTGGTGGAGAAGTTCACCCCGGAGGCCTGGCCGGAGGGCACCCACCAGGTGTGGACGGGCGGTCACGCCACGCCCGCCGAGGCCGTCTCCGCCTACCGCGCGCAGGCCGCGTCCAAGTCGGACGTGGAGCGGCAGGCCGAGGCCAAGGACAAGACCGGTGTCTTCATCGGCGCGTACGCGACCAACCCGGTCAACGGCGAGCGGATCCCCGTCTTCATCGCCGACTACGTCCTGATGGGCTACGGCACCGGCGCGATCATGGCCGTGCCCGCGGGCGACCAGCGCGACTTCGAGTTCGCGCGCGCCTTCGAACTGCCGGTCCACTGCATCGTCGAGCCGACCGACGGCCGCGGCACCGACACCTCGACGTGGGAGGACGCCTTCGCCTCCTACGACGCGAAGATCATCAACTCGTCCAACGACGAGATCTCCCTGGACGGCCTGGGCGTCGCCGACGCCAAGGCCCGCATCACCGAGTGGCTGGAGCGCCGCGGCATCGGCGAGGGCACCGTCAACTTCCGGCTGCGCGACTGGCTGTTCAGCCGCCAGCGCTACTGGGGCGAGCCCTTCCCGATCGTCTACGACGAGGACGGCGTCGCCCACGCGCTGCCCGAGTCGATGCTGCCGCTGGAGCTGCCCGAGGTCGAGGACTACAGCCCGCGCACCTTCGACCCGGACGACGCCGACACCCAGCCCGAGACCCCGCTGTCGCGCAACGAGGAATGGGTCCACGTCACCCTGGACCTGGGCGACGGGCGCGGCCCGCGCAAGTACCGCCGCGAGACCAACACCATGCCCAACTGGGCCGGCTCCTGCTGGTACGAGCTGCGCTACCTGGACCCGCACAACGAGCGCCGGCTGGTCGACCCCGAGATCGAGCGGTACTGGATGGGCCCGCGGGACGGGCAGCCGCACGGCGGCGTCGACCTGTACGTCGGCGGCGCCGAGCACGCCGTGCTGCACCTGCTGTACGCCCGCTTCTGGTCCAAGGTGCTGTACGACCTGGGGCACGTCTCCTCCGCGGAGCCGTTCCACAAGCTGTTCAACCAGGGCATGATCCAGGCCTACGTATACCGCGACAGCCGCGGCATCGCGGTGCCCGCGGCCGAGGTGGAGGAGCGCGACGGCGCGTACTACTACCAGGGCGAGAAGGTCTCCCGGCTGCTGGGCAAGATGGGCAAGTCCCTGAAGAACGCGGTCACCCCGGACGAGATCTGCGCCGAGTACGGCGCCGACACGCTGCGCCTGTACGAGATGGCGATGGGCCCGCTGGACGTCTCCCGGCCGTGGGACACGCGCGCGGTGGTCGGCCAGTTCCGGCTGCTGCAGCGGCTGTGGCGCAACATCGTCGACGAGACCACCGGCGAGACGACGGTCGTCGACGCCGAGGCCGACGAGGAGACGCTGCGCGCCCTGCACAAGGCGATCGACGGCGTGCGCCAGGACCTGGAGGGCCTGCGCTTCAACACCGCCATCGCCAAGGTCACGGAGCTGAACAACCACCTGACCAAGGCGGGCGGAGCGGTGCCGCGCTCGGTCGCCGAGCCGCTGGTGCTGATGGTCGCCCCGCTGGCCCCGCACATCGCCGAGGAGCTGTGGCGCCGCCTGGGCCACACCGACTCCGTCGTCCACCAGGACTTCCCGGTGGCCGACCCGGCGTACGTCGTCGACGAGACGGTGACCTGCGTGGTGCAGATCAAGGGCAAGGTCAAGGCACGGCTGGAGGTCTCGCCGGCCATCTCCGAGGAGGAGCTGGAGAAGGTCGCGCTGGCCGACGACAAGGTCGTCGCGGCGCTGGGCGGCGCCGGGATCCGCAAGGTCATCGTGCGGGCGCCGAAGCTGGTGAACATCGTTCCCGCGTGATGGTCCCTGCGTGACCGTTCCCGCATGACCGCTCCCGCGTGATCTTTCTCGCGTGATCTTCGCCTGGTGATCGGCCGACCGCCTCATCCGGGTGGTCCCCTACGGGCAGGTTCGGGGTTTTTCTGGAACTCCGGGCCTGCCCGTTGCGTTTACCGTGGAAGAGCGGCGCGGTGCGCGCCGTGACGCCGGAGGAGGAGCGCAGTGGAAGCAGTGATCGCAGTCCTCGCCCTGCTTTTCGTGCTCCTCGTGGTGCTCGGCGCCTACGCCACGGTGAAGGCGGTCGGCGCCGCCAAGCGGGGCGTGGACCGCACCCTCACCCAGGCCCGGCGCACGGTCGAGGACCACACGCTGCGGGCCAAATCCTTCGCCCAGCCCGGTCCGGCCGGCGAGCTGGCCCAACTCCGGCTGAAGCTGCGGGCGTCGATGCGCGCCACCCGGGACGCGCTGCACGCGGGCGTGCCCGAGGACGCGTCACTCAAGGAGGCCCTGGGCCTCTTCGAGCGTCTCAGCGCGTACGGGCACGAGCTGGACGACGAACTCAGGCGCCTGGAGTCCGAGCCGGACCGCAAGCGGCTCGTCGAGCGACTTCCCGCCCTGCGCGAGCGTGCCGAACGCGTCATCGGCTCGGCGGACTCGCTGCGTTGGGCGGCCCGCGACCGGGCCCGCCGCTTCGCCGACGACGAACTGGACGCGCTGAGCGCGCAGATCGACGTCGAGGCGGGCGCCCTGCGCCACTGGACCGAGCCGGAACACACCCCCGCCTCCGCTCCCGACTCGCGGCCCCGGACCCCGGCCGCCGACGGCCCGACGGCCCGGCAGACCTCCGCCGAGCCGCCCGCCCCAAGCCAGGCCCAGGAGCCGGCCCGGCCCGCCATAACCCCTCCGGTACGGCCTCCCGTCCACCCCTGGCAGAAGAAGGCCCGCCCGGAGACGACGACGTGATCCGGTCAAGGTATGCCCAGGTGAAAAGGGTCGTGCTGCCGTCCGGGCAGCACGCCAGGTAACCTCCAGCTCATGTCCCGCCATGTCGCGATCGTCACCGATTCAACGGCCTACCTGCCGCCGCGGACGATGGAGCGCCACGGCATCACAGCGGTCCCCCTGACGGTGGTCCTGGGCGACCGGGCGCTGGAGGAGGGCACGGAGATCTCCACCCGCTCCCTGGCCCAGGCACTGCAGAAGCGACGCCCCGTCACCACCTCCAGGCCCAGCCCGCAGGTCTTCGCCGAGACCTACCGCAAGGTCGCCGAGTCCGGGGCCACCGGCATCGTCTCCCTCCACCTGTCCGCCGAACTGTCCGGCACCTACGACGCGGCCGTCCTCGCAGCGCGCGAGGCGCCGGTCCCGGTGCGGGTGGTGGACACCGGCATGATCGCGATGGCGCTGGGCTTCTGCGCGCTCGCCGCGGCGAGGACCGCGGAGGGAGGCGGCACGGTGGACGAGGCGGTCACGGCCGCGGAGAAGCGGGCCTCCGGCACGTCCGCCTTCTTCTACGTCGACACCCTCGACTACCTGCGCCGCGGCGGACGGATCGGCGCCGCCCGAGCCCTGCTCGGCTCCGCGCTCGCCGTGAAACCGCTGCTCCAGCTGCGGGACGGCCGTATCGAGCCGCTGGAGAAGGTGCGTACGGCGTCGAGGGCGATCGCCCGCCTGGAGGAGATCGTGACCGACCGCGCCGCCGGCGCCGAGGTCGACATCGCCGTCCACCACCTCGCCGCCCACGACCGGGCGGAGGCCCTGGCGGACCGTCTTCGGGCACGGGTGCCCGGCCTGGCCGACCTGCATGTGAGCGAGGTCGGAGCGGTGATCGGGGCGCACACGGGGCCCGGACTGCTGGGGGCCGTGGTCTCGCCCCGGTGACGGGGCCGCGTCACCGCCTCCGCCGACGCCGCTGCCGCTCCTTTTCACCCACGTGGGTGGCCGAGTTGTCCACAACCGGGCGGTAGTCCACGGATTCCGGGCAAGATCATCGCGCGGTGGGCGAGGTGCCCGATCCTCGACGCATGGCACTTCGATCACGTTCACGGACAGCGACCGCGACCAGTGGCCCGGGGCGGGGCCCTGCCTCCGACAGCCGGGTCCGCCATCGCCGAGCACCCGGCCTCGGCGCCGCCCGGCACCGGCGCGCCTCGGCGGACGAACTCCGCCGGCGTGCCGGGGCGCTCTTTCCCGAACGCGCCGGCGCCGCAGGGGAGTCGGGGACCGGACCGCCGGGTGCGCGGGGGCGGGGAGGGGATGCCGGGAGCACCGGCAGGTCTGCGGATGCGTCACCCGGGGCACCTGGGGAGGGCCCGCCGACACCGGTCGCCTCCGCGGATGCGGACGCGGCAGCGGATGCGGAGGTGGAGACGCGAGCAGACACGGAGGACGCGGGCGGGGACTGGCGGGGGCGGGCCGGGGCGGTGCTGCGGGAGCGGATGCCGCTGTGGGTGCAGACGCGGTGCGGGCTGGAGCGGCGCAGCGTGTTCGCGCTCGCGGTGTTGCTGGTCCTCACGGCCGTGTTCGCCGTCCAGCACTTCTGGGCCGGCCGTACACAGTCCGTGCGGGCGCCCGAGGTGGTGCGGGCGGTGGCTGCCGCCGGGGAACGGGCCGCCGCAGGCGCACGCGCGTCCGGTGGCCCGGCGGGGGCGGCGCCGAGTGCCCGGGGGTCTGCCGGCGCCGAGATCGTGGTGGACGTCAGCGGCAAGGTGCGCGACCCGGGAATCCACCGACTGCCCGCCGGTGCACGAGTCGTGGACGCCCTGCGGGCGGCGGGCGGGGTACGCCCGGGCACGAGGACCGAAGGGCTCAACCAGGCCCGCTTCCTGGTGGACGGCGAGCAGGTCGTCGTCGGCGGGCCGGTCCCCCCGCCGGTGCCGGGCGGCGGTCCGGCCGGGCCGGCGGGGCCGGCAGCGGGGACGGGGGCGGCCGGTGCGCCGGTGTCCCTCAACACGGCCACGGCGGACCAGCTCGACGCCCTTCCGGGCGTGGGACCGGTGCTGGCCCGGCACATCGTCGACTACCGCACCCAGCACGGCGGCTTCCGCTCGGTCGACGAACTGCGCGAGGTCAACGGCATCGGCGACCGACGCTTCGCCGATCTGCGCAACCTCGTACGGCCATGAGCCCCGCCCACGACATCCCGCCCGGGCACGCTTCCGGCGCCGGGGTGGACAGCCGCCGGCGTCCGGTGTCCCGTCGAGCCGTTCACGCCGGTTCCGGGCGACGGCTCGGGGACGCCCATCCGCGCCAGGAAGGGCCCGCGGACCTGCGGCTCGTACCGCCCGCGGTCGCGGTCTGGGCCACGGCCGCGCTGACGCTGGACGCCCGGTGGGGGTGGATCGTCGGCGTCGTGGCCGTGTGCCTCGTGGCGGCCGGTCTGCTGCTGCCGATGCGGGCAGCTGTACGAGCACGTGCCCGGACCTCGCGTGGTGCCTGGCCGCGCGTCTCGCTCGCCGCCGTTCTGCTCTGCGCCGCCGCGGCCGCCGTCTCGGCCGGGTTGCACGGCGCCGATCTGCGGCGCGGGCCGGTGCCCGCGCTGGCGCGGCAGTACGCCACGGTGACCGCAGAGGTGGAGGTCGCCTCCGATCCGCGGCTCACCCGGCCCCGGATCACCGGGGACCGTGCCGCTCCGGCCGCCGTCCTGATCGAGGCCGACGTGCGGCGGGTGACCGAGGCGGACGGGACGGCGATGACGACGCGGACACCGGTGCTGCTCGTCGTCGATGTCCGAACGGGAGGCATCCGAGCGGGAAGCAGAAGCAGGGGAGCCGCCGTCGCGGGTGCGGCCGACGCCGCTCGCGCGTCGCCGTGGCTGGGCCTGCTGCCCTCCACCCGTGTCCGTGTCACGGCGCGGGTGGTGCCCCCGCTGGCGGGCGGCGGCAGAGTCGCGGGCGTGCTGCGGTTACGGGGACAGATCGCGCCGGACGTGGTGGGGGAGCCGTCGCGCGCGCAACGGTTCGCCGGACGACTGCGCGCCGGGTTGCGCGAGGCGACCGACGCGCTGCCGGCGGACGCCCGGGCGCTGCTGCCGGGACTGGTCGTCGGGGACACCTCGCGGATCACCCCGGAACTCGACGAGGCGTTCAAGGAGACCGACCTGGCGCACATGCTCGCCGTGTCCGGCAGCAACCTCACGATCATCCTCGCCCTGCTCGTCGGGCCGCCCGGCCTGGCCCGGCTGGCGGAGCGGCGCGGTCTCGCGCCCCGCCTCGGCATCCCCCTGCGGACGACCGCGCTGCTCGGCGGGGCGCTCACGCTCGGATTCGTCGTCGTGTGCCGGCCGGACCCGAGCGTGCTGCGGGCGGCGGCCTGCGGAGCGGTCGCGCTGCTCGCGCTGGCGACCGGCCGCCGCAGATCCCTGATCCCCGCGCTGGCGACGGCCGTTCTCCTGCTGGTGCTGTACGACCCGTGGCTGGCCCGCAGTTACGGCTTCCTGCTCTCCGTGCTGGCCACCGGAGCCCTGCTCACCCTCGCGCCGCGCTGGAGCGAGGCGCTGCGGCGCCGCGGACTCCCGCCCAGAGCGGCCGAGGCGCTGGCCGCGGCGGGCGCCGCGCAGGCCCTGTGCGCACCGGTCGTCGCCGTGCTGTCGGCGCGCGTGAGCCTCGTGGCGGTGCCGTGCAACCTGATCGCGGAGCTCGCGGTGGCGCCGGCCACGGTGCTGGGGTTCGCCGCGCTGGCGACGGCACCGGTGGCGTTGCCCGTCGCCAAGGCGCTCGCGTGGTGCGCGAGTTGGCCCGCCGAGTGGATCGCGGGCGTGGCCCGCACGGGGGCGGCGCTGCCCGGCGGGGGAGTGGACTGGCCGGGGACCTGGGGCGGTGCGGCGCTGCTCGGCCTGGTCACGCTGAGCGTCCTGGTCCTCGGCCGGCGGCTGCTGAGGCATCCGTGGTGGTGCGGGGCCCTGGGGGTGCTGCTCGCCCTGGTGGTGGTGCAGCCGCCGCCGCTGACCAGGGTGATCACGGGCTGGCCGCCGCCGGGATGGCGGCTGGTGATGTGCGACGTGGGGCAGGGGGACGCGATGGTGCTCGCGTCGGGGGCGGGCAGCGGCGTCGTCGTGGACGCCGGGCCCGACCCCACGCTCGTCGACCGCTGCCTGCGCACGCTCGGCATCACGAGGATCCCGTTGGTGGTGCTGACCCACTTTCACGCGGACCATGTCGCCGGGCTGCCGGGCGTGTTGCGTGGCCGGTCGGTGGGCGGGATCGAGACGACCGGCTTTGAACAGCCCGCCGATCAGGTGGAGTTCGTGCGGAAGGAGGCGGACGCCGGGCGCATCCCGCTGAGCCGCGCCGTCGCCGGGGAACGGCGGCGCACCGGCCCGCTGTCCTGGCAGGTGCTGTGGCCCCCGGTCGGCCCCACGCCCGACCCGGACGGGCCGAACGACGCCAGCGTCACCCTGCTGGTCCGTTCGGCTGGGTTGCGTCTGCTGCTGCTCGGAGACCTCGAACCCCCGGCGCAGCAGGCGCTGTCGAGGTCGCCGGAGGGTGCGCTGCTGGACGGTGTGGACGTGCTGAAGGTCGCGCACCACGGTTCGGCGTACCAGGACCCGGAGCTGATACGCCGGGTGGCGCCGCGGCTGGCGCTCATCTCCTGCGGCGCGGACAACCCGTACGGGCATCCGGCGCCCAGCACGGTGGCGGCGCTGCGGGCCGGGGGCGCGGTGGTGGTACGGACGGACCGGGACGGGGCGCTCGCGGTGGCCGGGACCGGCACGGGCCTGCGGGTGGCGGAATACTGACGGCATGTCGTTCTCGTCCCTGTGCCGAGTCTTGCCACGTCTCGACCGTGAGCCCGGCGGGGTGGCGGAGAATGGGCTCGTGAGCGACGTGAGACATGTGCTGGTGCTGCCCGACCGTGACGCCGCGCAGGAGGCGGCCCGGGCGTTGGGGGAGCGGTTCGGGACCGACGAGGAGCCGGAACTGGTGCGGGACGCCCTGGCCGGCGAGGACGATGCCGAGGACGCGCAGTGGCTCGTCGTTCTGCGAGACGCGGAGTCGCGGCTGGACGCGGCGGAGCTGGACGCGTTCGCCGGGGAGTGGGACGGCTGGCGCGAGGAGCCGTAGGCCGCCGGGCCATGGCGCGGAGATGGGCCATGGCGCGGACACGGGCCATGGCGACGACGTGGGCTGCGAGGCGGACGCGGGCCCTGGGGCCGACATGGGCCGCGGGGCGGTGCGGGCTGCGAGGCGGACGTGGGCAGTGGGGCGGACGCGGGCCCTGGGGCCGACACGGGCCGCAGGGCGGTGCGGGCAGCGACACAGTGCCCCGACCTCGATGTCGGTGCCGCATGCCATGCTTGTCGCGATGGCCAGGAAGACTGCGAACGACGACCCTCTCGCCCCGGTGACCCTTGCCGTGGGCCAGGAGGACCTGCTGCTCGACCGTGCCGTGCAGGAGGTGGTGGCCGCAGCCCGGGCCGCCGACGCCGACACGGACGTACGGGACCTCACCTCGGACCAGCTGCAGCCCGGCACACTCGCCGAGCTGACCAGCCCCTCGCTCTTCGCGGAGCGCAAGGTCGTGGTCGTGCGCAACGCGCAGGACCTGTCCGCCGACACGGTCAAGGACGTGAAGGGGTACCTCGGCGCGCCCGCCGAGGAGATCACCCTCGTGCTGCTGCACGCGGGCGGCGCCAAGGGCAAGGGCCTGCTCGACGCGGCCCGCAAGGCGGGCGCGCGGGAGGTGGCGTGCCCGAAGATGACGAAGCCGGCCGACCGGCTGGCCTTCGTGCGGGGGGAGTTCCGGGCGACCGGCAGGTCCGCCACCCCCGAGGCGTGCCAGGCGCTCGTCGACGCGATCGGAAGCGACCTGCGCGAGCTGGCGTCCGCGGTCTCCCAGCTGGTCGCCGACGTCGAGGGGACCATCGACGAGGCGGTCGTCGGGCGGTACTACACCGGGCGGGCCGAGGCGTCGAGCTTCACGGTCGCCGACCGCGCCGTGGAAGGGCGGGCGGCCGAGGCCCTGGAGGCGCTGCGCTGGGCGCTGGCGACGGGCGTCGCGCCGGTGATGATCACCAGCGCCCTCGCGCAGGGCGTGCGGGCGATCGGCAAGCTGTCCTCCGCCCGCGGGGGACGGCCCGCCGATCTGGCGCGGGAGCTGGGCATGCCGCCGTGGAAGATCGACCGGGTGCGCCAGCAGATGCGGGGCTGGACCCCGGACGGGGTCGCGGTCGCCCTGCGCGCGGTCGCCGACGCCGACGCCGGGGTCAAGGGCGGCGGGGACGACCCCGGCTACGCCCTGGAGAAGGCGGTGGTCACCATCGCCCGCGCCGCGCGCAGCCGACGGTAGGAGCCCCAGCCCCGCCCCCCGGGAAAGGACGAAGCCCCGCCTCCCTGCCCCTGGGGAGGGGGAGAGGAGACGGGGCCTTCGGTGAAGCCGGTGAGTCCGTACCCGCGTGGCGAACGCAGGCCGCGTACGGACTCGGGATGCCGGACGGGAGCGGATGAGAGAGGGCCCGCTCGATTCCCTCCGGCGGTCAGATCAAGAGCTGGTGTCAGCCCTTGAGGGACGCGACCTTGGCAGCCAGCGCCGACTTCTTGTTGGCGGCCTGGTTCTTGTGGATGACGCCCTTCGAGACGGCCTTGTCGAGCTGACGCGCGGCAGCGCGCTGGTACTCGGTGGCCTTCTCGACGTCACCCGCGGCAGCGGCCTCGCGGGCCTTGCGGATCGCGGTCTTCAGGGAGGACTTGACGGCCTTGTTGCGCAGCCGGGCCTTCTCGTTGGTCTTGATCCGCTTGATCTGGGACTTGATGTTCGCCACGAATGAGCCTTTTCAGGTTCAGGCACGGGGCCGCAGGGGTCCCGTGCCAGGTGATTTCTTGAGAGTGCCTCGCGCTGAGAGGGCATGAGACACAGCCACCCAGGCTACCAGCGGCCGCCCGAGTGGCCCAAACCGGTCGCCGGTCCGCGCGCGTGGGACCATGGAGGCTACGTATCGATCCGACCCGAGGCATAAGGCGCCTCAAGAGACAGGACCCTGCGTGCCCGCGACCCCTAACAATGTGCCCGAGCCGAGCCGTACCGCCCCGGCTCTGATCCGCAATTTCTGCATCATCGCGCACATCGACCACGGCAAGTCCACGCTCGCCGACCGGATGCTCCAGCTGACCGGCGTCGTCGAGCAGCGGCAGATGCGCGCCCAGTACCTCGACCGCATGGACATCGAGCGCGAGCGCGGCATCACGATCAAGTCCCAGGCCGTGCGCCTGCCCTGGGCTCCCACCGACGACCCGGGCAACACGCACATCCTCAACATGATCGACACCCCGGGGCACGTCGACTTCACGTACGAGGTCTCGCGGTCGCTCGCCGCCTGCGAGGGGACCATCCTCCTCGTCGACGCCGCCCAGGGCATCGAGGCGCAGACCCTCGCCAACCTCTACCTGGCGATGGAGAACGACCTCACGATCATCCCGGTGCTCAACAAGATCGACCTGCCGGCCGCGCAGCCGGAGAAGTTCGCCGAGGAGCTCGCCAACCTCGTCGGCTGCGAGCCCGGTGACGTGCTGAAGGTCTCCGCCAAGACCGGTCTGGGCGTCGAGGCGCTGCTCGACAAGGTCGTCGCCGAGATCCCGGCCCCGGTCGGCGTCGCGGACGCCCCCGCCCGCGCCATGATCTTCGACTCCGTGTACGACTCCTACCGCGGCGTCGTGACGTACGTCCGTGTCATCGACGGCCAGCTCAACAAGCGCGAGCGCATCCGGATGATGTCGACCGGCGCCACCCACGAGCTGCTGGAGATCGGCACCAACTCGCCGGAGATGCTGCCCGCCGACGGCCTCGGCGTCGGCGAGGTGGGCTACCTGATCACCGGTGTGAAGGACGTCCGCCAGTCCAAGGTCGGCGACACCGTCACCAGCCAGCACAAGGGGGCCACGGAGGCGCTCGGCGGTTACAAGGACCCCAAGCCGATGGTCTTCTCCGGCCTGTATCCGCTGGACGGCTCCGACTACCCCGAGCTGCGCGAGGCGCTGGACAAGCTCCAGCTCAACGACGCCGCGCTGGTCTACGAGCCGGAGACCTCCGCCGCCCTCGGCTTCGGCTTCCGCGTCGGCTTCCTGGGTCTGCTGCACCTCGACGTCATCCGGGAGCGCCTGGAGCGCGAGTTCGGTCTCGACCTGATCGCCACCGCGCCCAACGTGGTCTACCGCGTGATCATGGAGGACGGCACCGAGGCGGTCGTCACCAACCCGAGCGAGTTCCCCGAGGGCAAGATCGACGAGGTGTTCGAGCCCGTCGTGCGGGCGACGATCCTCGCGCCGACCGAGTTCATCGGCGCGATCATGGAGCTGTGCCAGACCCGGCGCGGCACCCTGCTCGGCATGGACTACCTCTCCGAGGACCGCGTCGAGATCCGCTACACCCTCCCGCTCGCCGAGATCGTCTTCGACTTCTTCGACCAGCTGAAGTCCAAGACGCGCGGTTACGCCTCGCTGGACTACGAGCCCACCGGCGAGCAGTCCAGCTCGCTCGTCAAGGTCGACATCCTGCTGCACGGCGACAAGGTGGACGCCTTCTCCGCGATCACCCACAAGGACCAGGCGTACGCGTACGGCGTCCGGCTCGTCGCCAAGCTCAAGGAGCTCATCCCGCGGCAGAACTTCGAGGTGCCGGTGCAGGCCGCCATCGGTTCGCGGGTCATCGCCCGCGAGACCATCCGCGCCATCCGCAAGGACGTCCTCGCCAAGTGCTACGGCGGCGACATCTCCCGCAAGCGCAAGCTGCTGGAGAAGCAGAAGGAGGGCAAGAAGCGGATGAAGATGGTCGGTTCGGTGGAAGTTCCGCAGGAGGCCTTCATCGCCGTGCTGAGCAGCGATGACAGCGCGGGGCCGGCCAAGGGCAAGAAGTAACCGCCGCCCGCCGCCGCCGACACGGCAAACCGGGCGCAACGGGGGTCCGCCGCACGAAAGCGCGGCGGGCCCCCGCGCGTGCGTGGCGTCGCTCTCCGTACGAAGTGACAGTCCGCCGCCCCTTACGAACCGGGCGGTCGGGCCGTACTCTGATCCCTGCTCAATAGTTACTCGTGAGTTAAACAACGCGTCGCGGGTAAGAACCAGCCGTACTGAGTCAGCCCTACTGAGCCGGCCTCGCCGAGCCGGCCGTACTGAGCCAGCCGCACCGTCGCGGGTCCCGGAGGATGTCGTGAGCGACACACAGACACTGATCGAGAACCGTCCGCCGTCCGTGGCGGCCCTCTTCCTGGAGCGTGTGGCGGCCACTCCGGACGCCGAGGCCTACCGCTACCCCGTTCCGCCCGCATCGGGCACGGGTCCCGACGACTGGAAGTCGCTGACCTGGGCGCAGTCCGCCGATCGGGTGTACGCCATCGCGGCCGGGCTGATCGAACTCGGCGTGCAGCCCGAGCAGCGCGTCGCGCTCGCCTCCTCCACCCGCCTGGAGTGGATCCTCGCCGACCTCGGCATCATGTGCGCCGGGGCGGCCACGACGACCGTCTACCCGCAGACCAATGCCGAGGAGTCGGCGTTCATCCTCTCCGACTCCGAGAGCCGGGTGCTGATCGCGGAGAACGCCGAGCAGCTGGCCAAGGCCCTGCAGAAGCGTGCCGAGCTGCCCGAGCTGACCCACGTCGTGGTGATCGACGAGGACGGCGTGGAGACCGGCGACTGGGTGCTCACCCTCGCCGAGCTGGAGAGCCGCGGAGCGGCGCACCTGGAGAAGAACCCGAACCTGATCCGGGAGCGCGTCGGCAAGATCACCAAGGACCAGCTCGCCACCCTCATCTACACCTCCGGCACCACCGGCCGGCCCAAGGGCGTCCGCCTCCCGCACGACAACTGGTCGTACATGGCCAAGGCGATCTCCGCGACCGGGCTGATCAGCGCCGAGGACGTGCAGTACCTGTGGCTGCCGCTCGCGCACGTCTTCGGCAAGGTGCTGACCTCCGGCCAGATCGAGGCCGGCCACGTCACGGCCGTCGACGGCCGCGTCGACAAGATCATCGAGAACCTGCCGGTCGTGCAGCCGACCTACATGGCCGCCGTGCCGCGCATCTTCGAGAAGGTCTACAACGGGGTCGCCGCCAAGGCCCGCGCGGGCGGCGCCGCCAAGTACAAGATCTTCCAGTGGGCCGCCGAGGTCGCCCGCGAGTACGCCAGGACCGCCCAGGACAACTTCCGGCGCACCGGCACCGCCTCCGTACCCTTCGGGCTCGGCGCCAAGCACAAGGTCGCCGACGCCCTCGTCTACGCCAAGATCCGCGAGGCCTTCGGCGGCAGGCTGCGCGCCTGCGTCTCCGGTTCCGCCGCCCTCGCCCCGGAGATCGGCTTCTTCTTCTCCGGCGCCGGCATCCACATCCTGGAGGGCTACGGCCTGACGGAGTCCTCCGCCGCCTCCTTCGTCAACCCCGGCGAGGCCTACCGCACCGGCACGGTCGGCAAGCCGCTGCCCGGCACGCAGGTGCGCATCGCGGACGACGGCGAGATCCTGCTGCGCGGCCCCGGCATCATGCAGGGCTACCACGGGCTGCCCGAGAAGACCGCCGAGGTGCTGGAGCCGGACGGCTGGTTCCACACCGGCGACATCGGCGAGCTGTCGCCCGACGGCTACCTGCGCATCACCGACCGCAAGAAGGACCTCATCAAGACGTCCGGCGGCAAGTACATCGCGCCCGCCGAGGTCGAGGGACAGTTCAAGGCCGTGTGCCCGTACGTGTCCAACATCCTCGTGCACGGCGCCGACCGGAACTTCTGCACGGCGCTCATCGCCCTGGACGAGCCGTCCATCCTGGAGTGGGCGAAGGACAACGGGCTGGCGGGCAAGCCGTACGCCGAGGTGGTGGCCGCGCCGGCCACCGTCGAGCTGGTCCAGGGCTACGTCACGCAGCTCAACGAAGGGCTGCAGCGCTGGCAGACGATCAAGAAGTTCCGCCTGCTGCCGCGCGACCTCGACGTCGAGCACGGCGAGATCACGCCGAGCCTGAAGCTGAAGCGGCCGGTCGTCGAGCGGGAGTACAAGCACCTCATCGACGAGATGTACGCCGGCACGCGCGAGGCGTGAGACCGGCGCACGGCGGGCGGGCGGAGCGTTCAGGCGGTCCGCCCGCCCGCCGTGACACGTCGATCACCTGCTCGGGGCGGTCAGAAGGCGCGGCCCGGATGCTCGAACCCGCTCGGGATTGCGCCCCTCTTCGAGCACACGCGGAGCAGTTTCCGTACTCATGCCGACCTCCTTCGGTAACCCGCTGCTTACGGGCGCATTCGCTCTGTCACTCTGTCGGTGTCGACTGAGGCGTATGCGTGCTGACCGCTCGGGGAGCTGGACATGGAGGTCGTTCCGAGGCGACGGGAGACCGCTCCCGGTGTGCCCGATGCCTGCGGTGTCTGCGACGCGTCGGCGCGCCGCGGCGGGCGCCGGCCCGCGGAGGACGTCGCGGCGGGCGCGACCCTGCCGCCCGGCCCCGACGCGCCGCGCTCCGCCCGCGACCTCGTGCGCGCCGCGCTCACCGAAGCGGCCCGGGCCGGGCGGCCCGGCACCGGGTACCTCACCGAGCGCCTCGTCGAGGACGTCCTCGTCGTCGTCAGCGAACTCGTCACCAACGCCGTCGTGCACGCGGGCACCGAGGTCGAGGTGGTCTGCCGGGCGGAGGAGGCGACCGGCGCCGTCGTCGTGGAGGTCTCCGACCGCCACCCCTCCCGCGCCCCGCGCGACCCCGTCACCGAGCCGGCGCACGAGACGGAGTACGGCCGCGGCCTGCACCTGGTCGCCACGCTCGCCGAATCCTGGGGCGTCACCTTCCGCAGGGGCGCCAAGACGGTGTGGGCGCGGCTGCCCGCCGACGGCAGCGCCACTGAGGGCCGGACCGGCGAGCCGGCCGACCGGCCCGCCCCGCAGCACGACCTCGCCGTCGCCGGGTTCCTCGCCCCCGAGCCGCCGCTGTTCCCCGCCCCGCTCCGGATCCCGCTCCCGGCGCGGTTCCAGGTGCAGCTCCCGGCCACGCCTCCGCTCCCGCTGCCCGCCGCGCTCCGGGCGGCGGACGTCCGGCGTGCCGAGCGCGACCGGGACTGGCTGGGCCGCGGCGCCCTGTCGTTCCTCGCGGAGGCCTCCGACCTGCTCGCCGGGCAGCTCGACGAGAACCTGGTCGCCGCGCTCGCCGGCCAGCTGATCGTGCCGCGGCTCGCCGACTGGTGCGCGATCTGGCTGGAGGACGAGATCACCGGCCGCGCGGGCCGGTCGGCCGACGGTACCCCCGGCACCGGACCGCGGCTCGCCCGCGTCTGGCACAGCAGCGAGAACCGCATCGAGGAACTCCGCCGCGTCCTGGAGAAGGCCCCGCCCCGCCGCCGGGAGCCCCCCGGGAAGTCGGGGCCCGCGCCCTACGCCTGGCCCGGCGAGGCGCTCGGGCCGGGCGAGGCGGCCGGCACGGCACTCGCCCACCCCCTGATCGCGGGCGGCCGGCCGCTGGGCACCCTCGTGATCGGACGCGCCGGACTGCTCAGCTTCCCCGACGAGATCACCGGACTGGTCGAGGACTTCAGCCGCCGGGTGGCGCTGGCCGTCGGGGCCGCCCGCCAGTACGCCCGCCAGGCCACCATCAGCCGCGTCCTGCAGCGCGGCCTGCTGCCCACCGCCGTCGCCGAGATCCCCGGCGTGCGCAGCGCCCTCGTCTACGAGCCCTGCGACAAGGGCGGGCCCAGCGGCGACTTCTACGACCTCTTCCCGGCCGGCGACGGCCGATGGTGCTTCGCGGTCGGCGACGTGCAGGGCAAGGGCCCCGAGGCCGCCGTCGTCATCGGTCTCGTCCGGCCCTGGCTGCGGCTGCTCGCCCGCGAGGGCTACCGCGTCGCCGACGTGCTGGACCGGCTCAACCGGCTGCTCCTCGACGACGCGATGGAGGCCGCCGACGCCGCCGCCCGGGCCCTGGTGCGGCCGCCCGGCCCCGGCGACGGCCCGCAGACCCGCTTCCTCTCCGTCCTGTACGGCGAGCTGATCCCCTTCGAGGGCGGCGTCCGCTGCACCCTCGCCTCCGCCGGGCACCCGCTGCCGCTGCTGCTCGGGCCCGACGGCGGCGTCCGCACCGTAGCCCGGCCGCAGACGCTCATCGGCGTCGTCGAGGACGAGACGTACACCAGCGAGACGTTCGAACTGCGGCCCGGCGACAGCCTGCTGTGCGTCACCGACGGCGTGACGGAGCGGCGCTGCGGCTCGCGCCAGTTCGACGACGCCGACGGGCTCGCGACGGCCCTCGCCGGATGCGCCGGGCTGAGCGCCCGCCGCATCGCCGAGCGCATCCGGCGGCTGGTGCACGAGTTCGGCGGCGACGCCCCGGACGACGACCTGGCGCTGCTGGTGCTCCAGGCGGAGTAGCGGAGTAGCGGAACCGAGCGGCGGAACAGCTGAATGGCGGATGCCCGCGGCGACCGGCCCACGGCCCGCGCCCCGGACCGGCGCCCGCGCGGGTACGGGACAATGGAGCACATGCCTTCCGCACTCCCCGACGGCGAGCCCGTCCCCGCCGACGGCGCCCTGCCCGCGCCCGCGCTCGCCGGGGCCGCCGACCGCCCCCTCGGGTTCTACCTGCACGTCCCGTACTGCGCGACCCGCTGCGGCTACTGCGACTTCAACACCTACACCGCGACCGAGCTGCGCGGCACCGGCGGCGTCCTCGCCTCCCGCGACAACTACGCGGACACGCTGATCGACGAGATCCGGCTGGCCCGCAAGGTGCTCGGCGACGACCCGCGGGAGGTCCGCACGGTCTTCGTCGGCGGCGGCACCCCGACCCTGCTGGCCGCCGCCGACCTGGTACGGATGCTGGGCGCGATCCGCGACGAGTTCGGCCTCGCGGCGGACGCGGAGGTCACCACGGAGGCGAACCCGGAGTCGGTCGGCCCGGCGTACCTGGCCGCGCTGCGGGAGGGCGGCTTCAACCGGGTCTCCTTCGGCATGCAGAGCGCCCGGCAGCACGTCCTGCGGGTCCTCGACCGCACCCACACCCCCGGCCGCCCGGAGGCCTGCGTCGCCGAGGCCCGCGCGGCCGGCTTCGCGCACGTCAACCTCGACCTGATCTACGGCACCCCGGGCGAGTCGGACGACGACTGGCGGGCTTCGCTCGACGCGGCGATCGGCGCGGGTCCCGACCACGTCTCGGCGTACGCCCTGATCGTCGAGGAGGGCACACGGCTCGCCCACCGCATCCGCCGCGGCGAGGTCCCGATGACCGACGACGACGTGCACGCCGACCGCTACCTGATCGCGGAGGAGACCCTGTCGGCGGCCGGCTTCGGCTGGTACGAGGTCTCCAACTGGGCCACCTCCGAGCAGGCCCGCTGCCTGCACAACGAGCTGTACTGGCGCGGCGCCGACTGGTGGGGCGCGGGTCCCGGGGCGCACTCGCACGTCGGCGGGGTGCGCTGGTGGAACGTCAAGCACCCCGGCGCCTACGCGGCGGCCCTCGCGGCCGGGCGCTCGCCGGGGGCCGGCCGCGAGCTGCTGTCCGACGAGGACCGGCGCGTGGAGCGGATCCTGCTGGAGCTGCGGCTGCGGGACGGAGTACCGCTGTCCCTGCTGAAGGAGGACGGCCTGGCGGCCTCCCGGCGCGCACTGGCGGACGGCCTGCTGGAGAGGACGCCGTACGACGAGGGACGGGCGGCCCTCACCCTGCGGGGCCGGCTGCTGGCGGACGCGGTGGTCAGGGACCTGGTGGACTGATCACCCGGCGGAGTGAATCACTGCGGAACGCCGGTCCGGTCCCTAACCTGGTTCGTAGGCTGCCGCCGTACACGCGGCGGCGAGAGCGGAGGACCACGGAGATGACCGCTGCGGATGATCGCCGGGTGCATGAGGCATTCGAGAACCTGGAGGTTCCCGAGGGCTTCAAGGCTGAGCTCATCCGGGGGGAAATCGTGATGATGGCCGGGCCCGACAAGGTCCACAACCGCATCGTGCAATCGGTGCAGGACCAGATCCCCTCCGGGCGGTGGGAGCGGCTGCAGACGCAGGACATCGCGTTCCCGGACGAGGACAGCGAGCCCCAGCCGGACCTCGTGGTCATGGAGATCGGCGCCGACGACACCCCGGGCCGGCTGGTCCCCGCGGACGCCGTGACGATGCTGGTCGAAGTGGTCTCCAAGACCAGCGTCCACCGGGACTACGTCGAGAAGCGGTCGATCTACGCCGCGGGCGGCGTCCCGGTGTATCTGGTCATCGATCCCTTCCGGGCCAGGTGCCTGGTGCTGGCGGAGCCGACCGGCAGGGGCCTGGCGGCGGACTACCAGTACGAGCGCACCCGCAAGTTCGGCGACCCGGTGCCGCTGCCGATCGTGGGGGTGGACCTCGACACCAGCGGGTTCGGCACCCTGCCGCCTCTCACGGCTGAGCCGTGACGAAGTCGATCAGCTCCTCCACCCGCCCCAGCAGCTCCGGCTGCAGGTCCTTGTAGGACTCCACCCGCGCCAGGATCGCCTGCCACACGGCGCCCGTGTTGTCCGACGGCCAGCCCAGCGCCCGGCACACGCCCGTCTTCCAGTCCTGCCCGTGCGGCACGCGCGGCCAGCCCGCGATGCCCAGGGAGGACGGCTTCACCGCCTCCCAGACGTCGATGTACGGATGGCCGACGACCAGCGCGTGCTCGCTGGTCACCTGCTGCGCGATCCGCCACTCCTTCGACCCGGGGACCAGGTGGTCGACCAGGACGCCCAGCCGCGCGTCCGGGCCCGGCGCGAACCCGGCCACGATCGACGGCAGGTCGTCCACGCCCTCCAGGTACTCCACCACCACGCCCTCGACGCGCAGGTCGTCGCCCCACACCTTCTCGACCAGCTCCGCGTCGTGCCGTCCCTCGACGTAGATGCGCCCGGCGCGGGCCACGCGCGCGCGTGCGCCGGGCACGGCGACGGAACCGGACGCCGTACGGGTGGGCCGCAGCGGGCCGGAAGACGGCTTGACGAGGGTCACCGGGCGGCCCTCCAGCAGGAACCCGCGCGGCTCCAGCGGGAACACCCGGTGCTTGCCGAAGCGGTCCTCCAGGGTCACCGTGCCCGCCTCACAGCGGATCACCGCCCCGCAGAAGCCGCTCCCGGGCTCCTCGACCACCAGGCCCGGCTCCGCCGGGACCTCCGGCGCGGGCTGGGTCTTCTTCCACGGAGGGGTCAGGTCCGGAGAGTACTGGCGCATTCGAACGACGATAGGAGAACCGTCCCGCCGATCACCGCGACACGCCGAAACGGTCCGCCAGCGCGTCCCGCTGCGCCCGGACGAACGCCGCGTCGACCACCGCCCCGTGACCGGGCACGTACAGCGCGTCCTCGCCGCCGAGGTCGAGCAGCCGGTCCAGCGCGGCCGGCCATCGCGACGGCACGGCGTCCGGGCCCGCCTGCGGCTCGCCCGACTCCTCGACCAGGTCCCCGCAGAAGACGACCTCCGGCGTGCCCGGGACCAGCACGACCAGGTCGTGGGCGGTGTGCGCCGGGCCCACGTTCGCCAGCAGCACCTGCCGGCCGCCGCCCAGGTCGAGCGTCCACTCGCCGCTGACGTGATGGCGGGGCGCGGCGAGCGCGTCCACCGCCTCCTCGGCCAGCCGCGCGTCCAGCCCGCACCGCACCGCGTCCGCGCGCAGCTCCTCGCGTCCGTGCCGCCCGGTGAACACCGCGTCGGCGCCGACCGCCCCGAACACCTCCGCGCCCGCGAACGCCGCCGTCCCGAAGACATGGTCGAAGTGGGGGTGGGTGAGAGCGAGATGGGTCACACGGTGACCGGCCAGCCGCTGCGCCTGCGCCCGCAGCCGCGCCCCCTCCGGCAGGCTCGACCCCGCGTCGACCACCAGCGCCGTGTCAGCCCCGACGACCAGCCCGGCCGTGCAGTCCCAGCCAGGAAGCCGGCACCGCCCGACCCCGGCCGCCAGCCGCTCCCACCCGAGCTCTTCCCAAGTCACCGTCATACCGCGACGCTAGCCGTACGGACCCGCCCCGGCAGGACCGACCTTGCCCAGTCAGTACCCCACCGCCGTACACTGGGCCGGGGAACGCTGGCACTCGGACACGCAGAGTGCCAGGCAAGGCGTCAGGGGACGACTTTCTGGAGGTGTGCGCCATGCTGAGTGAACGACGGCTCCAGGTATTGCGCGCCATCGTCCAGGACTACGTCGGCACCGAGGAGCCGGTCGGGTCGAAGGCCCTGACCGAGCGGCACAACCTCGGCGTGTCCCCGGCGACCGTGCGCAACGACATGGCGGCCCTGGAGGACGAGGGGTACATCGCCCAGCCGCACACCAGCGCCGGGCGCATCCCCACCGACAAGGGCTACCGGCTGTTCGTCGACAAGCTCGCGGGCGTCAAGCCGATGAGCGCCCCCGAGCGGCGCGCGATCCAGAACTTCCTCGACGGCGCCGTCGACCTCGACGACGTCGTGGCGCGCACGGTGCGGCTGCTCGCGCAGCTCACCCGGCAGGTCGCCGTCGTGCAGTACCCGTCGCTCACCCGGTCCACGGTCCGGCACGTGGAACTGCTCTCGCTCGCCCCCGCGCGCGTGATGCTGGTGCTGATCACCGACACCGGCCGGGTCGAGCAGCGCATGGTCGACTGCCCGGCGCCGTTCGGCGAGGCGTCCCTCGCGGACCTGCGGGCGCGGCTGAACAGCCGGGTCGCGGGCCGCCGGTTCGCGGACGTCCCGCGGCTGGTGGAAGACCTCCCCGAGGGCTTCGACGTCGAGGACCGCGGCACCGTCTCGACGGTGCTGTCCACCCTCCTGGAGACGCTCGTCGAGGAGAACGAGGAGCGGCTGATGATCGGCGGCACCGCCAATCTGACCCGCTTCGGACACGACTTCCCCCTCACCATCCGGCCCGTCCTGGAGGCCCTGGAGGAGCAGGTCGTCCTCCTCAAACTCCTCGGCGAGGCAGGCGATTCGGGCATGACCGTGCGCATCGGGCACGAGAACGCCTATGAAGGACTCAACTCCACGTCCGTGGTCTCGGTCGGCTACGGTTCGGGCGGCGAGGCAGTCGCCAAGCTCGGCGTGGTCGGACCGACCCGCATGGATTACCCGGGAACGATGGGAGCGGTACGCGCAGTGGCACGGTACGTCGGACAGATCCTGGCGGAGTCGTAAGTGGCCACGGACTACTACGCCGTTCTCGGCGTGCGCCGCGACGCGTCGCAGGAAGAGATCAAGAAGGCCTTCCGGCGGCTCGCACGCGAGCTGCACCCGGACGTCAACCCCGATCCGAAGACCCAGGAGCGGTTCAAGGAGATCAACGCCGCCTACGAGGTGCTGTCGGACCCGCAGAAGAAGCAGGTCTACGACCTCGGCGGCGACCCGCTCTCGCAGTCCGGCGGCGCCGGCGCGGGCGGCTTCGGCGCGGGCGGCTTCGGGAACTTCTCGGACATCATGGACGCCTTCTTCGGCACGGCGTCCCAGCGCGGCCCGCGCTCGCGCACCCGGCGCGGCCAGGACGCGATGATCCGCCTGGAGATCGACCTCGACGAGGCGGCCTTCGGCACCACCAAGGACATCCAGGTCGACACGGCGATCGTCTGCTCCACCTGCAACGGTGAGGGCGCCGCGCCGGGCACCTCCGCCCAGACCTGCGACATGTGCCGCGGCCGCGGCGAGGTCTCCCAGGTCACCCGGTCCTTCCTGGGCCAGGTCATGACCTCGCGCCCCTGCCCGCAGTGCCAGGGCTTCGGCACGGTCGTGCCCACCCCCTGCCCGGAGTGCGCGGGCGACGGCCGGATCCGCTCCCGCCGCACGCTGACCGTCAAGATCCCGGCCGGCGTCGACAACGGCACCCGCATCCAGCTCGCGGGCGAGGGCGAGGTCGGCCCCGGCGGCGGCCCGGCCGGCGACCTGTACGTCGAGATCCACGAACTGCCGCACCCGATGTTCCAGCGGCGCGGCGACGACCTGCACTGCACGGTCACCATCCCGATGACCGCGGCCGCCCTCGGCACCAAGGTCCCGCTGGAGACCCTCGACGGCCTCGAAGAGGTCGACATCCGCCCGGGCACCCAGTCCGGCCAGTCGATCCCGCTGCACGGCCGGGGCGTCACCCACCTGCGCGGCGGCGGCCGGGGCGACCTCATCGTCCACGTCGAGGTGCAGACCCCCACCAAGCTCGACGTCGAGCAGGAACGCCTGCTGCGCGAGCTCGCCAAGCTGCGCGGCGAGGAACGCCCGCAGGGCCAGTTCCAGCCGGGCCAGCAGGGCCTGTTCTCCCGGCTCAAGGACGCCTTCAACGGGCGCTGACCACACGGGACGCCCCTGGCCCGGGCCAGGGGCCCGTCCCGATTCGGACTTGTACACGGGACGTGACAACATGCGGTCATGTCCTCCGCACTGACCGATCTCTGCCCCCATCCGATCGTGCAGGCCCCCATGGCGGGCGGCGTCTCCGTGCCCCACCTCGCCGCCGCCGTCTGCGCGGCCGGCGGGCTCGGCTTCCTCGCCGCCGGGTACAAGACCGCCGACGGCATGTACCAGGAGATCAAGCAGCTGCGGAGCATCACCGACCGGCCCTTCGGCGTGAACCTCTTCATGCCGCAGCCCGACCACTCCGACCCCGCCACGGTGGAGCTCTACGCCCACCAGCTGGCCGGCGAGGCCTCCTGGTACGACACCGAGCTCGGCGACCCCGACAACGGCCGTGACGACGGCTACGACGCCAAGCTCGCCGTGCTGCTCGACAACCCGGTGCCGGTGGTCTCCTTCCACTTCGGCGTCCCCACCCGCGACGTCCTCGACTCCCTGCGCCGCGCCGGCACCTTCACCATGGCCACCGCGACCACCGCGGAGGAGGCCCTCGCCGTGCAGCGGGCCGGCGCCGACGCGGTCATAGCCCAGGGCGTCGAGGCCGGCGGCCACCAGGGCACCCACCGCGACGTCCCGGAGAACGACCGCGCCGGCATCGGCCTGCTGTCCCTGGTCGCCCAGATCCGCGAGACCGTGAGCATCCCGGTCGTCGCCGCCGGCGGCATCATGCGCGGCAGCCAGATCGCCGCCGTCCTCGCCGCCGGCGCGTGCGCCGCCCAGCTCGGCACCGCCTTCCTGGTCACCCCGGAGTCCGGGGCGAACGCCGTGCACAAGCAGGCGCTGACCAACCCCCTGTTCGTCCGCACCGAGCTGACCCGCGCGTTCTCCGGCCGCCCGGCCCGCGGCCTGGTCAACCGCTTCCTGCGGGAACACGGCCCGTACGCGCCCGCCGCCTATCCCGACGTCCACCACCTCACCGCGCCGCTGCGGAAGGCGGCGGCGAAGGCCGGCGACGCGCAGGGCATGGCGCTGTGGGCCGGGCAGGGCCACCGGATGGCCCGGGAGCTGTCCGCGGGACAGCTGGTGGAGGTGCTGGCCGCCGAACTCGAGGAAGCGAGAGCGGCGCTGTCGGAAGGCGGTGTGCGATGACGGCCCCGGTGTTCGTGCTCGATCCGCTGGTCCTGCCGGACCACCGCGGCGGGGAGTACGTCCTCGACGGCCCGGAGGGACGGCACGCCGTCTCCGTGAAGCGGATGCGGCCCGGCGAGGAGGTCGTCCTGACCGACGGCCGCGGACGCTGGACGGAGGGCGTCGTCAAGGCCGCCGAGGGCAAGGACCGCCTCGTCGTCACGGACCTCGGGAGCGTCCGCGAGGAGCCCCCGGCGCAGCCCCGCATCACCGTCGTGCAGGCCCTGCCCAAGGGCGACCGGGGCGAGCTGGCCGTGGAGACGATGACCGAGACCGGCGTCGACGCGATCGTGCCGTGGACGGCCTCCCGCTGCGTCACCCAGTGGAAGGGCGAGCGGGGCCTGAAGTCCCTCGCCAAGTGGCGGGCGACCGCCCGGGAGGCCGGCAAGCAGTCCCGCCGGGTCCGCTTCCCCGAGGTCGCGGACGCGGCGACGAGCAAACAGGTTGCCGCACTTCTCGCCAAGGCCGACCTCGCCGCAGTGCTGCACGAGGACCGCGCCTACCCCAGCGAGCCGCTCGCCACCGCCGAACTCCCCGCCGAGGGCGAGATCGTGCTGGTCGTCGGCCCCGAAGGGGGCGTCTCCCCGGAGGAGTTGGCGCTGTTCGAGCAGGCGGGGGCGAAGGCGTACCGGCTGGGCCGCAGCGTGCTGCGCACCTCCACCGCCGGCACGGCGGCGACCGCCCTGCTGCTAGGCCGCACCGGCCGCTGGTCCTGACCGCCCCTCCTGAACGCCCCCTCCTGACGCCCCAGGGAGACCCCGTGGAACTCGCCCAAGTCCGGCTCCTCGTCAGCGACTTCCCCGCCTGCTACCGCTTCTACGCCGAAGTCCTGGGGCTGAAGCCGCAGTCGGGGGCGACCCGGGGACCGTACGAGAAGTTCAGCCCGGCGGCCGGCTCCGCGGGCATCGCCCTGCAGGACCGGGCGATGATGGCGGAGATCCTCGACGAACTGGGCGGACCGGCGAACGGACACCGCTCCCTGGTGGTGCTGCGCGTCGACGACCTGAACGCCTACTGCGAACAGATCACCGGCCGCGGAGCGACCCTGCTGCACGGCCCGGCCGCCATGACGGACCGCATGCGCGTGGCCCATCTCAAGGACCCCGAGGGCAACGTGGTGGAACTTCAGGAGTGGCTCCTGCTGCGCACCTGACGGCCGTACTTCAGGGCGGTCGCGGACGACGCGCGACCGCCCCGCAAGAGCCGCCCGGGGGCGCGTTCGTGGCCGTATGCGCTCTACCGCGCCGGCCTGGTCGGTGGCAGGCTGCCCTTCATGGGGGCGTTGAGGCGTAACTGGCGCCGGCCACGCGGGTCGCGGGCGGCGGCCGTGGCCGGGATCGTGGTGGCGGGCGTCGGCGGGATCGTGGCCTGCGATCCGGGCGGACTGAGCTCCGCGGCGGTCGCGTACACCACCGACCAGACGGCGACCAAGGCGCTGGAGCGGCAGAAACTCGACGTGCAGTGGCTGAGCTGCACCGCCAACTACGGCAACGACGCCAAGAGTTCCAAGCCCACGGCGAGCGAGACCGGCGTCGCCGACGTCGACTGCCAGGGCCGGACCAAGGACGGCCGGAAGATCACCGTCACCGGCACCGTCACCCGCGCCGTGAACGGCGCCTGCGTGCGCGGCGACCTCACCGCCAAGGTGGGCGGCAAGGTGCGGTTCCACGTGAGCGGGCTCGGCAACTGCGACGCCACCCCGTCGCCCGTCGGCAACAACCCGACGGCCGGGCAGCCCGGGCCCGCCGCCACCGTCACGGTCACCCGCACCATCTGGTGCGAGAGCGACCCGCAGTGCCGGCCGGTCGAGGGCAAGTGACGGCCCGGCCGGGCGCGCCGGCGAGTGATCCAACGCCCCCTGTCGCGCGGCGCCGCGGCTGCATAGAGTGATCGGGTGACACAGCCCGCAGCGCCCGCGTATCTCCGCCACCCCCATCTGCACGGCGATTCGGTCGCGTTCACCGCCGAGGACGACGTGTGGCTCGCCCCGCTCGGCGGCGGCCGGGCGTGGCGGGTCAGCGCCGACAACATGCCGGTCGGCCAGCCGCGCATCTCGCCCGACGGCACGACCGTCGCCTGGACCTCCACCCGCGACGGCGCCCCCGAGGTGCACGTCGCGCCGGCCGACGGCGGCCCCTCCACCCGCCTGACGTACTGGGGCAGCTGGACCGCCGTGCGCGGCTGGACACCCGACGGGCGGATCCTCGCGATCAGCGCCGAGGGACAGGCGAGCGCGCGCCGCACCTGGGCCCGCGCGATCCCGCTCGACGGCGGACCGGCCACCACACTGCCGTACGGGCCGGTCGGCGACGTCGCGTACGGGCCGAGCACCGTGCTGCTGTCGGCGCCCATGGGCCTGGAGGCCGCCCGCTGGAAGCGCTACCGCGGCGGCACGGCGGGCAAGCTGTGGATCGACCGCGACGGCGACGGCCGGTTCGTGCGGCTGCACGAGGACCTCGACGGCAACATCGAGTGCCCCGTCTGGGCGGGGGACCGCATCGCCTTCCTGTCCGACCACGAAGGCGTCGGGGCGCTGTACTCCTCGCTCGCCGACGGCTCCGGCCTGCGCCGCCACACCCCCGTCGAGCCCGGCTTCTACGCCCGGCACGCCTCCGGCGACGGCACCCGCGTCGTCTACTGCTCCGCCGGCGAGCTGTGGATCCTGGACGACCTCGACGGCGCCGAGCCGCGCCGGCTCGACATCCGCCTCGGCGGGCAGCGCACCGACCTGCAGCCGTACGCCGTCAACGCCGCCCGCTGCTTCCGGTCCGCCGCCCCCGACCACACCGCGCGCGGCAGCGCCGTCTGCGTGCGCGGCGCCGTCCACTGGGTCACCCACCGCTCCGGTCCGGCCCGCGCGCTGGCGGCCGAACCCGGCGTACGGGCCCGGCTGCCGCGCGCCTTCCGCACCGACGGCGAGGAATGGGCGGTGTGGGTGACGGACGCCGAGGGCGACGACGCCCTCGAGTTCGCCCCGGCCACCGGCCTCGCGCCCGGCGCCACCCCGCGCCGGCTCGCCGCCGGGCAGCTCGGCCGGGTCCTGGAGCTCGCGATGGCGCCCGACGGCAGCCGCGCCGCGGTCGCCTCGCACGACGGACGGCTGCTGCTCGTCGAACGCGACAGCGGCGAGGTGCGCGAGGTCGACCGCAGCGCGGACGGCGAGGTGTCCGGGCTGGTCTTCTCGCCGGACTCGGCGTGGCTGGCCTGGTCCCACCCCGGCCCGCGCCCGCTGTCCCAGCTCAAGCTCGCCAACACCGCCGACCTGTCGGTCACCGAGGCCACCCCGCTGCGCTTCCAGGACTACGCCCCCGCCTTCACCCTCGACGGCAGGCACCTCGCGTTCCTCTCCAGCCGCTCCTTCGACCCCGTCTACGACGAGCACGTCTTCGACCTGGCGTTCGTGGTCGGCTCCCGCCCGTACCTGATCACCCTGGCCGCGACCACGCCCTCGCCGTTCGGCCCGCAGCGGCACGGCCGCCCCTTCGACGCGCCCGACAAGGACGAGACCCCCGACAGCGAGGGCGTCCCCGCCACCCGCATAGACCTCGAGGGCCTCGCCGACCGCATCGTGCCCTTCCCGGTCGAGGCCGCCCGCTACTCCGGCCTGCGCGCGGCGAAGGACGGCGTGCTCTGGCTGCGCCACCCCGTGCAGGGCGTCCTCGGCGCCTCCCGCGCCACGCCCGAGGACACCGACCCCGGCAGCGACCTGGAGCGCTACGACCTGCTCCAGCAGCGCGTCGAGCACCTCGCCTCCGACGCCGAGGACTTCGAGGTCAGCGGGGACGGCAAGCGGGTCCTGCTGTGGACCGGCGACCGCCTGCGGGTCGTGCCCAGCGACCGGCGCGCCTCGGGCGACGAGGACAGCGACAGCAACGTCACCGTCGACCTCACCCGGATCAGGCAGACCGTCGACCCGGCCGCCGAGTGGCGGCAGATGTACGAGGAGACCGGCCGCGTCATGCGGGACCACTTCTGGCGGCCGGACATGGGCGGCGTCGACTGGGACGGCGTACTCGACCGCTACCGGCCCGTCCTGGACCGCGTCGCCACCCACAGCGACCTGGTGGACCTGCTGTGGGAGGTACAGGGCGAACTCGGCACCTCGCACGCCTACGTCGTGCCCCGCGGCGGCTCGGGCGGCCCCCGCCAGGGACTGCTCGGCGCGGACCTCTCCCGGCACGAGGACGGCAGCTGGCGCGTCGACCGCGTGC
Organism: Streptomyces sp. NPDC020996; assembly: GCF_040641355.1. Classification (NCBI taxonomy): domain Bacteria; kingdom Bacillati; phylum Actinomycetota; class Actinomycetes; order Kitasatosporales; family Streptomycetaceae; genus Streptomyces; species Streptomyces sp. NPDC020996. The sequence goes on from NZ_JBFADM010000007.1 coordinate 105,781, forward strand.
TGCCCGCGGAGACCTCCGACCCGGACGCCCGCTCCCCGCTCGCCGCGCCCGGCGTCGCGATCCGCGCGGGCGACGCGATCGTCGCGGTCGCCGGCCGCCCGGTGGACCCGGTCACCGGTCCCGGCCCGCTGCTGGTCGGCACGGCGGGCAAGCCCGTGGAGCTGACCGTCTCGCCGGCCGGCGGGGGCGAGCTGCGGCACGCGGTCGTGGTGCCGATCGCGGACGAGACGCCGCTGCGCTACCACGCCTGGGTGGCCGGCCGCCGCGCCCACGTCCACGAACGCTCCGACGGCCGCCTCGGCTACCTCCACGTCCCCGACATGATGGCGCCCGGCTGGGCGCAGATCCACCGCGACCTGCGGGTCGAGGTGGCCCGGGAGGGGCTCGTGGTGGACCTCAGGGAGAACGCCGGCGGTCACACCTCCCAGCTGGTCGTCGAGAAGCTGGCCCGGCGCGTCGTCGGCTGGGGCGTGCCGCGCGGCATGCGGCCCTACAGCTATCCCATGGACGCGCCCCGCGGCCCGGTCGTCGCCGTCGCCGACGAGTGGTCCGGCTCCGACGGCGACATCGTCAACGCGGCGATCAAGACGCTGGGCATCGGCCCGGTGGTCGGCACCCGCACGTGGGGCGGCGTCATCGGCATCGACAGCCGCTACCGGCTGGTCGACGGCACGCTGATCACGCAGCCCAAGTACGCGATGTGGCTGGAGGGCTACGACTGGTCGGTGGAGAACCGCGGCGTCGACCCCGACATCGAGGTGGTGCAGCGCCCGCAGGACTGGCAGGAGGGCCGGGACGCCCAGCTCGACGAGGCGATCCGGACCGCGCTCCAGGCGCTGGAGACCAGCCCGGCGAAGACGCCGCCCGCCCTGCCGACGTGACGGTGCGGCGACCGTCCGACGGGCCCCGGATCACCCGCACCGGGCGACGATACGATGCCTCACGTAAAGCGCCGCCGACACCCGGAGGGACCATGGCAGGGGAGCCGCAGGACGACTGCCTGTTCTGCAAGATCGTCGCGGGGACCGTCCCCTCGACCGTCGTCCGCGAGACGGAGACGACCGTCGCCTTCCGGGACATAAACCCGCAGGCCCCCACGCACGTCCTGGTGATCCCCAAGGCGCACTACCGGGACGCCGCCGCGCTCGCCGCCGGCGCGCCGCAGCTCGCCGCGGACGTGCTGCGCGAGACCCAGGCGGTCGCCGACGAGGAGAAGCTGGACAGCTACCGCGTCGTCTTCAACACCGGCAGCGGGGCCGGCCAGACCGTCTGGCACGCCCACGCCCACGTCCTCGGCGGCCGCGGCCTGCAGTGGCCCCCCGGGTGAGGCGTCGTGTCCGTCCGTGAACTGGTGGTCCTCGGCACCGCGAGCCAGGTCCCCACCCGGCACCGCAACCACAATGGCTATCTGCTGCGGTGGGACGGCGAGGGCCTCCTGTTCGACCCCGGCGAGGGCACGCAGCGCCAGATGCTGCGCGCCGGGGCCGCGGCGCACGACCTGAACCGGATCTGCGTCACGCACTTCCACGGCGACCACTCCCTCGGCCTGGCCGGCGTCATCCAGCGCATCAACCTCGACAAGGTCCCGCACCGGATCACCGTCCACTACCCGCGCTCCGGGCAGCGCTTCTTCGACCGGCTGCGGTACGCCACCGCCTACCGGGAGACCGTCGCCCTGACCGAGGCCCCCGTGGACGCGGACGGCGTCCTCGCGACGACACCGGCGTACACGCTGGAGGCCCGCAGGCTCTCGCACCCCGTCGAGTCCTACGGCTACCGGCTCGTCGAGCCCGACGCGCGCCGCATGCTGCCCGACCTGCTGGCCGCGCACGGCATCAAGGGCCCGGACGTCGGCCGCCTCCAGCGCGAGGGCGTGCTCGGCGGCGTCCACGTCGAGGACGTCAGCGAGACGCGGCGCGGGCAGCGGTTCGCGTTCGTCATGGACACCCGGCTGTGCGACGGGGTGCACGCCCTGGCCGAGGGCTGCGACCTGCTCGTCATCGAGTCGACGTTCCTCGACGAGGACGCCGGCCTCGCCGACGAGTACGGCCATCTGACCGCCGGGCAGGCGGCCCGGGTGGCGCGGGACGCGGGGGTGCGCCACCTCGTGCTCACCCACTTCAGCCAGCGCTACACCGAACCCGACGAATTCGAACGCCAGGCCCGCCAGGCCGGCTTCGAGGGCGAGCTGACCGTGGCGTACGACCTGCTGCGTGTCCCGCTTCCGAAGCGCAGATGAAGCACCCGTACGATGCTTTGATGCCCCTCCCGAAAGCAGAGCTGCACCTTCACATCGAAGGCACCCTGGAGCCCGAGCTGGCCTTCGAGCTCGCCGCCCGCAACGGCGTCGACCTGCCCTACGCGGACACCGACGAACTGCGCGAGGCGTACCGGTTCCAGGACCTCCAGTCCTTCCTGAACCTGTACTACGAGCTCATGACCGTCCTGCGCACCGAGCAGGACTTCGCCGACCTCGCCGACGCCTACCTGGCCCGCGCCGCGGCACAGGGCGTGCGGCACGCGGAGATCTTCTTCGACCCGCAGGCGCACCTGGCCCGGGGCGTGGAGCTGGGCACGGTCGTCGAGGGGCTGTGGCGGGCGCTGGGCGGCAGCGAGGCGGCGCACGGCGTGTCGACCCGGCTCATCATGTGCTTCCTGCGCGACGAGCCGGCCGAGTCGGCCATGCAGACCCTGGAGGCCGCCCGGCCGTACCTCGACCGGATCACCGGTGTCGGCCTGGACTCGGCCGAGGTCGGGCACCCGCCGGCGAAGTTCCGCGAGGTGTACCGGGCCGCCGCCGCGCTGGGGCTGCGGCGCGTCGCGCACGCCGGCGAGGAGGGACCGCCGGAGTACATCACCGAGGCGCTCGACGTGCTCGGCGTGGAGCGCGTCGACCACGGCCTGCGCTGCGTGGAGGACCCGGCGCTGGTCGAGCGGCTGGTGCGGGAGCGCGTCCCGCTCACCCTGTGCCCGCTGTCCAACGTCCGCCTGCGCACCGTGGACACCCTCGCCGACCACCCGCTGCCGGCCATGCTCGACGCCGGCCTGCTGTGCACGGTCAACTCCGACGACCCGGCCTACTTCGGCGGCTACGCCGGCGACAACTTCGACGCCGTCCGCACCGCCCTGGGCCTGCCGGAGGACCGGCTGCGCGAACTGGCCCGCAACTCCTTCCTCGCGTCCTTCCTGGACGACGACGAGGAGCGCCGGGCGCGGTACCTGGCCGAGGTGGAGGCGTACGAGTTCTAGGGCTGTGCCAGGGCCCGCGACGCCGGGTGATCCGAACGACAGGCCCTGGGCGCCGGGTCCTGGGGGCTCATCGCCACTGCACGGTTCCGCCGCCGGCCGGGACCGTCGCCTCGATCCTCGTCCTGGTCTCCCGCATCACCGCCACGATCCGCGCCTCGTGCTCCGGCGTCAGCCGGGCCACCGGCACCGAGCAGCTGACCGCGTCCCGCGCGGGGGAGTCGTAGCGCAGGGCGAAGCCGAAACCCACGATGCCGGGGACGCCCTCCTCGCGGTCGATCGCGTATCCGCGGGCGCGGACCTCGGCGAGGTCGGCGGCCAGCGACGCGCGGCCGGTGTGGGTGCGCGCCGTCAGCGCCTCGTACGGCCCCGGGGGCAGTTCGGCGTCGGGGCGCTCGGCCAGCAGGGCCTTGCCCAGCGCGCCCGCGTGCGCCGGCAGCCTGCGGCCCACCCTGCTGATCGTCCTGAGGTACTCGTGCGACTCCCGGGTCGCGAGGTAGGCCACGTCCCGGCCGTCCAGCCGCCCCAGGTGGATCGTCTCGCCGAGCGCCTCCGACGCCTCGTCGAGGTACGGGCGCACGGCGCGCACCCGCGGGTCGGAGTCGAGGTAGCCGGTGCCGGTGAGCAGGGCGCGGATGCCGATGCCGTAGAGCGAGCCGGTGACGTCCGTGCGCACCCAGCCCCGGCCGGCGAGGGTCTGCAGCAGCGCGTACATGGAGCTGCGCGGCACCTCCAGGGCGTCCGCCAGCTCCTGCAGCCGCGCCGGCCGGTCACCGCGCGCGGCGAGCAGTTCCAGCAGCTCCACCGTCCGCGCCGCCGACTTCACCTCGCGGACGCCCCCGGCGCCTCCCGCGCCGCCTGCTGTCTCCGGCATGCGCCGATCGTAACGGGGCGGGACCGCGCCGTTGACGGCCGTTGTCCGGCTATCTAACCTTCATCTCCATACGTGGATGTCGTCTACATAGGGAGATGAAGCGCCCCGGTGAACCTCACCATCGCGGACGTCCGCCTCACCCCGGTCCTGGTCGCCGACCCGCCCCTGCTCAACACGCAGGGCGTGCACCAGCCGTACACGCCCCGGCTGATCGTCGAGGTCGAGACCGCCGACGGCATCACCGGCGTCGGCGAGACGTACGGCGACACCAAGTACCTGGAACTCGCCCGCCCGCTGGCCGCCCGGCTGACCGGCCGCCGGATCACCGACACCAACGGCCTGCCCGCCGTCGCCGACGCGGTCGCCGTGGACGCCTCCCGCGTCTCCGGCCGGGTCGACGTCGGCGGGCTGCGCGGCGTCCAGACCGCCGACAAGCTGCGCCTGTCCGTCGTCTCCGCCTTCGAGGTCGCCTGCCTCGACGCCCTCGGCAAGGCGCTCGGCCTGCCCGTGCACGCCCTGCTCGGCGGCAAGGTGCGGGACGCCGTCGAGTACAGCGCCTACCTCTTCTACCGGTGGGCCGCCCACCCCGACGGCGTGCCCTGCGAGCCGGACGACTGGGGCGCCGCCGTCGACCCGGCCGGGGTGGTCGAGCAGGCCCGCCGGTTCACGGAGCGGTACGGGTTCACCTCGTTCAAGCTCAAGGGCGGCGTCTTCCCGCCGGACGAGGAGATCGCCGCCGTCCGCGCCCTGGCGGAGGCCTTCCCCGGGCACCCGCTGCGCCTCGACCCCAACGGCGCCTGGTCCGTGCCGACGGCCCTGCGGGTGGCGGACGAACTGGCTGGCGTCCTCGAATACCTGGAGGACCCGGTGCTCGGCACGCCCGCCATGGCCGAGGTCGCCGCCCGCACCGGCGTGCCGCTCGCCACCAACATGTGCGTGACGACGTTCGACGAGATCGAGGAGGCGTTCACCGCGGGCGCCGTCCAGGTCGTCCTCTCCGACCACCACTACTGGGGCGGCCTGCGCGCCACCCGCCGGCTGGCCGCCGTCTGCGACGCCTTCGGCGTCGGCGTGTCCATGCACTCCAACACCCACCTGGGCATCAGCCTGGCCGCGATGACCCACGTCGCCTCCACCGTGCCCGGCCTGCACCACGCCTGCGACACCCACTACCCCTGGCAGTCGGAGGACGTCCTCACCGAGCGGCCGTCCTTCGACGGCGGCAAGGTCACCGTGCCGGACCTGCCCGGCCTCGGCGTCGAACTCGACCGCGACCGGCTGCGCTCGCTGCACCGGCGCTGGCTCGACGACGACGGCGCACTGCGCGACCGCGACGACGCGGCCGCCATGCGCGTCGCCGACCCCGGCTGGACCGCTCCGTCCGTCCCCCGCTGGTGACGGTCCCCCGCTGGTGACGCCGACGGCGCCCGGCCCCGCGCGGCGCGCGCCGCCCTCCCTGTCGGTCCCGTGGTGCACACTGTCCTGATCCGCACCATGCCAGGGAGTGCACCGTGACCGCGACCGACGGAAAGGGACCCTCGCCCTTCACCCGGGCGACGCAGAGCTGGGCCCACCTCGATCCCCTCGCCGCCCTGCGCACACCGGACGACCCGCCCTGGGACGTGTACCTGACGGGCACGGTCTTCCTCGACATCATCTTCACCGGGCTCGACTCCGCGCCGGTGCGCGGCACGGAGTCCTGGGCGCGCGGGATGGGCTCCAGCCCCGGCGGCGTCGCCAACATGGCCACCGCACTGGCCCGCCTCGGCCTGCGCACCTCCCTGGCGGCGGCCTTCGGCGACGACCACTACGGGGAGTACTGCTGGGACGTCCTGCAACAGGGCGAGGGCATCGACCTGTCCACCTCCCGCACCGTGCCCGGCTGGCACTCCCCGGTCACCGTCTCGATGGCCTACGAGGGCGAACGCACGATGGTCTCCCACGGCCACGAACCGCCGCCGGAGGAACCCGCCCCCGACTGCCCGCCCCGCGCCCGTGCCGCCGTCGCCTCCCTCACCCCCGGCCGGAGCGCCCCCTGGATCGCGCAGGCCGCGCGCGAGGGCACCCGCGTCTTCGGCGACGTCGGCTGGGACGACACCGGCGCCTGGGACCTGGCCGGCCTGACCGACCTCCGGCACTGCGAGGCGTTCCTGCCGAACGCGGAGGAGGCCATGCGCTACACCGGCACCGGCTGCCCGCGCGCCGCCGCGCACGCCCTCACCGAGTACGTGCCGGTCGCCGTCGTCACCCTCGGCGCGGAGGGCGCGTACGCGGTGGACCGGCGCACCGGCGAGAGCGCCGAGGTGCCCGCCATCGCCGTGGAGGCCCTCGACCCCACCGGCGCGGGGGACGTCTTCGTGGCCGGCTTCGTCACCGGCTCACTGGCGGGCTGGCCGCTGGCCGACCGGCTCGCCTTCGCCGGCCTGACCGCGGCCCTGTCGGTCCAGGAGTTCGGCGGCTCCCTGTCGGCTCCCGGCTGGTCGGAGATCGGGGCCTGGTGGCGCAAGGTCCAGTCGGTCGAGGGCCAGGACCCGGCGGCCCTGCGCCGGTACGCCTTCCTGGAACGCCTCCTGCCTGCGGCGGCGAGACCGTGGCCACTGCAACGGGCGGTCCCGACGATCGGCTTCGGCCGCTCGGGCTGACCCCCGCGCGGGGTGCCGTCCGGCGGGGGTGCCGCTTGTCCGCCTGGGCGGGGTTGCGTCGCGGGGTGCCGTCCCCTCGGGCTGACCCCCGCGCGGTGAACTCCCCGCGGGGCGCCGTCCGGCGGGGGTGCGGCGCGGGGCGCCGTCCGCTCGGGCGGGGGCGCCCGCCTGCCCCGGTTAGGGCCAGGCGTGTCGCGAGGGTGCCGTCCGCCCGGGCAGGGGAGCGGTGTGTGGTGGGGTGCTGTCCGTCCGGGCGGGGGTGCGGCGCGTGGCGGGGTGCCGGCCGCCTGGGCGGGGGTGCGGCGCGTGGGGTGCCGCCTGCTCGGGGAGGGCCAGGAGTGTCGCGAGGGTGCCGCCTGCCCGGGCAGGGGCGCGGCGTGTAGTGGCGCGGTGTCCGTCCGGGCGGGGGCGCGGCGTGTGGTGGGGCGGTGTGCCGTCTGTCTGGTGAGGGCCAGGGGCGTCGAGAGGGTGCCGGCCGCCTGCCCGGGGAGCGCCAGGCGCGTTGTGGGGTGCCGCCTGCCCGTGTGAGGGCGAGGCGTCGTAGGGGTGCCGTCCGCCCGGGGGAGCACGCGGCGTGTGGTGGGTGCCGTCCGCCCAGGCAGGGGCGCGGCGCGTTGCTGGGGTGCCGCGATCCTGCCCGGGCGGGGACGCGGTGTGTCGTGGGATTGTGCCCGCGTGAGGCGAGGGCGCGGGCTCAGCCCGCCGTGACCGTCGCCCGCAGGGAGCCGTCCGGGGCGGCGACCAGCACCGGCGTCTCCGCGCCGCCGAGGTCCCGGACCGCGGCCAGATCGCCGGCCGACGCCGTCTCCGCCTCCGTCACCACGGCCGCCGCCTCCAGCGACTTCGCCCCGGACGCCACCGCCATCGCCACCGCCGTCTGCAGCGCGCTCAGCTTCAGCGACGCCAGATCCACCGTCCCGGCGACATAGGTACGGCCGGTCTCGTCCCGCACGGCCGCCCCCTCGGGCACACCGTTGCGGGCCCGCGCGGAACGGGCCAGGGTGACGATCTTGCGGTCCTCGGGGTCAAGCGCGTTGCTGTCGGTCATGCCCCGAGCATACGAACAACCACGCCGGTCATCAGCCCACGGGGTGGCCGCCGGCCCGCGCCGCCGCCGCTCAGGGGCGGTCGAGGCGGAGCCGGTCCGCGCGCGGCAGCCCCGCCACCACCAGGTCGTAGGAGTCCTCCACGAGCTCCCGTACCAGGCGGTCGGGGAGCCCGCCGTCGGCCGTGACCGTGTTCCAGTGCCGCTTGTTCATGTGGTAGCCGGGAACGACCAGGCCCTCGTGCTCGGCGCGCAGCCGGACCGCGTCCTCCGGATCGCACTTCAGGTTCACCGTCAGCGGCCGCGCGTCCAGGCTCGACAGCGCGAACATCTTGCCCAGCACCTTGAAGACCGACGTGTCCGGACCGAACGGGAAGTCCTCCACGGCGGCGTTGAAGGACAGGCACAGGGTGCGCAGCTGCCGCGGGGTCACTCCGGCTTCTCCTCCTCGGCCGGCCCGGCCGGACCGACCGGCTCCACCAGCACGGTCACGATCTTGTTCCGGCGTCCGGCCGCCGCCTCCGCGGTCAGCCGCAGCTCCCGGCCGTCCGGCAGTTCGACCACGCTCGACGCGCCCGCGATCGGCACCCGGCCCAGCGCCTTGGCGAGCAGACCGCCGACCGTCTCCACGTCCTCGTCGTCGTACTCGTCGAGGCCGTACAGCTCGCCGAGGTCGGTGATGTCGAGGCGGGCGGTGACCCGGTAGCGGTCGTCGCCGAGGTCCTCCACCGGCGGCAGCTCACGGTCGTACTCGTCGGTGATCTCGCCGACGATCTCCTCGAGGATGTCCTCGATGGTGACGATGCCCGCCGTGCCGCCGTACTCGTCGACGACGACGGCGACGTGGTTGCGCTCCTTCTGCATCTCCCGCAGCAGATCGCCCGCGTTCTTGGTGTCGGGCACGAAGAACGCCGGCCGCATGGCCGTGGACACCAGCTCGTTCTCGGCGTCGCGGCTGATGTGCGTCTTGCGGGCCAGGTCCTTCAGGTACACGATCCCGACGATGTCGTCCTCGCTCTCGCCGGTGACCGGTATGCGCGAGAAACCGGAGCGCAGCGCCAGGCTCAGCGCCTGGCGGATCGTCTTGTACCGCTCGATCACCACCAGGTCGGTGCGCGGGACCATGACCTCCCGCACGAGGGTGTCGCCGAGTTCGAAGACCGAGTGCACCATCCGGCGCTCCTCGTCCTCGATCAGGGACTCCTTCTCCGCCAGGTCCACCAGCGCCCGCAGCTCCGCCTCGGAGGCGAAGGGGCCGCGGCGGAAGCCCTTGCCGGGGGTGAGCGCGTTGCCGATGAGGATCAGCAGCGACGGGATCGGGCCCATGATCCGGGCCAGCGGCACCAGCACGTACGCCGCCGCCGTCGCCGTGTTCAGCGGATGCTGGCGGCCGATGGTGCGCGGGGAGACGCCGACGGCGACGTACGACACCAGGACCATCACGCCGATCGCGGCCAGCAGGGCGCTGGTCGTGCTCCGTATCTCCTGGAGGCAGGCGTACGTCACCAGGGCGGCCGCCGCCATCTCGCAGGCGACGCGGACCAGCAGGGCCACGTTGAGGTAGCGGGTGGGGTCGGCGGCGACCTGCGCCAGTTTGGCGCTGCCCCGCCGGCCCGAGCGCACGGCCTCCTCGGCGCGGAAACTGGACACGCGGGCCAGGCCCGCCTCCGCGCAGGCGGCCAGCCACGCGACGACGACCAGCGCGATCGCGCCCGCGACGATCTGCGGGCTCATGACACGGTCGGGGCCGGGGACGGGCCGGTCAGGCCCCTCTCCGTGCGCCAGCCGTCCACGATGGCGGCCTGCAGGCCGAACATCTCGGCCTTCTCGTCCGGCTCCTCGTGGTCGTACCCGAGGAGGTGCAGCACGCCGTGGACGGTGAGCAGGTGCAGTTCCTCGTCCATGGAGTGCTGCGTGGGCGCCTCGGCGCCCTGCTTGGCGGCGACCTCGGGACACAGCACGATGTCGCCGAGCAGGCCCTGCGGGGGCTCGTCGTCGTCCTTCGACGGCGGACGAAGCTCGTCCATCGGGAAGGACATGACGTCCGTCGGCCCCGGCAGGTCCATCCACTGCATGTGCAGCTGCTCCATGGCGTCGGCGTCCACGACGATCACCGAGAGCTCGGAGAGCGGGTGGATGCGCATCCGCGCGAGTGCGTAGCGGGCGATGTCGAGGATCGCCTGCTCGTCGACCTCGGTTCCGGACTCGTTGTTGACGTCGATCGACATGGTGCTGCTCGGTCTACTTCCCCTTGTGCCCGGACTGCCTGCCCCGGCCGCCCTTCCGGGTGCCGTTCTCGGTGCCGTGCGTGCTGTCGTACTTCTCGTAGGCGTCGACGATACGGCCCACCAGCTTGTGCCGTACGACGTCGTGGGACGTCAGCCGGGAGAAGTGGACGTCCTCGACGCCCTCCAGGATGTCCTGCACCTGACGCAGACCCGACTTGGTGCCGTCCGGGAGGTCGACCTGCGTCACGTCACCCGTGATGACGATCTTCGAGTCGAACCCGAGCCGGGTGAGGAACATCTTCATCTGCTCGGGGGAGGTGTTCTGCGCCTCGTCCAGGATGATGAAAGCATCATTGAGGGTGCGACCGCGCATATAGGCCAGCGGGGCCACCTCGATCGTGCCTGCGGCCATCAGGCGGGGGATCGAGTCCGGGTCCAGCATGTCGTGCAGCGCGTCGTACAGCGGGCGCAGGTAGGGGTCGATCTTCTCGTAGAGGGTGCCGGGCAGGAAGCCCAGGCGCTCGCCCGCCTCGACCGCGGGGCGGGTCAGGATGATGCGGTTGACCTGCTTGGACTGCAGGGCCTGCACCGCCTTGGCCATGGCGAGGTAGGTCTTGCCGGTGCCGGCGGGGCCGATGCCGAAGACGATCGTGTGCTTGTCGATCGCGTCGACGTACCGCTTCTGGTTGAGGGTCTTGGGGCGGATGGTGCGGCCGCGGGAGGACAGGATGTTCTGCGTCAGTACCTCGGCCGGGGTCTCGTGGCCGTCGCTCGTCCCGTTCTCGCTCGCCTTCAGCATGGCGATCGAGCGTTCCACTGCGTCCTCCGTCATCGGCTGCCCCGTGCGGAGCACCAGCATCATCTCGTCGAACACGCGTGAGACGAGGGCGACCTCCACCGGATCCCCGACCACGCTGATCTCATTGCCCCGGACGTGGATGTCGGCCGCCGGGAAGGCTTTCTCGATCACGCGCAGGAGGACGTCGCCGGATCCCAGGACCGTCACCATGGGGTGCTGGGCGGGGACGGTGAACTGTGCTCGTGCCTGTTCCTGCGCGGAGGTGTGAGCTGTGGGTGTCTCAGTCATGGGCCGGCTCTGTAGGCCTGCGATTCCTCCTCGTCACGGCCGCCTGGCTGAGGGCGGCCTCGCGATTCCAAGGGTACGACGCGCTACTGACAACGCCGTAGGGCTTTTCGGCACCGGAACGGCGGCCGGCGGCCGGGCCGCCGGGCGCGGTGCGCCGGGTCCCCGTCCGCGCGGAAGTGGTCCGGAATCCGCCCTTGCCGTACTCGGCCCCGGGCGCATCAATGGGGACGACAGTTCCGGCGGGCCGTCAGGTCCGCCCCGGCGGTCACCCCCCGCGGTCACCGCCGACGGCCACCGCCCGCGCAGCGTCCCGCACCACGCTCGCCGACGGCCCGGCCGGATTCCTCCCGTCCATCCCCATGGCATTCCCAGACTCGGGAAGGGAACCGGATCCCATGAGAGCCAAACGAATCGGAACAGGTGCGGCACTGACAGCGGGGGCCCTCGCGGTCGCCGGGCTGGCGTTCGCGCCCGGCGCGCTGGCGGTCACCCCGCAGTCGGCGGCGATCACCGCCAACTGCGGCGCCTTCGGCGGCGGCGCCGCCACCCTCACGGCCACCCAGAGCGGCACCTCGGCCACCCTCACCCTCTCGTCCACGGCGATCACCACGCCGCTCGCGCTGTCGGCGAACTCGATCAAGTCCACGCTCACCATGACCAAGGCGGGCGGCGGCACGTCCGTCTTCAGCGGGACCGTGAACCCGGCCATGGCCGCCGGCTCCGCGGTCACCGTCGGTCCGCTCCCCGGCACCGTGGCCTCCGGCGACAGCCTCGACATGTACGGCGGCTCGCTGAAGATGGTGATCTTCGGCATCACCGTCACCTGTACGGCGACCGCCAACCAGTCACCCGGCCCGTTCGTGTTCGACTGACGTCCGGCTGATCTCCGGCTGATGTCCGGCTGACGTCCGGCTGATGTCCGGCTGATCCGCGGCTGATCCCCTGGCCCGCCGCACCGGCCTCCCGATGCGGCAGGAGAACGCGAGACCGCGAGGCATCCGATGACGTATCCGATGACGCATCTGACGATGTATCTGACAGCTCGTCAGTTTTCCTGTCGCATCTCCATTGACTTCTCACCTCGTCTCCACATCAATGGCCCCCTGCCCGGGTGCAGACGAGCCGCTGCGCCCGCATCCCTTCAGGAGGGGGCAAGGATGGGTTCCAAGGGTCGAAGCCCCTGGAGGTCCAGGGGATCCCGAAGACGGCGTCTGGTCCCGCTGCTCGGCGCGGCCGCCCTCGCGGTCACGGCGAACGGCGCGCTGGCCTGCCCGGCCGGCGCGGCGGGCACCGACGTGGACTACGCGACGCACTGCATCCCGCCGGCGATCGCGGGACTTCCGCCGATCGACGGCACCACCACTGCGAACGTCTCGGTGGACAAGGAGAACGCCAAGGTGGGCGACACGGTCACCGTGACCTACACGGTGGTCAAGCCTGCCGCCGGCAACCCCACCGACCTGGCCCTGCCGGCCGACATCATGACGCCCACCGGCAAGGTGACCCTCGGCGGCGCCCAGAGCGGCGACGTCACGGTCACCGGCCCCAAGAAGAACGACCCGGTACCGGGCAAGGGGGCCTTCCCCTCCTTCTCGATGACCGGGACGTTCACCGTGACCCACGCGGGCACGATCACGCTCTCGCCCGGTGACTACAACATCCACACCAGCTACATCATGGAGCTGGACACCCCGTGCACGGTGACGAACCCGCCGGCTCCGGTCTCGGAGAGCGTCACCGCGACCGACGCGACACAGCCCAACACCCGTGCCATCAGCCTGGGTTCGGCATCCGGCAAGCCCGGCGACAGCGTGACCGTCACCGGCAGCGACTTCACGCCGGGCGCCACCGTCACCCTCGCCGGGCGGTCCGGGGCGGCCCAGACCGCGGACACGGCGACGGTGACCGCAAGCTCCACGGGCACCTTCAGCGGTTCGCTCACCGTCAACGACAAGACCACGACGGGGATCGTGGCGTACGAGGGCAGCGCGTGGAGCGACGGCAAGGGCGCGGGACCGGCCGCGTACACCGTCGTCGACGACACTCCGGTGCCCGCCGGGAGCCAGAAGCTGACCACCACCGTGAAGGCGGGGACGCTGTCCATGTCCCAGGCCGGGGACGCCGTGTCCCTCTCGGCGGTCGACTTCGGCCGGGGCGGGGCCTCCACCGGGAGCCTGCGGACGGTGACCGTCAAGGACTTCCGCGGCGGGCCCGCGGGCTGGTCCCTGACCGGCAAGGTCACCGACTTCACCGGGCCCGGCGCCAGGATCGACGCCGGGAAGCTGAGCTGGACGCCCGCCTGCGCCACCAAGGCGGGCAGCCCGAGCACCTGCCAGGCCGGTTCCGCGGGCACGGTGGGCAGTTCGGGGGCGACCCTGGCCTCGACGCCCGACTCCACCCTCACCGGCGGTGAGTTCACGGCGGACGCCCGGCTCTCCCTGGACGTACCGGCGTTCACGCCTCCGGGGACGTACTCCGGCGTGCTCACGCTCACGCTCACCTGACCGTACGCACCGTCCCCCGTACGCACCGTCCGAGCACCGTCGTGCCGGGCGGCCGGGCGGCCGCTCCGCCGGCCCGCACCCGCCCGTCCGCCCCGGCACCGCCGCACCGCTGCACCTGTCGCGACGTCCGTGGGAGGTCCGCACCCATGCGCAAGCCGTACGACCGCCTCCTGTTGCTCCTGCCGCTGCTGTCCCTGCTGCTGGGTGTGGAGTCGCTGCTGGTGACGGCCGCCGTTCCCGCCCGCGCCGCGGACAACGGGAGCTGGTCGGTCCACCCCGCCGCCTCCGCCGTCGCCGCGCGGCCGTACTTCTATCTCTCCGCCGATCCCGGGCAGACCCTCGAGGACGAGGTCGTCGTCGCCAACAAGACGGCCCGGCCCCTGACCTTCCGGCTCTACGCCGCCGACGCCTACAACACTGCCCGTGACGGCGGGTTCGCGGTGCGCACGGTGAAGGAGCGGATGCGGGGCGTGGGCGCGTGGGCGAGGCCCGCGAAGTCCCGGGTGACGGTCCCCGGGCACAGGTCGGTCATCGTGCCGTTCACGCTGCGGGTGCCCGAGGGCGCCGAGCCGGGCGACCACCCCGGGGCGATCGTCGCGCTGGACGAGCGGGTGCAGAAGGGCGCCGGCTCCCTGGCGCTCGGGGTGCAGCGGGCCGTCGGCGCCCGGATCTACCTCAGGGTGGGCGGCCCCGCGCTGCCCGCGATCGCCGTGGAGGACGTGCGGGTCAGCCACCACCAGCCGCTCGTGCCCGGCCTCGGCGACAGCACCGCGACGATCTCCTACACCCTCCACAACACCGGCAACGTCACCCTCCGCCCCGAGGTGGAGCTGAAGGCGCGCGGTCTGTTCGGCCGGACGCTGCTGACCCGGAAGGTGACCCGCGTCCCCACCGAGCTGCTGCCGGGCCGGCGGGTCCGGCTCACCGAGTCCTGGTCCGGGGCGCCTCAGCTGGACCGGGCCGATGTCACGCTGACGGCGCGCGCGAACGGCACCCGGGAGTCGGGCGGCGCGTCGTTCCTGGCGCTGCCGTGGCCGGCGGTGGCTCTGGTGCTCGCCGCGGCGGTGGCGGGCGGAGCGCTGCTGGCGCGGGCCCGCCGGCGCGGCGGGCGGCCCCGGTCAGCGCTCCGGCGCCTTGCCGCGCCGCTCAGAGGGCGTCGGGACCGCGTTCGCCCGTCCGTACCCGCACGACCGTCTCCACCGGCACCGCCCACACCTTCCCGTCCCCGATCTTCCCCGTCTGCGCGGCCTTGACGATCGCGTCGATCACGGCCTCGGACTCCGCGTCCCCGACGACGACCTCGATGCGGACCTTGGGGACGAGGTCGACCTGGTACTCGGCGCCGCGGTAGACCTCGGTGTGGCCGCGCTGACGGCCGTACCCGCTGGCCTCGGTCACGGTCAGCCCGTGCACGCCGAGCTCCTGCAGAGCGGTCTTCACCTCGTCGAGGCGGTACGGCTTGACGACCGCGGTGATCAGCTTCATGCCTGGTTCTTGACCTTCTGGGCGGGGGAGAGGACGGACGGGGCGACCGGGGCGCCGTGCCCCAGGACGCCGTGATCGTATGCCGTCTCCGCGTGCACCGTAAGGTCCAGGCCGGTGTGCTCCTGCTCCTCGCTCGCGCGGAAGCCCATGGTGACGTCGATCAGCTTGCCGAGGCCGTAGGTGACGCCGAACGCGTACGCCGCGACGACCGCCACGGCCACCAGCTGCCTGCCGAGCTGGGCGAGCCCGCCGCCGTAGAACAGGCCCTCGGCGCCGCCGGTCATCGCCTTCTCCGCGAAGACGCCGATGAGCAGGGTGCCGATGACACCGCCGACCAGATGGACGCCGACTACGTCGAGGGAGTCGTCGTAGTTCAGCTTGAACTTCCAGCTCACCGCGTACGAGCAGACGGCGCCTGCGGCCAGGCCCACGACCAGCGCGCCGAGCAGCGAGACGGCCCCGCAGGACGGTGTGACGGCGACCAGGCCGGCGACCGCGCCGGACGCCGCGCCCAGCGTCGTCGGGTGGCCGTCGCGCTTCTGCTCGACGAAGAGCCAGCCGAGCAGGCCGGTGCAGCCGGCGGCGAGGGTGTTGAGGAAGGCGGCGGCCGCGAGACCGTTGGCGCCGAGGGCCGAGCCGGCGTTGAACCCGAACCAGCCGAACCACAGCAGGCCCGCGCCCAGCATGACCATGGGCAGGTTGTGCGGGCGCATGGCGTCCTTCTTGAAGCCCAGCCGCGGACCGAGGACCAGGCACAGGGCGAGCCCGGAGGCGCCGGAGGCGATCTCGACCGGCAGGCCGCCCGCGAAGTCGAGCGCGCCGAGGTCGTGCACGATCCAGCCGCCTGGGCCCCACACCCAGTGGGCGACCGGAACGTATACCAGCAGCGTCCACACGGGCACGAAGACCAGCCACGCCCCGAACTTCGCCCGGTCCGCGATCGCGCCGCTGACCAGGGCGGCCGTGACGATCGCGAAGGTGAGCTGGAAGGCGGCGAAGAGCAGGGTGGGGACGGTTCCGTGGACGCTGTCCGGCCCGAGATCCGCCATCCCGGCGTGCCGCAGTCCGCCGATCAGGCCGCCGCCGGCGTCGTCGCCGAAGGCCAGGGAGTATCCGGCGACCAGCCACACCACCGTGACGAGGGCGATCGACACGAAGCTCATCATCAGCATGTTCAGGACGCTCTTCGTGCGGACCATGCCGCCGTAGAACAGGGCCAGGCCCGGGGTCATCAGCAGCACGAGGGCGGTGGCGGCGAGCAGCCAGGCGGTGTCGCCGGTGTCTGCGTGCGCGGCGGCGAGGGTCACGGTCGTCTCCAACGGTGCGGGGGCTCGTCCGAGGGTCACCGCCGTGCGTTTCCGGATGTGTACGGATGTGTTTCCGTGGCGTTTCATTGCGTCGGGGTTACCGGGATCTCACGGTGCGGGGGCCGGGCGGGCGGCGGTGCGGCGGGGCGTTGTGGATCAGGGAGAATGGGCCGCATGAGCGTTCGCAGCCAGTCATCCGAGCCGTCGGAAATGCCGGAGGCCGTCCACCGGGCCGGCTTCGCCTGTTTCGTCGGCCGCCCCAACGCGGGCAAGTCCACCCTCACGAACGCTCTGGTCGGGCAGAAGGTGGCGATCACCTCGAACCGGCCGCAGACGACGCGGCACACGGTGCGCGGGATCGTGCACCGGGAGGACGCCCAGCTGATCCTGGTCGACACCCCCGGCCTGCACAAGCCGCGGACGCTGCTGGGCGAGCGCCTGAACGACGTGGTGCGCACCACCTGGGCCGAGGTGGACGTGATCGGCTTCTGCCTGCCGGCCGACCAGAAGATCGGTCCGGGCGACCGGTTCATCGCCAAGGAACTGGCCGGCATCCGCAAGACGCCGAAGGTCGCGATCGTCACCAAGACCGACCTGGTCGACTCCAAGGCCCTCGCCGAGCAGCTGATCGCGATCGACCAGCTCGGCAAGGAGCTGGGGTTCGAGTGGGCGGAGATCGTGCCGGTGTCGGCGGTCGGGGACAAGCAGGTGAGCCTGCTGGCGGACCTGCTGATCCCGCTGCTGCCCGAGGGCCCGGCGCTCTACCCGGAGGGCGACCTCACGGACGAGCCCGAGCAGGTGATGGTGGCGGAGCTGATCCGCGAGGCGGCCCTGGAGGGCGTCCGTGACGAGCTGCCGCACTCCATCGCGGTGGTCGTGGAGGAGATGCTGCCCCGCGAGGACCGCCCCGCCGACAAGCCCCTCCTGGACATCCACGCCAACCTTTTCATCGAACGCCCCAGCCAGAAGGGCATCGTGATCGGCCCCAAGGGCAAGCGCCTGAAAGAGGTCGGCATCAAGAGCCGCAAGCAGATCGAGGCCCTGCTCGGCACCCCGGTCTTCCTGGACCTGCACGTGAAGGTGGCCAAGGACTGGCAGCGCGACCCCAAGCAGCTGCGGCGCCTGGGATTCTGAGGCCCGGTGCGGGCCGGGGACGCGTCCTGCGCGCCCGCCACCCGCACCCGCACCCGCACCCAGGCCCTGTCCGGTGCCCGGTGGCCGGTGTTCAGTCCACGCCGCGGATCCGGCCCACGAGTACCGCTCCCGCCAGACCGATCGCCGCCGCGACCAGGTACAGCACCCGGTAGCCGCCGAGGTGCGTCACGATGGGCGCGGCGAGTACGGGAGCGGCGACCTGGGGGAGGGCGTTGGCGACGTTGATGACGCCGAGGTCCTTGCCGCGGTCCAGCGCCTTCGGCAGTACGTCGGTCATCAGCGCGAAGTCGACCGACGTGAACACCCCGAAGCCGACCCCGAGCACCGCCGCGGCGGCGATCGCGCCCGGCCAGGTCTGCCAGGTGGCCAGCGCGGCCGTCGCCACCGCCATCAGCACGCCGGACCAGACCACGAAGGGCTTGCGCCGGCCCACCCGGTCCGACCAGACACCGCCGACGACGACCGTGGCGAGCAGCGTCAGACCGTTCACCGCGGTCAGGATCAGCACGCCCTCGTCGGGGTCGGGGCGGTGCAGCCGGTCGCGCAGGTAGTACAGCAGGTACAGCAGCACCAGCGCGTTGCTGAGGTTGATCAGGAACCGGGTCAGCCACGCCCAGGCCAGGTCGGGGTGCCGGCGCGGGCTCAGCCAGAACCCGGCCAGGAACCCGCGCCAGGTCCAGGCGGGCCGGTCGGCCGGCGCCAGCCGCAGGTCCGGGTGGCGCAGGACGTACGGCGCCACGCCCACCAGCGTGAACACCGCGCACGCCGCGTACCCGGCCGCCACGCCCCCGGCGGCCGTCGCGAGCCCCGTGCCGCCGACCACGCCCAGGATCTGCGCCGCGCCCAGCCAGCCGCCCACCGAGCCCCGCTGCCGTCTGGGCACCCGGTCCGGGACCGCCGCGGTCACCGCGGCGAAGGCGGCGTTCAGCGTCAGCTGCACCAGGCACCAGCCCACCGCCATCGTCGCCACGCCGCCCGCGCCCGCGAGCAGCAGCAGCGACAGCGCCCCGCCCGCCGCGCCGGCCACGATCCACGGCGTACGGCGGCCGAAGCGGGACGTCGTGCGGTCCGACAGCGCGCCGAAGAACGGGTTGGCCACCAGGGACACCAGCGCGCCGGCTCCCGTCACCCACGCCAGCATCGTCTCCTTGGACATGCCGGAGCCGGGCGCGAAGTCCTTCGCCTGGGAGGCCAGCAGGATCTGCAGCGGGCCGTACCAGCCCACCCAGATCGCGCCGTTGGCGAGCGAGAGCGCCGCGATCCAGCGGCGGCCGACCTTCTCGACGGGTTCGGCCAGCGCCGCCGCGGGAACGGCGGGCCGCACCGGCCGGGTCCCGGTCATCTCTGCGCCCGCAGCACGTCCCGGAACCAGGCGTAGGAGGCCTTCGGGGTCCGCTCGAGCGTCGCGAAGTCGACGTGCACCAGGCCGAACCGGCGCGCGTACCCCTCCGCCCACTCGAAGTTGTCGAGCAGCGACCACACGAAGTAGCCGCGCACGTCCACCCCCGCCTCCAGCGCCCGGTGCAGCGCCCGGATGTGGCCGTCCAGGTAGGCGATGCGGTCCTGGTCGTCGAGGCCCTCGTAGGAGCAGCCGTTCTCGGTGATCACGACCGGCGGCAGGCGGTCGCCGTAGCGCTCGCGGAAGCCGGTCAGCAGCTCCGTCAGCCCCTCCGGGACCACCGGCCAGCCGAAGTCGGTGACCGGGACCCCTTCGATCTCCTTAACGGAGAAAGGCAGTTCGGCCGGGATGGGCACCCCGCCGAACTCGCCGTCCGCGCCCTGCGGGGCGCCCACCCGGGTCGGCGCGTAGTAGTTGACGCCGTACCAGTCCAGCGGCTCGGAGATGACCTTCAGGTCCGACTCCAGGTCGGCCGACGGCATCAGCTCGCCGATGCCGTCCGGGTAGCGGCCGAGCAGCAGCGGGTCGGCGAACAGGCGGCCCAGCAGCAGGTCGTAGAAGTCCGCCGCCGCCACGTCGGCCGGCTCGGCGGACGCCGGCCAGGTCGGCCCGTGCGAGTTGGCGATCCCGATGTCCCCGGCGCCGGCCGCGCGCAGCGCCCGTACCGCCAGGCCGTGGGCCAGCAGTTGGTGGTGGGCCACCGGAAGCGCGTCGAACAGCAGCCGGCTGCCCGGCGCGTGGACGCCGAGCGCGTGGCCGAGCAGGGTGTGCTCGGCGGGCTCGTTGAGGGTGATCCACTTGTGCACCCGGTCGCCCAGCCGCTCGGCGACCACCGTCACGTACTCGGCGAAGCGCGACGCGGTGTCCCGTTCCAGCCAGTCCAGCGCGACCGGCAGGTCCCAGTGGAACAGGGTCGGGACCGGCCGTACGCCCGCCGCGCACAGCTCGTCGACGAGACGGTCGTAGAAGTCCAGGCCGCCGGGGGAGTTCACGCGCGGCCAGGAGACGGAGAAGCGGTACGCGTCCACGCCCAGGCCGGCCAGCAGGGCCACGTCCTCGCCGTGGCGGTGGTAGTGGTCGCAGGCGACCGCCGCGGTCGAGCCGTCCTTCACCCGCCCCGGCTCGGCCGTGAACGCGTCCCACACGGACGGTTCGCGCTCGTCGGCCGCGCCCTCGATCTGGTGGGCCGAGGTCGAAACGCCCCACAGGAAGCCTGCCGGGAACTGGGGTATCTGGTCCGTCGCCATGCGCGGATCATCGCTACCGCCGGTAACGGAAGTCAACGGGCGGGCGTGAACGACGAGTTACGCACCCTCTTTCAGCACCCGGGAGACCAGCTTGCGCTGCTCGTCGGTCAGCCGCGGGTCGGAGGCGTACACCGTCGTGCCGTCCACCGTGATCTGGTAGTTGAAGCCGTCCGGTACGCCGACCGGAGGCGTGTGCCGGCCGGCCGCGAGCGCCTGTTCGGCCAGCGACTGCCAGTCGCCCGCGTCCGGCCGCCCCGAGGTGTCCACCTCGGCGTACCGCTCGATGCCCGCGAACCCGCCGGTGCGCCTCACCTGAATACGCATGGGTCCCTGTCTAGTACGGAACTACGCGGCGCGCACCCCGACCTGCTCCCAGCTCTTCTGCACCGCCCGCAGTTCCTCGCCCTGCCCGTAGCGCTCCCTGGCCGCCTTGGCGGTGAGCGTCGCGAAGTCCGCGAACAGCGCGTCCTGCTTCAGCTCGCCGCCGGTCAGCACGTCGTACCAGATCTGTCCGGCCCGCTCCCAGGCGTGGCCGCCGAGGGCGGTGGCGACCAGGTAGAAGGCGTGGTTGGGGATGCCGGAGTTGATGTGCACGCCGCCGTTGTCGCGGCCGGTGCGCACGTAGCCGGCCATCGTCGCCGGCTGCGGGTCCTTGCCGAGGACGTCGTCGTCGTACGCGGTGCCCGGCTCCTTCATCGAGCGCAGCGCCCTGCCGGTCACGCGGGGGGCGAGCAGCCCGGCGCCGATGAGCCAGTCGGCCTCGGCGGCGGTCTGGCCCAGCGTGTACTGCTTGATCAGCGAGCCGAAGACGTCCGACAACGACTCGTTGAGGGCGCCGGGCTGGCCGAAGTAGGTGAGGTTGGCCGTGTGCTGCGTGACGCCGTGGGTGAGTTCGTGGCCGATGACGTCGACGGGGATGGTGAAGTCGAGGAAGACCTCCCCGTCCCCGTCGCCGAACACCATCTGCTCGCCGTTCCAGAAGGCGTTGTCGTAGTCGCGGTCGAAGTGGACCGTCGCGTCGAGCGGGAGTCCGTCGCCGTCGATCGACCGGCGGCCGAACGCCTGGAGGTACATCTCGAAGGTGGCGCCGAGACCCGCGTAGGCGCGGTTGACGGTGGCGTCCGTGCCGGGCTCCTCGCCCTCGCCGCGGACCTTGTGGCCGGGCAGGTCGGTGCCGTGCCGGGCGTCGTAGATCGTGCGGTGCGGCGCGTCGGGCGCGGCCGCGGCGGGCGGGGCGACGGCCGGGGCGCCGATGACGGTGGTCAGCCGGCGGTGGGTGCGCTCATAGGCGTCGCGTTCCAGGGTCCTGCGGGCGGGACGCGCGAGCGCCGGGTCCTCGTGCCGGGCCAGCCGGTCCAGGACGTGCGGCGGTACGACGGTGCAGAAGACGGGCTCGAAGCCCCCGTTGGTCTTCGTCATGCCCGGCACCCTTGCACTCGGTGACCGTGCTGTCACCGGTCGCCACCATGATTGGTGAAATATCGGGACAGTGGGCCGCACGCTCTGCGACAGAGTGGTATAGAGCACTTTTTGTCCCGGTTGCCGCGCGAGTCCCGCATACTGATACGGCGCCCCGCGTCCGAAGGGGCTCGGCTAGCATGCGGAGCATCATGCGTTTCGGGCTGCTTCTTCTTAGCTGCCGCGGCGAGGGCCTGTAGTCCAGGTCGACTCCCTCCCCGCGGAGCTTCGCGTTGCGTCGTCGGCCGTCCTTCCGGACATCCTGAGGAGCCCCGCAGACATGGCGAACCGCCAGCAGCCCAGCACCATGCCGATCCACAAGTACGGCCGCTACGAGCAGGTGGACATCCCCGACCGCACCTGGCCCGACCAGCGGATCACCGTAGCCCCCCGCTGGCTCTCCACCGACCTGCGGGACGGCAACCAGGCCCTGATCGACCCGATGTCGCCCGAGCGCAAGCGCCGTATGTTCGACCAGCTGGTCAAGATGGGCTACAAGGAGATCGAGGTCGGCTTCCCCGCCTCCGGCCAGACCGACTTCGACTTCGTGCGCTCGATCATCGAGGAAGAGGGCGCGATCCCCGACGACGTCACCATCTCCGTGCTGACCCAGGCCCGCGAGGACCTGATCGAGCGGACCGTGGAGTCCCTGAAGGGCGCCAAGCACGCCACCGTCCACCTGTACAACGCCACCGCGCCGGTCTTCCGCCGCGTGGTCTTCCGCGGCTCCAAGGACGACATCAAGCAGATCGCCGTCGACGGCACCCGCCTGGTGATGGAGTACGCCGAGAAGCTGCTGGGCCCGGAGACCGACTTCGGCTACCAGTACAGCCCGG
Source organism: Streptomyces sp. NPDC020996 (assembly GCF_040641355.1). Taxonomy (NCBI): domain Bacteria; kingdom Bacillati; phylum Actinomycetota; class Actinomycetes; order Kitasatosporales; family Streptomycetaceae; genus Streptomyces; species Streptomyces sp. NPDC020996. The sequence continues at coordinate 128,294 of NZ_JBFADM010000007.1, forward strand.
AGATCTTCACCGACACCGAGCTGGACTTCGCGCTGGAGGTCTGCGAGGCGGTCATGGACGTCTGGCAGCCCGGCCCGGGCCGCGAGATCATCCTCAACCTGCCGGCCACCGTGGAGCGTTCGACGCCGTCCACGCACGCGGACCGCTTCGAGTGGATGCACCGCAACCTGTCCCGGCGCGAGTACGTCTGCCTGTCCGTCCACCCGCACAACGACCGCGGCACCGCCGTCGCCGCCGCCGAGCTGGCCGTCATGGCCGGCGCCGACCGCGTCGAGGGCTGCCTGTTCGGCCAGGGCGAGCGCACCGGCAACGTCGACCTGGTCACCCTGGGCATGAACCTGTTCTCGCAGGGCGTCGACCCGCAGATCGACTTCTCCGACATCGACGAGATCCGCCGTACGTGGGAGTACTGCAACCAGATGGAGGTCCACCCGCGCCACCCGTACGTGGGCGACCTGGTCTACACGTCCTTCTCCGGCTCCCACCAGGACGCCATCAAGAAGGGCTTCGACGCCATGGAGGCCGACGCGAAGGCCAAGGGCGTCACCGTCGACGACATCGAGTGGGCGGTGCCCTACCTGCCCATCGACCCCAAGGACGTCGGCCGCTCCTACGAGGCCGTCATCCGCGTCAACTCGCAGTCCGGCAAGGGCGGCATCTCCTACGTCCTGAAGAACGACCACAAGCTGGACCTGCCGCGCCGGATGCAGATCGAGTTCTCGAAGATCATCCAGGCGAAGACGGACGCCGAGGGCGGCGAGATCACGCCGAAGGAGATCTGGGCGGTCTTCCAGGACGAGTACCTGCCCAACCCGGACAACCCGTGGGGCCGCATCCAGGTGCGGACCGGCCAGTCGACCACCGACACCGACGGCGTGGACACCCTCACCGTCGAGGCCACCGTCGACGGCCGGGACACCGTCCTGACCGGCTCCGGCAACGGTCCGATCTCCGCCTTCTTCGACGCCCTGCAGTCCATCGGCATCGACGTACGCCTGCTGGACTACCAGGAGCACACGATGAGCGAGGGCGCCTCCGCGCAGGCCGCCTCGTACATCGAGTGCGCGATCGACGACAAGGTGCTGTGGGGCATCGGCATCGACGCGAACACGACGCGTGCGTCGCTGAAGGCGGTCGTCTCCGCCGTCAACCGCGCGGCCCGCTGACCCCCGCTGACCGGGCATTTCGGGGCCCTGGCCGCCGCATACGGCGGCCGGGGCCCCGTCGCGTGTCGGCCATCCGCCCGTGCAGGTCACGGAAAGGTCTCGTCCAAGGTGCTGACTGAGCCTGCCCGATGTGGCTAACATCACGGAGGCGCGGCAATGTTGCCGTGGGGTTACGGAGGTGCGACGTGCTGCCAGGACGGGGACGAAACGGCCGTGCCGCCAGGCCTGCGCGCATCCTGGGCAGCCGTACCGCGTGGACACCCGTGTCGGACGGCGAGTTCTTCTGTCCCGGCTGCGGAGGCGACCGCAACTACCAGCGCCTCACCGGCCGCCGCCGTCTCACCCTGCTCGGCGTCCCGGTGGTGCCGCGCGGCGAGACCGCGCCGGTCGTCGAGTGCGCCGCCTGCCGCCGCCACTTCGGCACCGACGTCCTCGACCACCCCACCACCGTCCGCTTCTCCGCGATGCTCCGCGACGCCGTCCACACCGTCGCCCTCGCGGTGCTGTCCGCGGGCGGCACATCCTCCCGTACGGCCCTGGAGGCGGCAGCGGGCGCCGTCCGCGCGGCCGGCTTCGACGACTGCACCGAGGAGCAGCTGGCCGCGCTGGTCGAGGCGCTGGCCGCCGACACCGGGCGGGTGCACGGCCCGTCCTGCGGGGCCGGCCTCGCCATAGAACTGCACGAGGCCCTCGACCCGCTCGCCCCGCACCTCGCCCCCGTCGGCCGCGAGTCGGTCCTGCTGCAGGGCGCCCGCATCGCCCTCGCCGACGGCCCCTACACCCCCGCCGAACGCGACGTGCTCGCCACCGTCGGCGCGGCCCTGACCATCTGCGCCGACGACGTCAGCCGCCTGCTGGAAGCGGCCCGCACGCCGTCCTGACCCTCCCCGGGGAGCAACCGCCCGGCGACTCGCTCCTGGGCCCGACGGGGCCGCGGTGCGGCAGTGCCGACCGCGCCGCGCGGCACCGGGGGCCGGCGCCTCCGCGTCCATACCCGTACCGGGTGAATCCGCCCTAGACTGCATGGACTCGACGGTGGCGAGAGCGCCGGGAGCGGCGACGCGAGGCGGGGGTGTACCGGCACGTGCCCGAGAGAGAAGCGACCGCGCACGAGGTCACCGGACGGCAGGTCACGGAGCAGGAGACCGCGGTCCACGTCTTCGTCCCGCTGGACGGGACCCGCGTCGAGGAGGGGGTCGCCTCCCTGCGCGCCATGTGGGGGCGCTTCCGCGAGCTGCAGCACGCCGGCAGGCCGCTGTACGCCACGCTGCCGGTCCGGGTGCCGGACACCCTGCCCGCCCCGCCCCCGCGCGGCTCGCTCGTGCTGGCGGGCGTGCAGTCCGCCGACCGGCTCGACCAGGCGATCCTGCGGCTGCACGGGGAGATCCTCAATCTGTCGGTCCTGCTGGGCGCCGGACGGGACCGGGAGTGGTCCGGGTTGCGCCGGCGGCTGGAGACGGTCACCGGCCCGGTCGGGGCGTACCACCTGGGTGCGGTGACACTGGAACTGGGGAAGCTGCCGGAGGGAACACCCGGGGACGTCGACCTGTCGGAGCCGGAGGGCGGCGACGAGTCGCAGCGGCACCGGCTGCTGCGGATGCTGGGGCGGGCCGGCGCGGACGCGCGGCTCGGCGCCCTCGCGTGGTCGGACGACCGGCGCCCGGAGATGCCGCACTTCGTTCGCTACCTCATGCACATGACTGCCCTGCGCCACCAGTGGGCGGCGCACCACTCGCTCGGCGAGGCGAGGGCCGCGGGCCGGGGCGGGCCGCTCGCCGTGGTGCGGCTGCCGTACTCCGGTGCGCAGCACCGAGCCCTGAGGGACGCCGGGGCCGAACTCCGCTTGATGCGGCACGGGGTGGAGACGCTCCTGGACAACGCCCGGCACGCCCTGGAGGACGCGGGTCTCGACGGGGAGGCCGTGCCGCAGGCGGACCAGCGGTTCGCCGCGTCGTTCGTCCAGCGGCTGGACGACCTCCTCGTCCTCCGGGAACTGGCGGCCGCCGAGGAGCCGTCGCCGCGCCCGGCCGAGCGCAGCCCCCGGGCGGCGGGCCGGGTCCGGGTGCTGGCCGTCGTCGACGAGTGGTTCCCCGCGCACGGTGGCCTGAGCGCGTTCAACCGCGGGCTGTGCATCGCGCTCGCCGCGGCCGGCGCGGACGTCCGCGTCCTGGTGGTGTCCTCCACCGAGGACGAACGCGAGGACGCGGCCGAGCACGACGTGCGGCTCGTTGACGCTGCTCGGCCGGATGTCCCGGAAAAGGTGCCCCTGTTCCTGCGGCCGCCGTTCACCGATGGATTCGAGCCCGACCTGGTGCTCGGCCACGGCAGGGTCAGCGGGCCGGCCGCCCGGGTGCAGGTGGAGCAGCATTTCGGCAACGCGGAGCGACTGCACTTCCTGCATGTGGAACCGGACCGGGCGGAGGCCCAGAAGCCGGACCCCGAAGGCGACCTCGCCGTCCGCTCCCAGGAACGCACGGAGCGGGAACTCGGACTCTGCGAGGGGGCTTCGCGGTCGGTGGCGGTCGGCCCCCGGCTGGCGAGGAACCTGCGGCGTCACCTGCGCACCCGGGCTCTGGCCCCCCTGGTGCGCGTCGACCCGGGATTCGACGGGAGGCCCGCCGCCTCCTGCCCCGGCTCCGACGAGATCCCGCAGATCCTGATGATGGGCAGGCTGGACGACGCCTCGCTCAAGGGGCTCGACATCGCCTGCCGGGCGCTGGGGGCGGCGGTGCCCCCCAGGGCGGAGCACGGTTCCTGGGAACTGCTGATCCGCGGCGTGCCCGACCGGAAGTCGCGGGAACTGCGCGAGCAGGTGGAGGACTGGATCGGCACCCCCGCGGTGGATGTGACCCTGCGCCCGTTCTCCGCGGACCCCCGGCACATCCAGGAGGACGTGGCACGGGCGAGTCTCGTCCTCATGCCGTCCCGCGCGGAGGCGTTCGGCCTGGTCGGTCTGGAGGCGATCGGAGCGGGGGTGCCGGTGCTGGTGAGCGCCCGCAGCGGGCTCGGCGTGCTGTTGCTCGACCAGCGTCTGCCGGTCGCCGACCAGGCCGTGGTGGACGTGGCGGCCACCACGCGGGACCTCGTGGCGGACGTCCGATCGTGGGAGAAGTCCATCCACGCCGTCATGCGGAACCTGCCGGCCGCCTTCCGGGACGCCGCCGAACTCCGCGAGGAGATGGCCGCCCGGTGCACCTGGGCCACGGCCGCCGCCACCGTGCTCGACTGCGTACGCCCCCACGGAACCGCCTGATCCGGGTCCGTCCCCGAGCCCGGCCCGCGCCGGGAACCGCCTGATCCGGGTCCGTCCCCGAGCCCGGCCCGCGCCGGGAACCGCCTCCGCTCCGGGTCCGTCCCGGAGCCCGGCCCGCGCCGGGAACCGCCTCCGCTCCGGACCGGCCGTGTCCCCTGCCGCTCGGACCCGCCCGACGCGCGACCGGCCCCCCGCGTCCCGCCGGTGGACGCAGAGGGCCGGGGGCGGTGCGGCGCGGTGTTCAGTGGGTCTGCACGGCTGTCGTCCTCCTGCGGCCGGCCGAGGACCGTTATCCCCTCGGCGTTCGATCCGCAGGCAAACACGCGGATCCGTCCGGCCGCCCGCGAACCTGGAACACACTGGAAACGTCTGGATCCGCGCGGTGCGGACCCGTGAACGTCCCCGCGGAGGAACGGTGGTGAACGAAGTCCCCCGGCTGCCCGGGGAGGACGGGAAGGCACTCGGACAGCGGCTGGCGGTCGAACTGACCCGCGCTGTCGTCCAGGCCGAGAAGCGGTTGGGCAGAACACTGGACCGCCGGGAACTCGCCAGGCGCCTCAACGTCTCCACCAGCAGCCTGTACGCCTACCTCAACGGCACCACCCTGCCCGGAACCCGGGTCTTCGACGCTCTCCTCGCGGCGCTGGGGGTCCCCGGACCCGAGGCCGGCCGGCTCGCCACCCTGCGGGACGAGGCCGACGCCGCCCGGCGACTTCGCCCGGCCGCCGCCCGCTCGCACCCCGGCCAGTCCTCCACCGCCCTCCCCGTGCCTCGCCAACTCCCGCTGAGCCACCCGTTCTTCGTCGGACGGGACGCCGAACTCGCCCGGCTGGAAGGGTTACCGAGCCCGCCCGACGACCCTGCCCGGGGCGGGGCTGTCGTCGCCGTCGTCGAGGGCACCGCGGGCGTCGGCAAGACCGCGCTCGCCCTGCACTGGGCGCACCGGGCACAGCACCGCTTCCCGGACGGCCAGCTCTACGTCAACCTCCGGGGGTTCGGGCCCGAGGCGGTCATGGACCCCGGCGAGGCCCTGCACGGCTTCCTCCAGGCCCTCGGCGTCACCCCCGCCGCCGTCCCGGCCGACCCCGCCGTCGCCTCCGGACTGCTGCGCACCCTGCTGGCGGGCCGCCGGGTGCTGCTGGTCCTGGACAACGCCCGCTCCGCCGACCAGGTACGGCCGCTGCTGCCCACCCACCCCGGTTCCGTCGCCCTCGTCACCAGCCGCAACCGCCTCGACGGCCTCGTCGTACGCGAGGGCGCCCTGCGGATAGCCCTCGACGTACTGCCCCGCTATGTCGCCCGCACCCTTCTGGAGCGGCAGCTGGGCGCCGACCGGCTGGCCCTGGAGCGGCGGGAGGCCGACGAGCTGGTCGACCTCTGCGCCCGGCTGCCGCTCGCGCTGAGCGTCGCCGCCGCCCGCACGGCCGCCGCCCCGGTCGGCTCGGTCGGCGCCTTCGTCCGCGAAGTACGGCGCGCGCGGGCGCCGTTGGACCTGTTCGGGGTGCACGACGCGGATGTCGACCTGCGGACCGTCTTCCACGGTTCGTACGCCCTGCTGCCGGCGCCCGCCGCCCGTCTCTTCCGGCTCCTCGGCTGCCACCCCGGACCCGAGATCGACGTCACGGCCTGCGCGGGCCTCATCGGCGCCGCGGAACCGCCCACCGCCCTCCTCGAGACCCTCACCGCCGCCCACCTCGTCCGCCAGCACACCCCGGGCCGCTACACCCTGCACGACCTGCTCCGGCTCTACGCCGCGGAACTCCTCGACAGCGCCCCGCCGCAGGAGCGCCGGGACGGCACCGAGCGGCTGCTGCGGCACTGTCTGGACACCGCACGCCTGGCCGACCACCACCTCGAACCCTGGCGTCCGACACCCGGCGGGGCGCCGAGACCCGGCGCCGCCCAGCCGCCCATCGCCGACCACGCCGCGGCGACCGGCTGGTTCGAGACCGAACTGGCCTCGTTGCAGGCCCTCATCGCCCAGGCCGCCGCCACCCCGGGCCTGGAGCCGTACGCCTGGCGGCTGGCCGATGCCTGCGCCGTCCATCTGCGCCGCTCCGGCCGCCGGGCCCAGCGAGCCGCCGTGCACGCACTGGCCCGGGACGCCGCGGGCCGGGCCGGGGACCGCGCCGCCCACGCCGTCGCCACCCGCCGTCTCGCCGACGCCCTCTCCCGCCTGAACCGCAGGACGGAGGCGCTGGAGCTGCTGTACGAGACCCTGCGCGCCTGCCGCGACCTGGGCGACGAGGAGGGCGCACGGGAGGTACGGCTCTCCCTGGTCCGGGTGTACGACGCGTGCGGCGACCCGCGCAGGGCGCTGCCGCACGCCCGGCTCGCCCTCGCCATGGCACGGCGCACCGGAGACCCGCTCGCGCTCGCCGACGGCTTCACCTCCGTGGCCCAGCAGTGGGAACGGCTGGGAGAGCACACCGTGGCCCTCGACCACGCACGCCGGGCGCTGGACCTCTACACCCGGCTCGGCCACCTCGACGGACAAGCGGGCATCCTGATCGGCATGGGCCGCGCCGAACAGGGGCTCGGCCGGCCCGCCGCCGCGATCGGCCACTACGAGCTCTCCCTGGCCCTCGACCGGGCCCTGGGCGACCGCTACCGCGAGGCCCACGCACTCACGCACCTCGGGGACGCCCACGCCGCACTCGGCCGGGGCGAGGACGCGCGTTCCCTGTGGGAGGAGGCCCTGGCGCTCTTCGAGGACCTGCACCACCCCGACGCCGAGCCGGTCCGGGCCAGGCTGCGCGGGATCGCGGCGGACTATCCCGTGCCCGCCTCCAGCCAGCACAACCCGTAGCCGTAGCCCACCTTCATCGCCGCGAACTCGACGTCCACCACGCCCTGTTCGTCCGGGCGCACCACCGGCGTGCCCGGGTTCCGCTGGTAGATCACGGCGGTCGGCACCCCTACCAGCCGCCACACCGTGCGCGGCGGCCTCGCCCGGTCGAAGCGGACCCGCAGCCGGAAGTGCTCGCTGCGGGTCAGCGGCACATGGACGAAGTGCGGTGCCATCGGCTGGGCCGGCGGTATCAGCAGCCGCAGTTCGTACACGTGCCGCGTCCCGGCCTTCAGCGGCGCGGGCGGCACCAGGAACCGCTCGAAGTAGCTCTCGTACTGCGGCCCGCCGTTCTCCAGCCGTCCGCCCCGGACGGCGGAGATCTCCAGCCCGTGCCCGGGCGTCGTGTCACCGGCGCGCCGGGGCACGCTGACCCCGACCGGTATCCGCGCCAGCCCGTCGCAGGTCGCGACCACGATCCGGCGCTCCAGCGCCTCGGGGGTCGGGGTGTCCAGCCTGAGCAGGGTGGACACCGACTCGGTGTACCAGCCGTGCGGCTCGGTGCGCGCGCAGTCCGCCGGGCACTGCTCGGCGTGCACCCCGGTCGCGCGGTCCGCCGGGCCGTCCCAGGGCGGCGGGGTGACCCCGGCCGGGCCGTCCGGACAGTCGGGGTCCATGGCCCGGCGCACCTGCGCCCAGTACTCGCCCCACCGCCGCACATCGCCCCCGCAGGCGCCGACGATCGCCAGGGTGACCGGACGGGTGGGGTGCTTCTCGCCCCGCATGGCGTCGCTGACGGTCGTCCTGCCGTAGCCGGTGCGGCGGGCCAACTGGTCCAGCGTGAGTCCGGCCGATCCGCGCAGGTCCCGGAGCCAGTACGCGAAGAGCCGGGCCGGTGACCCGTCCAGCACGATCTCCTTCTGCGGACGCCCCATCGTGCGTGACTCCCCTTCTCCGCACCCGCGTTGCCGCCGCTGTCGCCGCCGAGTCTGGCACACGCCCGGGCGAGTCGTCCCGGTCCTGTCGGCCTGCCCGCCGGCCGTCCCGGTTTTCCGGGGATCGTCCGGTTCGCCGGAGAACCGTTGAGGGCCGGCTCCGGCCCTTGTTAGACAGGTTGCGCCCGGTTCCGGTGCTCCCGCACCGGCCGATTCCTGCTCTTGCGCCAGGAGAGGACCATGGCTCTGTTTCCCAGGACGTCCCGCGCCACACCGCTGCCGGGCGACGTGGTGTCGCTGATGGAGCGGTTCGGCCGCTTCGAGTTCGACCCCGTCGGCACCGACATCGACGCCTCCGACGTGTGGGGCGAACTCCAGGCGCCCTTCCTGCCGTTCGCGCAGTCGGACCCGCACGGCTTCGCCCGCGCGCTGGCCGACGCCGTGCTGCCGGCCGGCGGGTTCGCCCTGTTCGGCGCCGCGCGCACGGTGTGGAACCTGGTCGGCTCCGACTTCAGCAGCCCCGCCTACGGCGCCGTACGGATGGCCGCGCTGGAGTTCTTCCGGGCGAACGGGGTGCCGAGCAACCGCCTGTCCGCCGCCGACTGGCGTTTCTGGCAGGAGAACCGCTCCGAGCCCTGGCTCGTGGGCCGGCCCCTGCCGACGCCCGAGGAGGCGCGGATCGCGCCCCTCGCGCCGGGGGAGCTGCGCCGGATCGCGCAGGTCACCGAGGACCCGGACGCCAACGTCGTCTACGTCGCCGCCGCCCCCGACGGCCGTGTCAAGGCCGTCGTCGACGCGCCGGCCGGCGACCCCGGCCCCACCCGCTGCCGCTTCGACTGGACCTCGGCGGACACCCTGCACGACCTCTACACCTGGATCGGCGAGGCGTTCCAGACCCCGGTCCACTGGGTCGCCGACGAACTGCGCCCGTTCATACCCCTGCCTCCGTCCCGTATCTGAGGCGACCGGCTCCCGAGGAGAGAGAGAAACATGGCCAAAGGCCGCAGCTGCCAGGTCTGCCGGCAGCGCATGAGTGTCAAGAGCGAACAGCGGCAGCCGATGGGCTCGTGGGTCGTCTACGAGTGCCGCAACCCCGCCTGCAAGAACTGGATCGAGAGCGGTCGGCGCTACCGGTTCAGCGAAAAGGTCTTCGAGGACAAGTGAGCGAGCGGAACGAGTAGGGAGCAGGGCATGGCCAAGTCACCGGTGGAGATAACGACCCGGCTGTCGATGGCGGAGGCGGCCGACGCCTTCCGCGCGGCGATGCGGGTGAGCTGGTGGAGCGAGAACATCACCGGCGCGGGGACCACCTTCGAGGAACCTAGAGGCTCGGTCTTCGACACCGTGGCCGAGGACCGGCCCGACTTCGCCGTGATGGCGATCCTCGGCGGCCGGGGAGCGGAGATCCAGAAGTCCGCGGTCCACATGTACATGTGGAACCGGGGCGCGCACCGCGAGATCATGCTGGGCGTCGGCCGCAACCTCGGCGCCTTCGGCATCAAGGCGAACCGCAAGATCCGCCGGTACGTCGACGCGTTGTCGGACCTCGATCCGTCCATGGAGTTCTCGGGCATCTGAACGGCCTCGACGGCCGGCTCCGGCCCCGAGGACGGACGAGCACCCGGTGCGGGGGACCGGGTGCTCGTCGCCGTGTGCGTGCCCTGCCGTCCGGGTGCTCGTCGCCGTATGCCGCCCTCCCGTCCGGTGCTCAGCCGGCCGTGGCGAACGCCTCCGCGGACACGTCCCGTTCGAGCACCGACCGGTGGAACGAGTAGACGTCGATGTGGGAGACCTTCACCAGCAGGCAGTACCGGTCCACCGACGCCACGGACCGGGCCACCCGCGCGTACTCGCGCCGCATGAAGTGGACCGCCGCCTGGTTCGCCACCGAGCTCTGCCCGCACACCAGCACGACCGGCCGGCTCGACTCCGGTGGCGTGAACTTGGCGACCACCGCGTACTCCTGGCGCCCGCGGTCGAAGTAGTAGCGCTCGCCGCCGACCACGATCGCCACGGAGTCGGGACGGTCGCTGAACGGAACGATCGTCACCCCGGGCAGATGGGCGGTGAGATGCCCGCCGGTGCGCGGATTGGACCCGCCGATCGGCCCGCCGACACAGAACTCGGTACGGTCCCCGTTGCTGCCGCGCAGATCGCCGGACTCCACGCTCACCCGGCAGCCCAGTTCGCTCAGCAGCACGGCCAGTTCGACGACCGCCCGCAGATCCCGCTGCTGGGTCGTGCCCGGCTGCCCGTGCTTGGTCCCGACGACGATCACACAGGGCTCGCCCGGCCGGGTGCCGAAGAAGGCGGCCCTGCGGTACAGCTCCCTGGTCCGCCGTCCCCGCTCCCACAACGACCCCAGACCGAGACCGACGAGGCTGGTCAGCAGACCGATCGCGACATTCGCGAATACCGACAGCATCGGCGGCCCGTCAGGTCCGCTCGGCGGGCGCGGGCTGCGGTCCGCCGGGCGGGGAGTCCGGGTCGAGCGCGTGCACGAGGGCGACGACACGCTCCCGGTACGGCTCGGGCAGCGCCACCTTCCCGTCGTCGGACCCCCCGTCCTGGGCGTCCCCGATCCGGGTGACCCGGCTGTCCGACAGCTCCTCCAGCCTGATCGTCAGCGCGTCCACCGCCGGCGAGTCCCCCGCGGCGACGGCCGCCGACAACTCGGGCAGCAGCTCGGCGATCTCCTCCCACACCTCGGGCGGCAGCCGCCACTCCTCCAGCATCAGCCGCAGCGCCAGCCGCGCCGCGCCGGCGGTCTCCCGGTCGATCACGGCCGCCCTGTCCGATGTGCTCACGCCGTCGTCCTCCCTCTCACTCGTCTCACCCGTCGTCATCCGTCAGCGCCCGGTGTGGACGTACGGCGCCCACATGCGCGGCGACCCGGCATGCCGCGCCCGCAGTTCCCGTACGATCCCGTGCACGGCCCGCGCGGTGTCGGTGACGTCGAGCCCGCCGCCGTACGCCCGCAGGGCGCGGTACAGACGTCCCGTCAGCCGCACCGACGCCAGATCCGGCGCCTCCCACAACGCCCCGACCACCTGCGGATACCCGGCCGTCTGGAACGCCGACGTCAGATGGACGGCCTCGTCGGGGAGGCGGTCGGTGCGCGTGGTGTGGCAGGCCAGCAGGACGGCGAGCTGGGCGTGCGGCAGATGCCTGCGGGCCACGTCCAGCACCCCGAGCCCTCCGTCGGCGAGCTCCAGATGGCTCCTGGAGGGGTCCTCGGCGTCGCTGAGACCATGACACGCGAAGTGCACGGTGGCCGCCGAGGACAGCTCGGCGAGCACCCGTGCGACCGTCGCGTCGGCGCCCTGCACGGTCCGTAACCCGCCCACGGCGGCTGCCATCGCCTCGACCTCGGCGACGGACGCGCCGTCCCGGCCGCCGGCACCGGTGGGCCGGCGCACCGCCAGGTAGGGCCCGGCGTCCCGGCCCGCCGCCGGGGCCTGCCGGGCGTGCCGCAACGCCCTGATGCTGGGCGTGTACGAGGAGGCGACCCGGTCCAGCACCGAGCGACCGTCGCCGAGCGCGGTTCCCCGATGATGCCCGGCGGCGTGCAGCGGCAGATGGGCCAGCGGCCCGGACGCCGACCACCACAGCCTCGGGACCGCACCGCGCGGGGTGCCCTCGGCGATCGGCCGGGTCAGGCCCGCCGTCTCCAGCACCGGTTCGGCGATGGCGTCCCAGAGCCATTCGAGGGTGTCGAACACGGTCTCGGCGGCTTCCTCGCGCCGGGCGCGTGACTCTCCGGCACCCACGGAGACCGCGGTGAGGAAACGCCGCGCGGTGTGCGCGAGCCGCCCCTCGGTGGCGTCGAGCGGCACGAGCTCGATGCCCTGGGGCGTGACGACGAGGGCGTCGGAGCGCAGCCGGTCGATGTTGACCAGTACGATCGGCCCCTCCTTCGCCTCGGCCCGCATCTGCTCGGCGCTCGGCGGCAGCAGGAAGTGCTCGAACCCGTCGAGCCCCCGGATCCGGGTCAGCAGCCGCTGCCACTCCTCGGCCACCGCGTGCTGCTCCCGGATCCGCGCGGCTTCGCCGTCCCCGCCGGCCGTGGGAGAAGCAGACGCCCGGCTGCCCGGCCCCCCGTCCGGCGCGCCCGCCGTCTCCGTCTCCCGCAGCCGGCGGGCGAGGGCGGTGAACTCGCTCGCCGCCTCCGGATGGACCGCGGCCAGGTCGGAGACGTCGCTGCGGGCCTGGAGGTCCTGCCCCATCAGCACCGCCCGCCCCTGCTCCAGCAGCGCCGCCGCCTGCTCCGTGCGGCCCGCGCGGAGCGCCACCGCGCACGCGGTGCGGGCCAGACTCGTCCCGGCGAGCCCGTCCGGGAGATCGGCGGCGCGGCGGGTGCCGGCCGGGCCCGGATAGCGGCGGCCGAGCAGCGCGGTGCGCAGCACGGCCCGGCGGTCGTCGCGGTGCAGTGCCTGGGACACCATCAGCGGCAGCGCCTCCAGCGCGGCCTCGGCGGCATCCGTCGCCAGCGCCCAGTCATGGCGCTCCACCGCCTCGCCGAGCGCGACCCGCGCGTTCTCGAACCGGGCCCGGGGCGGCAGCGCCCGGTCGGCGGCCGGGTCCCAGGAGACGGGCCCGTCGTCGCCGTAGCGGTACCAGGTGACCTCGTCGTGGGCGCGGCGGGCCAGTTCGGCGACGGTGGCCAGGGCGGGGCGGAGCTGTTCGCGCAGTGCGGCCAGCTCGGGCGAGTACTCCGGCCGGTCCGGCAGGGCTTCGAGGCGCCGCGCCGCCAGCTCGGCGAGTCGTACCGCCTCCTGGGTGCCGGCCGCGTCCCGGCGGTGCCAGGAGACGGCGGCCAGTGCCTGTGCGTAAGGGATGACACAGCCGAGCCAGCTCGCCGACATCTCCGGCACCCGGCCGACCGCCCAGGCCAGCGCCTCGCAGGCGCGGGCGAGCGTCGCCTCGTCCTGGTGCAGTGTCCCGTGGTTGTACCGGTGCGCCTCCACCGCGCACAGCAGCTCGACGTACCGCGAACTGGTGGCCGGCAGCAGGGCCAGCTGCCGGTCCCCGCACCGCACGGCCCGTTCCAGGTCCTCCGGGTCCTCGCTGAAGGTGTACCGCGCGGCCAGTAACTGCACCAGGACGGTGGCGACGAAGCCCCGCCGCCCGTCGGGCAGCGGCCCGGCCAGCACGGCGTCCAACTGGTCCACGGCCAGGGCGAGCCGGCGCGGATCGCTGACCCCAGTGCCCAGCAGGGCGGCCTGCACGGCCGCGGCGTCCGGGGGCAGCCCGTCGAGGTCCGCCGCGGAGGGCGGCTCCGCGGGCCCGGCGTCCGCGGGCGGCCCGGGCGGCCATACGGCGTCGGCGGCCCCGGCGCGGCGGGGCCCGGTGTCCGCCGTGGCCGGCCGGGGGGCGCCGGTGAGGGGGGCGAAGTCCTCCGGGCCGGGACCGGGGGAGCGCACGCCGGGGCGGCCCGGCGGGACGTACATCCGGACGGGCGGCAGCTGCACCCCGGTCAGCAGCGGTCCCAGCATCGGACCCGCGAGCTTGAGCAGCCGGCCGCCGTTGACCGGCAGCCACCTGAGCATCCGCGCCAACTCGGCGCACGCGGCGCGTTTGTCGGCGATGTGCGGCAGCAGGGGGTGGGCGGGCGGCAGGTCCCGCTGGAGCGCGGCCCACAGTTCGTCCGAGCGCCGGAGGTCGTCCCGTGACCCGGTGAGGAGGGCCCGCGAGACGAGCAGCGCCGGCATGTTCCCGGCGTAGAGCCCGCTGTCGTCGGGTGGCGCGCAGGCCCGGAACGCCTCCAGCTGGGCGATGGCCTCGTCGACCAGCTCCTCGTCCAGATCGAGCGGCAGACCGGCGGTGAGGGCGAGGGAGAACATCAGATGGGCCGAGGCGGCCTCGCCGTCGACCGGGCGGGTGCCGTGGCGCCGGGAGTGCTCGACCGCCCGCAGTGCCGACCGGCCGGCACTCAGCGCCAGCCGCACGCCCCGTGTGTCGCTCGGCCGGTCGCGGAAGCGGGCCAGCGCCGCCTGGACGGCGGTACAGCTGACCAGACCCGCCTCCGGATGGTCGGCGGTGATGCCGGTGAACGCCGCGTCGGCCCACCGTCCGGCGTCCTCCAGCGCCGACATGTCGCCCGACTCCAGGCGGAACAGCGCCGACTGCGCCAGCCGGACCAGCAGACAGGGCCGGACCAGGTCGTCCGCCGGAAGCCCTTCGGCCAGTCGTACGGCGTGCGGATGCGACGGCCGGGGCGGCTCGAAGTGGCGGGGCGGGGGCTCCTCCGGGTAGGTCGCCGCGACCGCCACCGGGTCGTCCGCCGGCCGGCCCCCGGTCTGGGCGGCGAGATGGTGGTGGACGTCGTCCGACAACCGGTGGTCCTGGAACCGCAGCGCCAGTGTGCGCTCGGCCAGCCACAGGTGCAGCACCCAACGGGGCCGCCGCGGATCCCGCCTCTCCCCGACGTCGAGCGCGTACTCCAGGACGGCCACCGCGGCCACCGCGCAGTCCCGGCCACCCTCGCTCCAGGAAGCGCGCAGCAGCCCGGCCGCCGACGGCAGCCAGCTCTCCGGGTCCTCACCGGCGCCGGCGACCAGCCGTTCGACGGCCGGCGTCCACGCCGCCTCACAGCGCACCAGCATCCGGTCCACGGCCGTTCGTATCTCTGACACACCGCCAGTCTTCCCGCCCGCGACCCGCTCCGGTCGTCATCCGGAAATCTCCGACAAACGGCCCCCGGGCCGCCGGGGACGCCCTGGACGTGCTCCGGGGGTCCCGTCCGGCTCGCGGCACCGGGCGCGGCAGGACACGCATGTCCTTGCCGCGGCCGGCCCGCCCTACAGCAGGCCGGCCGCGGCGAGGTGTTCGCCGACCCGTTCCACCTCCCGCGGCGACAGCGGCACCTGGGGCTCCGCCGTCGCCGGGCAGTCGATGATCCCGCGCAGGTGCAGCGCCGCCTTGAACGCGCCCAGCGCCGCCGAACCGGCGCCCATCCGGGCGGGATCCCCGGCCCGCACGATGCCGAACAGGGCGCACAGCCGCTCCTGTTCGAGCCGGGCCCGCTCCCGGTCGCCGGAGCGGCACAGGCGGTCGAGGCGGACGTAGCCGTGCGGGTCGACGTTGGCGAGGCCGGGCACGGCTCCGTCGGCGCCGAGCGCGAGCGCCGAGTCCACGATCAGCTCCGAGCCGGTGAGCACGCTGAAGCCGGTGATCCCGGGATCGCTGCGGGCGCCGGTGACGACCTCGCGGAAGGCGGCCAGGTCGCCGCTGGAGTCCTTCAGGGCGGCGAGCGTGCCGTCGGCGGCCAGCTCCAGGACCAGTTCGGCGGGCAGCTTGGTGTGGACGGAGACCGGGATGTCGTAGGCGACGACCGGGACCGGGGACGCGGCGGCGACCAGGCGGTAGTGGCGGGCGATCTCGGCCGGGTGGGTGCGCGCGTAGAAGGGCGCGGTCACGACCACCGCGTCCGCGCCCGCCGCCGTCACCGCCGCGACGTGGTCCAGCACCCTCGGCGTCGTCATGTCGATCGCGCCGGCCAGCACCGGCAGCTGTCCGCCCACGTGCGCCACCACCGACGTCACCACCAGGGCGCGCTGCCGGTCGGTCAGGTACGCCGCCTCCGACGACGAGCCCAGCACGAACAGCGCGTGCACGCCGCCTCCCACCAGGTGGTCGACCAGCCTGAGCAGCGAGGGAACGTCCACCTCGCGCTCCGGTGTCAGGGGCGTGCACACGGGCGGGACGACTCCGGTGAGCGGGGCGGGGAAGGTCATACGGGCTCCTTGCTCGCTGTGACGCACGGGGGCCGCGCGTCGGCTGGTCCTGCGTTCCAGCATGACGGCAGCGCGCGGAACCGTACGCTGGCCCGGTGACGGAGACCTGGCAGCCCGCGGACCCCGGTGTGCTCCGGCTGCCGTCGGGGCGGCTGGTGCGGGGGCGGGGACTGCGGCGCCCCCTGGCGCCGGGGACGCCCACGCCCTCGTACGCCCTCCACCTGCTCGGCCGGCCGCCCGCGCCCGTCCACTGGGAGTCCCGCTGGGTCCGCTGGCCCGACTTCCGGCTGCCCGCCGACCGGGCGGACGCCCGCGCCGCGCTCACCGAGGCCTGGGAGCGGGCCGCCGGCGAGCGCGTCGAGATCGCCTGCGGCGGCGGCCGCGGCCGCACCGGGACCGCGCTGGCCTGCCTGGCGGTCCTGGACGGCGTACCGGCCGCGGAGGCGGTGGACTTCGTCCGCCGCCACTACGACCGCCGCGCGGTGGAGACACCGTGGCAGAAGCGGTACGTCCGGCGGTTCCGGGCAGGCCCGCCCTAGACGAGAGCCTCGGCCAGCACGGTCGCCGTCTCGGCGATCAGCGCGTGGTCCCACGCCGCGTCCCGGTCCGGTTTCGTCACCTGGATCGCCAGCACCACGGGTGTGCCGTCCGGGGTCCACGCGATGCCCGCGTCGTTGTCGGCGCCGTAGGAGCCCGCGCCGGTCTTGTCGGCGACCGTCCAGGAGGCCGGCAGTCCCGCGCGCAGGCGGTTTCCGCTGGTCGTGTTGTTCAGCAGCCAGTGGGTGAGCAGGGCCCGGTCGGGAGCGTCCAGCGCGTCGCCGAGGACCAGCCGGGCGTACGTACGGCCGATCGCGCGCGGGCTGGTGGTGTCCGTGCGGCGCCAGGGCTCCGCCGAGTTCAGCTCGGTCTCCCAGCGGTCCAGCCGGGTCACCGGGTCGCCGAGGGAGCGGGCGAAGCGGGTGACCGCGGTGGGGCCGCCCAGCTCGCGCAGGAGCAGGTTGCCCGCGGTGTTGTCGCTGAACCGGATCGCGGCGTCGGCGAGTTCGGCGACCGTCAGGCCCTCGGCCAGGTGCGCGCGGGTCACGTCGGAGCCGTCCACCGGGTCGGCCTCCGTGTAGTGGATCCGGCGGGCGAGGACCTCGCCGTGGCGGTCCAGGTCGCGCAGGACGGCCGCCGCGGCCAGGGTCTTGAACAGGGAGCAGACGGGGAACAGCTCGTCGGCGCGGTGGCCGACGGTGCGTCCCGTGCGGACGTTGCGCCCGAACACCCCCAGCCGGGCGCCGTGTCGCCGCTCCAGCTCGCGCAGACGGTCATCAGCGGCGCCGGGGGCGGTGGCCGGGGCGGCGGCGTGGGCGGGCGCGCTCGTGAGCAGGGCGGCCGCGGTGGCGGTTCCGGCCGCGAGCAGGGCACGTCGGGTCATCGGGGAGCGGTGCGAGCCTGAGATCGTCGTTCTCCTTCGCTCGGTGCGGGTCTGCCGTCTCCCCTTGACCGACGCCCGGACGCCGTACGCCGGTTGCTCCGCTGCCGGGCCGGACGCGCGCACCGCGTCCGGCCCGGCGCGGGCGTCACAGCAGCTTCTTGCCCCGCAGCCGCGCCTTGACCGCCTCGCGTCCGGTGCCGAGCACCAGGCGGCGGACGACCGGGTCCGCGTCCGTGGCCGCCCAGCGGACCATGCGCAGCAGCGTCTTGGGGCGGGGGTTGAGGAAGCGGATGTCCCGTTCGGCGAAGCCGAAGTGCTTGGGCACGAAGTCGGCGGCCTGGAGCCGTTCGTAGAGGAAGTCGGCCGCGTCCGGCGCGCTCACCACGCCCGCCTCGACCGCCTCGCACTGTCTGACCATCGCGTCGTACAGGCCGGCGAAGCCCTCGTGGTCGGGCCAGTACAGGCCCGGGTGCGGCACGTCCTCCAGGTCCGTGAAGTGGCTGTCCCGGCCGTCCTTGCGGTACGCGGTCAGGGCGGTCTGCATGCGGTAGACGCCCGCGTTGGCGCCCCACGCCCAGATCCGGAAGACGGCGCTCCACAGGTCGTAGTCGCACCAGGAGATGAAGGCCGAGTTGACGAGGGAGTCGTTGTAGTCGAACAGGCCCTGCTGCAGTCGGTCGACCGGGGCGAAGCGCTCGCCGGAGAAGTCGTCGTCCTTCACCGCCTTCAGCAGGCGCCACGCCAGCAGGTTCAGCGCCTCGGTGGTGTTGGACAGGCCCCGGGAGAACAGCGGGTCGATGAAGCCGGCCGCGTGCGAGAGCAGGAACCAGCGGTCACCGGCCGTCTGCCTGGAGGAGTACTGCAGGCGGCCCGTGGACGTCCACTCGCGGACCGGCTTCATGCCCTCGAACTGGCGGACGATGTCCGGGTACGGCGAGGCCAGCCGCCGGAAGTCCTCCTCCGGCGTCACGCCCTCCGGCTTCGGATAGCGGCGCGGGTCGACCGTCATGCCGACGCTGCACAGCGGGTTCTTCGACCACTTGTTGTTGTCGAAGCCGATCACCCACGCCCAGCCCCGCTCGAACATGTGGTGGACGGTGCCCTCGTACCAGGGCACGGGCGGCTGCTGGCTCGCGGGAACGTGCTCGAAGAGGCGGTCGGTGGGCGTCAGGTCGACCACGTGGTTCCACACCGAACGGGAGTGGTGCTTGAACCGGCAGGGATCCTCCCGCAGGCCGAACTTGTCGGCGACCGGCGAGCGGAACCCGCTCGCGTCGACCAGGTAGCGGGCCCGGTACGAGCCGTCCCGGCCCGCCAGCGTGACTCCCGAGCCGTCGAAGTCGATGTCGGTGACGAAGAAGTTCTGCCGGATCCTGCACCCGTACTTCACCGCGACCTGGAAGAGGTAGGAGTCGGTGTCCTGCCGGAACAGGTGCGCCGCCTCGTGCAGCAGCTGCGGCGGGGTGTTGAACTCGTTGACCTCGCGCGGGTTCTGCGGCGCCCCCTCATGGTGCAGCAGGAACCCGAAGTGCCGCTTGACGCCGAAGCGGGGCCCGATGGCGCGCGTGGTGTCCGTGAACGACGCCAGGTGCGCGATCTCCGGGACGTCGTAGCGCTCGGCGAGCGTGCGCATCGACACCAGTGTGAACGGGATGGTCGACTCGCCGATCGCGAACCGCGGATGCGAACCGGCGTCCAGCAGAAGCGTTTTCGCGCCGTTGCGGGCCAGGATCGCGCCCAGGATCGAGCCGGCGACCCCCGACCCGAGGATCGCGACGTCGAACGTCTCCTTCTCCAGCTCTAACGTGCTGCCCTGCGACTCCATTTGCTGTCTCCTTGTCGTCGTTGTCGACGGCCGGCGAACCGCTCCCGGACGAGTCCGCCCATGGCCGACTTCAAGAGGGCGGCGGTCTCCTCGGGTGCCTCGGTACGCACCCAGCGGGCGGCCCGCAGCAGGCGTGCCGGGGTGTTGTGGAAGAAGCGGTCGGTGGGATCGGCGAGCCCCAGCGAGGGCGGCACGTAGTCGGCCGCGCGGAGGGCGGCGAAGAGGTCCTCCGCCGCGTCCCGCGGGGTGCGTGCGCCCCGCTCGACCTCCTCGCACAGCGTGCGGGCGAGCGGGCCGAGCGAGTCGAAGTGGTCGGCGCCCGGGGAGGGCGCACCCGGGCGCCGGCCCGGCTCCAGGGCACGGAAGACCGTGTCGTCCCCCGTCCTGCCGTACGCGGCGCAGGCGTCCTCCACCGCGAGCGCGCCGAGCACGGTGCCGAGCGTCCACACCCGGACGACGGCGTTGAACAGGCCGTGGTCGCGGAACGCGGTGAAGGACGCGTACGCGAGGTCGTCCTGCGCGGCGAGCCGCCGCCGCTGGAGGTCCGCCACGTGCCGGAAGCGCGCGGTGGACCAGTCGCCGTCGCGCGCGGCGTCGATCAGCGGCCGGGCGAGGCTGTTCACGACCTCCAGGCTGTACGCCGGACCCCGCGCGTACAGCGGGTCGACGAATCCGGCGGCGTGCGCGGCGAGGCAGTAGCGGTCGCCGACCGGATCCCGGCGGGAGTACTGCGACCGCCGGCCGGTGGACGTCCAGGGGCCCGCCGCGACGGCCTGCTCGAACTGCGCGCCGATGTCCGGGAACCGGCGCAGGACCGTACGCAGTTCCTCCTCGGCCGGTCGGCCCTCGATGAACGGGTGCCTGCGCGCGTCGAGGGTGAGCGCGACGGCGCACGGCGCCCCCGGCGACGCCCGCCGCTGGTTGCCGAACGGCACGACGCGCAGCCAGCCGCCGTCGAAGACGTGGTGCAGGGTGCCCTCGTGCCAGGGGCTGGGCTGGCCGTGCAGCCGTCCGGCCGGGGTCTCGTCGTACGGCAGCACGCCGGTCATGCGGGTGGACAGGGTGCGCGCCCGGTGCCGCGGCGCCGGCGGGTCCTCCCGCAGCCCCAGCTCTCGGGCGAGCGGCGATCCGCGGCCGTCGGCGTCGACCACGTACCGCATCTCGCAGGTGGTGCCGTCGGCGGTGCGCAGCCACGCTCCCGCCTCCGGGTCGATCCGCACCTTCTCGACGCGGGCTCCGGGCCCGGTGCGCACGTCGGCGCCGTGGTGCCGTGCCACGTCGAGCAGATAGCCGTCGGTGTCCTCGCGCCACAGGTGCGGCGGATCGGCGACGACCTTGGGGTTGACGACCTGGTACACCTCGCCGGGGTGCTGGCGCAGGCCCTCGCGGTGCAGGACGAAACCGATGTTCCGCATGACCCCGCAGCGGGGCGAGACGTCCCGCTCGACGCCCTTCAGCGTGGCGAGCGCCTCCAGCTCGGGCACGTCGTAGCGGCGGGCCACGACCCGCAGCAGCGCGGAGGCGTACGGCACGATTGTCTCGCCGACCGCGATGTCCGGCCCGGCGTCCGGTGCGGCATCCGGCGCGAGGAGCACCGTCCGCACGCCGGCCCGGGCCAGCACGGCCGCGAGCAGAGGGCCGGTGAAGCCCCCGCCGATCACGCCGACGTCGTACACCGCACCGTTCGCGCCACTGGTCGCCATCGCGGGCCTCACTGCCGGTCGGACACCAAATGCACTGTGCGTTGAATTCTACATACGTTGAGTTAGGTGGGAAAGGGAGGAGCGCGGACCGGCGCACAGCCGGCGTAGGCGAGAATGGACGCATGAGTCTGTTCCGCGACGACGGCATCGTGCTGCGCACCCAGAAGCTGGGTGAGGCGGACCGCATCATCACGCTGCTGACGCGCGGACACGGGCGGGTGCGGGCCGTCGCCCGCGGAGTACGGCGCACGAAGTCGAAGTTCGGCGCCCGGCTGGAACCCTTCTCCCACGTCGACGTGCAGTTCTTCGCGCGCGGGAGCGAGCTGGTCGGCCGCGGGCTGCCGCTGTGCACGCAGAGCGAGACCATCGCCCCCTACGGCGGCGGCATCGTCACGGACTACGCCCGCTACACCGCAGGCACCGCCATGCTGGAGACCGCCGAACGCTTCACCGACCACGAGGGCGAGCCGGCCGTGCAGCAGTACCTGCTGCTGGTCGGCGCGCTGCGCACCCTCGCCCGGGCCGAGCACGCCCCGCACCTGGTGCTCGACGCGTTCCTCCTGCGCTCCCTGGCCGTCAACGGCTACGCCCCCAGCTTCAGCGACTGCGCGAAGTGCGGGATGCCCGGTCCGAACCGGTTCTTCTCGGTGGCCTCCGGCGGCTCGGTCTGCGCCGACTGCCGGGTTCCGGGCAGCGTCGTGCCCTCGCCGCGGACCCTGGAACTGCTCGGCGCGCTGCTTACGGGAGACTGGGAGACCGCGGACGCGTGCGAGCCGCGCCACGTCCGGGAGGGGAGCGGGCTGGTGTCCGCCTACCTGCACTGGCACCTGGAGCGCGGGCTGCGCTCGCTCAGGTACGTAGAGAAAAGCTAGCGGGAAAAGCCAGAGGGAGACGAGAGCACATGGTCGTACGCGGGATCCTGGGACGCCAGCGCCGCGAGTACAGGACGCCGGAACCGCACCCGTCCGGCGCCCGCCCGCCGAAGCTCCCGGGCGAGCTGGTCCCGAACCATGTGGCGATCGTCATGGACGGGAACGGCCGCTGGGCCAAGGAACGCGGACTGCCGCGCACCGAGGGCCACAAGGTCGGCGCCGAGCAGGTCCTCGACGTGCTCCAGGGCGCGATCGAGATCGGCGTCCGCAACATCTCCCTGTACGCCTTCTCCACGGAGAACTGGAAGCGCTCGCCCGAAGAGGTCCGCTTCCTGATGAATTTCAACCGCGACTTCATCCGCAAGTCCCGCGACCAGCTCGACGCACTCGGCGTCCGGGTGCGCTGGGCGGGCCGGATGCCCCGGCTGTGGAAGTCGGTCGCCAAGGAACTCCAGGTCGCCCAGGAGCAGACCAAGGACAACGACCTGCTCACCCTGTACTTCTGCATGAACTACGGCGGCCGTGCCGAGATCACCGACGCGGTGCAGGCGATCGCCGAGGAGGTCAGGGCCGGCCGGCTCGACCCGTCGAAGATCACCGAGAAGATCATCCAGAAGCACTTGTACTACGCCGACATGCCGGACGTGGACATGTTCCTGCGGCCCAGCGGCGAGCAGCGCACCTCCAACTACCTGATCTGGCAGAGCGCTTACGCCGAGATGGTCTTCCAGGACGTCCTGTGGCCCGACTTCGACCGCCGTGACCTGTGGCGGGCGTGCGTTGAATTCGCCTCCCGCGACCGGCGGTTCGGCGGGGCCATCCCCAACGAGGAACTGCTGGCCATGGAGGGCCGCACGGAGGAGGAACCGTCGGGCAGCTGACGGCCGGCCGCCGTTTCGTGAGGGCCGCCGTTTCATGCGGGCCGTCGGGGATGCGGGCCGTCGGGGATGCGGAAGATCCGTCCCCGGCCCCCCGTAAGTGCTTCGACCGGAGCTGACCGGCACCGCTACGCTCCGCCCCATGGTCATGGACATGGGGCGGGACGCCGGTCAGGGCGTGGTCGAGCTGGCCTACCAGCCGGTCGCGGGGGATTTCCTGGGGGCGCTGCGGGAACGCGAGCGGTTGCGGCGGCGGGTGTGGGTGCGGCGCTGGGCCGTCGGTCTCGTGGCCGCCGCTTTCGTGCTGAACGCCTCACTCTCGGTGGCGGGGAGCGAGAAACCCGACTGGTTCCTGCTCACCTGTATGCCCCTGGCCGCGGCCCTGCTGCACTGCATGCCCCGGGTCCAGGCCCGCGCCTTCCTCAAGCTCGCCGCCCGCAACGGCACGTATCGCGCGACCGTGGCGGACGCCGGGCTGACGATGGCCACCGACAACAGCACGACGTCGGTCAACTGGGCGGCGCAGCCCCGCTACCGGGAGACCGAAGACGCCTTCATCACCTACAGCGACGACAAGAACGCCTCCTGCTTCACCGTGCTGCCCAAGCGCGGCCTCCCGGACCCCGCCGACGCCGACCGGCTGCGCGCGATCCTCGACCGGCACCTGACGCGCGGGTAGCTCAGCGGCCCTCAGCGGCCCCGGCGCAGTCCGCGCACGTGCCGAAGATCTCGACGGTGTGGGCGACGTTGACGTACCCGTGCTCGGCGGCGATGGCCTCGGCCCACTTCTCCACCGCCGGGCCCTCCACCTCCACCGCCTTGCCGCAGGCCCGGCAGACGAGGTGATGGTGGTGCTCGCCGGTGGAGCAGCGGCGGTAGACGGACTCGCCGTCGGAGGTGCGCAGGACGTCGACCTCGCCCGCGTCGGCGAGGGACTGCAGCGTGCGGTACACCGTGGTGAGGCCGACCGAGTCACCCTTGTGCTTGAGCATGTCGTGCAGTTCCTGCGCGCTGCGGAACTCGTCGACCTCGTCGAGGGCTGCCGCCACCGCGGCGCGCTGCCGGGTGGCGCGGCCCTTCACGGGCGGTCCAGCGGTCGTCACCGGTTGCCTCCTTCACACTGCCTGCCGGCCATTGTGCCAGCCCGGCCCGGGCCGCGGTCAGACGCCGGCCTCGTCGGCGGCCGCCCGGGTGGCCGGAATCGCGCACTCGGCGGGGTCCCCGGCGGGCTGCGCGGCGGCCGCCGCGCGGGCGCGTCGGCGGGCCAGCGGGGCGGCCAGCGCGGTCAGCGCGACGAACGCCGCGATGGTCAGCAGCACGATCGTCGCGCCGGGCGGCACGTCCTGGTAGTACGAGGTGACGGTGCCGCCGATCGTCACGGTCACGCCGATGGCGACGGCGATCGCGAACGTCGCCGCGAAGCTGCGGCTGAGCTGCTGGGCCGCCGCCACCGGGACCACCATCAGGGCCGACACCAGCAGCAGGCCCACCACGCGCATCGCGACGGTCACCGTCACCGCCGCGGTGACCGCGGTGAGCAGGTTCAGGGCGCGCACCGGCAGGCCCGTGACCCGCGCGAACTCCTCGTCCTGGCTGACCGCGAACAACTGGCGGCGCAGCCCGACGGTGACCAGCACCACGAACCCGGCCAGCAGGCAGATCGCCGTGACGTCCGACTCCGACACCGTGGACAGGGAACCGAAGAGGTACGAGGTGAGGTTGGCGTTGGACCCGGTCGGGGCGAGGTTGATGAACATCACGCCGCCGGCCATGCCGCCGTAGAAGAGCATCGCCAGGGCGATGTCGCCGCGGGTGCGGCCGTACCAGCGGATCAGCTCCATCAGCACCGCGCCCAGCACGGAGACCAGCGTCGCCATCCACACCGGCGAGGCGTTCAGCAGGAAGCCGAGGCCGACGCCGGTCATCGCCACGTGGCCGATGCCGTCGCCCATCAGGGCCTGGCGGCGCTGCACCAGGTAGATGCCGATGGCGGGGGCGGTGACGCCGACCAGGACGGCGGCGAGCAGCGCCCGCTGCATGAAGGCGTAGTTCAGGAGGTCCATCAGCTCAGCAGTCCCGTGCGGATCGGTTCGGTGCCCGCGGGCGCGTGCGGGTGGACGTGGTCGTGGCCGTGCTGGGGGTCCCCCCGCTCGAGCGAAGCCGAGAGTGGGGGAGTGCTGGCCACGGCCTTCGGGGGCGGGCCGTCGTGCAGGACGCAGCCGTCGCGCAGTACGACCGCCCGGTCGATCAGGGGCTCCAGGGGGCCCAGCTCGTGCAGCACCAGCAGGACCGTGACCCCGGCGGCGATCTGCTCCCGCAGCGTGCGGGCCAGCACCTCCTGGCTGGCCAGGTCGACGCCCGCCATCGGCTCGTCCATGATCAGCAGCTCGGGTTCGGCGGTGAGCGCGCGGGCGATCAGCACGCGCTGGTGCTGGCCGCCGGACAGGGCGTTCACCGAATCCTTCGCCCGGTCCGCCATGCCGACCAGTTCCAGCGCCCGGCGCACGGCCGCGTGGTCGGCCCTCCGCAGCATGCCGAAGCGGGCCCGGGACAGCCGGCCCGAGGTGACCACCTCGGTCACCGTCGACGGCACCCCGCCCGCGGCCGTGGTGCGCTGCGGGACGTACCCGACGCGGGCCCAGTCGCGGAACCGGCGCCGCGGGACGCCGAACAGTTCGACCTCGCCCGCGCTGACCGGGACCTGCCCGATGACGCTGCGCACCGCGGTCGACTTGCCGGAGCCGTTCGCGCCGAGCAGCGCGACGACCTCGCCGCGGCCCACCGTGAGGTCGATGCCGCGCAGGACGGGGCGCGCGCCCAGCTCGGCGCGTACCCCGCGCAGGGATATGACGGGCTCCCGTGTGCTGTCCATGACGCCCTCCATGCGGATCACTTGCTTCCCAGGGCCGTCTGCAGCGCCTTGAGGTTGGCCTTCATGACCGAGATGTAGTCCTGGCCCCGGGACTTGGACGTGATGCCCTCGATGGGATCGAGGACGTCGGTCTTCAGGCCCGCGTCCTCGGCGACGGTCTTCGCGGTCTTGTCGCTGACGAGCGTCTCGTAGAAGACGGTGGTGACGCCGTCGGCCTTGGCCGTCTTCTCGAGTTCCCTCACCCTCCCCGCGCTCGGCTCGGACTCGGGGTCGAGGCCGTTGATGGCCTCCTCGGTCAGGCCGTAGCGCTCGGCGAGGTAGCCGAAGGCGGCGTGGGTGGTGATGAAGACCTTCGACCGCGTGCCGGCCAGGCCGTCCTTGAACGCGGTGTCGAGCGCCTCCAGCTTCCCGACCAGGACGGCGGTGTTCCTGCGGTAGTCGGCGGCGTGGTCCGGGTCGGCCTTCTCGAAGGCCTTGCCGACGCCCTCGGCGACCTCGGCGTAGCGCACCGGGTCGAGCCAGATGTGCGGGTCCTTGCCGGCCGCCTCCCCGCCGTGCGCGGCCGCGTGGCCGCCGACCTCGTTGCCGTGCTCCTCGAGCGTGGTCAGCGAGGCGGCGTCGATCTTGGTCTTGACCTCTGACTGGGCCACCGCGTCGTCGACGGAGGGCTGGAGGTTCTTGAGGTAGAGCACCGCGTCGGACTCCTGGAGCTGCGCGGTCTGCCGGGCGCTGATCTCCAGGTCGTGCGGCTCCTGGCCGGGCTGGGTCAGGGTGGTGACGTTGACGTGGCCGCCGCCGATCCGCTCCGCGAGGAAGGCCATCGGGTAGAACGACGCGACGACGTCGAACTTGTCCGTGTTGCCCGCGGCCGCGCTGCCGGAGCAGGCGGAGAGGGAGGCGAGGGCCAGGGCCGTGACCACGGTCGTCGCCACCGCGGGTATGAGGGGTCGTCGGGCGTTCATGACAGTCATTTTCAACGAAGATGGAAACCGTTGTCAACAACGGGTTCGATCGGCCGGGGGATCGGTCGAGGGGGACGGCCCAATTTGGTTGAGGGGGACACCCCGCCGGTACCCTGAAGCATTCGCTGGAAGCATCTCGCTTCGTCGCCCGTCGTCGTAATGAAGAGAGCACCGTGGCCGCCGACAAGATCGACACCATCGTCAGCCTGAGCAAGCGCCGTGGCTTCGTATTCCCCTGTAGTGAGATCTACGGCGGCCAGCGTGCCGCCTGGGACTACGGACCGCTGGGTGTCGAGCTCAAGGAGAACCTCAAGCGCCAGTGGTGGCGCTACATGGTGACGTCGCGCGAGGACGTGGTCGGCATCGACTCGTCCGTCATCCTGGCCTCCGAGGTCTGGGTGGCCTCCGGTCACGTCGCCACCTTCACCGACCCGCTCACCGAGTGCACCTCCTGCCACAAGCGGTTCCGCGCGGACCACTTGGAGGAGGCCTACGAGGCCAAGCACGGCCGCCTGCCGGGGAACGGCCTGGCGGACGTCAACTGCCCCAACTGCGGCAACAAGGGCCAGTTCACCGAGCCCAAGCAGTTCTCGGGCCTGCTCTCCACCCACCTCGGTCCCACGCAGGACTCCGGCTCCATCGCCTACCTGCGCCCCGAGACCGCCCAGGGCATCTTCACCAACTTCGCCCAGGTGCAGACCACTTCGCGCCGCAAGCCGCCGTTCGGCATCGCCCAGATGGGCAAGTCGTTCCGCAACGAGATCACGCCGGGCAACTTCATCTTCCGCACCCGCGAGTTCGAGCAGATGGAGATGGAGTTCTTCGTCAAGCCGGGCGAGGACGAGAAGTGGCAGGAGTACTGGATGGAGCAGCGCTGGAACTGGTACACCGGCCTGGGCCTGCGTGAAGAGAACATGCGCTGGTACGAGCACCCCAAGGAGAAGCTCTCCCACTACTCCAAGCGCACCGCCGACATCGAGTACCGCTTCCAGTTCGGCGGCAGCGAGTGGGGCGAGCTGGAGGGCGTCGCCAACCGCACCGACTACGACCTCGGCGCGCACTCCAAGGCCTCCGGCCAGGACCTGTCCTACTTCGACCAGGAGGCCGGCGAGCGCTGGACGCCGTACGTCATCGAGCCCGCGGCCGGTGTCGGCCGCGCGATGCTGGCGTTCCTGCTCGACGCCTACGTCGAGGACGAGGCGCCCAACGCCAAGGGCAAGCTGGAGAAGCGCACCGTCCTGCGCCTCGACCACCGCCTCGCCCCGGTCAAGGTCGCGGTCCTGCCGCTGTCCCGCAACCCGGAGCTGTCGCCCAAGGCCAAGGGCCTGGCCCAGGCGCTGCGGCAGAACTGGAACATCGAGTTCGACGACGCGGGCGCCATCGGCCGCCGCTACCGCCGCCAGGACGAGATCGGCACCCCGTACTGCGTGACGGTCGACTTCGACACCCTCGAGGACAACGCCGTGACGGTGCGCGAGCGCGACTCGATGAAGCAGGAGCGCGTGTCGCTGGACCAGATCGAGGGCTACCTGGCGGGCCGCCTGGTCGGCTGCTAGCCCCCCTGCTCCCGCGGTACCTACGAGGCCGGCCCCGACGGAATCCCCCGTCGGGGCCGGCCTCGTGCTGTGCGGTGGGGCGGTGGGGCGGTGCTGTGCGGTGGGGTGTGCCGCCCGTCGGCGCCCACGACGGGCTCACCCGATCGTGCGCGGCAGCCGCAGGCTCAGCAGCCCGGTCAGGGCCACCCCGGCCAGCTGTACCAGCAGCGTCGTCACCAGGGCGTCCCGCATGCCCAGGTGCGGGACGAGGGACAGGAACAGGGTGCCGAGGGTGGCTACCCCCAGGGCCAGCGCCGACTGCTGGGTGGTGACCATGACGCCGCCGCCGACGCCCGCCCGGGCGGGCGGCACCTCGGACAGCACGATGCGGAAGAGGATGGGCAGTTGGAGCGCCTGTCCGGCGCCGGCGACCGCCGCGCCGGGGAGCAGCCCGGCGAAGCCGAGGTCCGGCCAGGAGCGCCACGCGGCCAGCGCCAGCAGGGCCACGCCCGCCGCCTGGACGAGCGCGCCGACGGTCACGACCCGGGTGCCGTACCGGGTGACCAGGCGCGGACCGGCGAGCGAGACGAGGAAGAACGCGACGGCCATGGGGGCGAGCGCCAGCCCGGCGGCCACCGGGCCCAGGCCGGCGCCCCGCTGCAACGCCACCGCGATCACGAACATGAAGCCGCTGAAGCCGACCGAGAACGGCAGGATCATCACCAGCCCGCGCCGCAGCGAGGTCAGCGCGAGCAGGCCGGGCGGCACCAGCGGCGTACGGCCGTGCCGGTCCGCCCGGCGCTCCACCGCGAAGAACGCCGCCGTCAGGAACGGGAACGCGGCCAGCGACAGCCACGTCCACAGCGGCCAGCCCGCCGACCTGCCCTCGGTGAGCGGGGCCAGCAGGGCGAGCAGGGAGGCGGTGAGCAGGACGGTGCCGGGGCCGTCCACCGGCTCCGGGTGCGGTGAGCGGGTCTCGGGGACCGAGCGGGCGGCCAGGACCAGGCCCACGACGACGACCGGGACGTTCACCAGGAACACCGAGCGCCAGCCGGTGCCGGCGACGTCGGCGGCCACCAGGACCCCGCCGAGGATCTGCCCGGCCACCATCGACAGGCCGGCTGTGGCGCCGTACAGGCCCATGGCCCGCGCCCGCCGGGGCCCGGCGGTGGCCGCCTGGATGGTGGCGAGCACCTGCGGCAGCATCGCGGCGGCCGACGCGCCCTGCGCGACCCGGGCCGCGACGAGGCTCCACGCGCCCGGCGCGAGCCCGCACAGCAGCGAGGTCAGGCCGAACGCCGCCATCCCGCCCAGGAAGAAGCGGCGCCGCCCGAACAGGTCGCCGAGCCTGCCGCCGAGGACGAGGAGCACGGCGTACGCGAGCCCGTATCCGGCGACGACGAGTTCCAGGACGGACTCGCTCGCGTCGAGGTCCCGGCCGATGGTCGGGAGGGCGACGTTGACGATGAAGAAGTCGACGAGGGGGAGTGCCGCGGCCAGCAGCACGGTGAAGAGTCCGAGGCCGCCGAGCGCGGGTGGCGCGGACGGCGGGCGGACGGTGCGTGAGGTGATGGTGTCGGTCACGTACGAGACTCTGCGACCGCGCCCAGCCTGGTACCAGAGTCTCCTTGTCCTGGTAGAAGGAGTACCTGGCAACAGGTTCCGGCGCACGGCAGGCTTGGTGCATGACGACCACGGCCCAGGAAACCGCGCCCCGGGGAACCACGGCTCAGGGAACCACCGTTCAGGGAACCACCGCTCAGGGAACCACGGTCCGGGAGACCGCCCCGGGGACGGCGCCGGGGACGGCGTCGGCGGCGGCTCCGGGGACGGCGTCGGCGGCGGTCCGCCGGCGTGAACTCGCCGCCTTCCTGCGTCACCGCCGCGAGCACATCACCCCCGAGCAGGTCGGCCTGCCCCGCGGCCGCCGGCGCCGCACGCCGGGCCTGCGCCGCGAGGAGGTCGCCCAGCTCTCCGCGGTCGGCGTCACCTGGTACACCTGGCTCGAGCAGGCCCGCGACATCCAGGTCTCCGTCCAGGTCCTCGACGCCCTGGCCCGCACCCTGCTGCTGGACCCCAGCGAGCGGGCGCACCTCTTCCAGCTGGCCGGGCACGTGGACCCGGCGCCGGCCACCGTCTGCCCGTCCGTCACACCGGCCGTGCGGGCCGTGCTGGAGCAGCTCGAACCCCTCCCGGCCTGCGTGCAGAACAGCCGGTACGACATCCTCGCCCACAACCGCACCTACGGCCTGCTGCTGTGCGACCTGGACGCGGTGCCGCCCGAGGACCGCAACTGCATGATCCTGTCGTACACGAACACCGAGTGGCGCTCCTCGATCGTGCATCTGGAGGAGGCGCAGCGGCTGATGGCCGCCCGGTTCCGCGCCGCGATGGCGGGCCATCTCGCCGAGCCGGCCTGGAAGACGCTCCTGAAGCGCCTGTGCGCGGAGTCCGCGGAGTTCCGCGCGGCGTGGGACCGCCACGAGGTCGTCGCCCACCGCACCAAGCGCAAGGAGTTCCGCAACCGCTACGTCGGCCGCGTCACCGTCGACCACACGGACCTGTGGCTCACCCCGGAGCCGGGCCCCCGCATGGTCACCTACGCCCCGGCGGACGAGGAATCGCGGCAACGCCTGGAGCAGCTGCACGCCATCGCGCTGGAGCGGCACGCCGGCCGCGCCATGGGCCGCTGACCCACGCCCGGCCGCGCCCCGCCGACCGCCGCCGGTGGAACCGCCCGAGCGCGTCCTCGCGGAGCCCCGCGTCCTCGGCGCGGTACCGGACCAGGTGCCGGACCAGGCGTACGCCGACGTCGTGCCGGGCGGCTGTCCACCGTCTGCGCCCGCTGCGGCCGGCCCGGGAACCGCAGGCCGGCCGGCGCGCCCCGGCCGACAGTGACACCGGGCGCTCAGGGGCCGGCTCACGCGGCTGGTCGGCCAGTGAGCGGCTGGCTTACGAGGCGGGTCGGCCCGTGAGCGGCCGGCTTACGAGGCGGGTCGGCCAGTGAGCGGCCGGATCACGCGCCGACCCGGGCCGCCTCGCGCACCTCGGCCGACTCCAGCCGCTCCGCCGTGCGTTCCGCGGTCCGCCGGGCCCAGCGGCCGCTCGTCAGGGCGCCCAGGACGAGCACCGCGGCGCCGCAGGCCGTGAGGATCCACCAGCCGGGGCGGGCCGCCCGGACGAACACCTCCCGGTACGGCGACGAGCCCACCCCGGAGGCCAGTACCGCGCCGACCACCGCGACGCCCAGCGTCTGGCCGAGCTGCCGGCTCGTGGAGGCCACCGCGGCGGCGACGCCCGCCTGGGCACGCGGCATGCCCGAGACGGCCGTGTTGGTGATCGGCGCGTTCACCAGGCCGAAGCCGATGCCGAACAGGACGTACCCGAGGAACAGGGTGACGTCCGACGTCTCCGCCTCGAACGCCGCGAACAGCACCCCGCTCGCGGTGATCGTGACCCCGGCGGCCAGCAGGGACGGGCGCGGGCCGCGGCTGCCGACCAGTCGTCCGGACAGGGGCGCGCACAGGAAGCAGGGGATCGCCATCGGCAGCATCCACAGACCCGCGTGCAGGGCGTCGTAGCCGCGCACGTTCTGCAGGTACAGCGTCGACAGGAAGAGGAAACCGCCCAGCGCGGCGAACGCGCTGACCGCGATCACCGTCGCCCCGCTGAACGGCGCCGAGCGGAAGAACCGCAGGTCGATGAGCGGCTCGGCGCGACGGGGCTCGTACAGCAGCAGGCCCAGCAGCGCGGCGAGCGCCACCGCGGCGAACGGCAGGACGGAGGCCGCTCCGGACGCCGGCGCCTCGATGATCGCGTACGTCAGCGAACCGAACAGGGCGATGACGAGCACCTGGCCGACCGGGTCGGGGCGGCGGGCCCTGGGGGCGCGGGACTCCGGGACGAAGCGCAGGGTCAGCAGCAGGGCCGCCAGGCCCACCGGCAGGTTGACCCAGAAGATGGAGCGCCAGCCGACCGAGTCCACCAGCAGCCCGCCGGCCAGCGGACCCGCGGCCATCGACAGGCCGACCACCCCGCCCCACACGCCTATCGCGCGGGCGCGCTCACGCGGGTCCGTGAAGGTGTTGGTGATGATCGACATGGCGACCGGGTTGAGCATCGAGCCGCCCACCGCCTGGAGCATCCGGAAGGCGACCAGCGCCTGGAGGTTCGGGGCGAGGGAACACAGCAGCGAGCCGAGCGTGAAGACCGCCAGGCCGGACATGAAGACGCGCTTGCGGCCGATCCGGTCGGCCGTGGAGCCCGCCAGCATCAGCAGCGCGGCCAGCACCAGCGTGTACGCGTCGACGGCCCACTGCAGGCCCGCCGTGCTCGCGTCCAGCTCGCGCTGCATCGAGGGCAGGGCGACGTTCAGGGCGGTGACGTCGAGGCTCACGATCAGCAGGCTCATGCAACAGATCGCGAGGACCAGGAAGCGTCGGCGATGGCTGAGCTCGGGCATGCGGTCATCGTACGACGATGTCGATAGTGCGTCTAACTAATGGTCTGTGCATGGTCGTTTCCCGGCCAGTCACGGGCAGCGCCCGCCGTACGGGACAATGGGGGAATGCCCACGCCCACCACGCCCCTGCAGATCGGCCCGCACAGCGTCCAGCCGCCCGTCGTCCTCGCCCCCATGACCGGGATCACCAACGCGCCCTTCCGCACCCTGTGCCGGGAGTTCAGCGGCGGCAAGGGCCTGTTCGTGAGCGAGATGATCACGACCCGGGCGCTGGTCGAGCGCAACGAGAAGACCATGCAGCTGGTCCGCTTCGACGCGAGCGAGACACCCCGCTCGATCCAGCTGTACGGCGTCGACCCGGCGACCGTCGGCAAGGCCGTCCGCATGATCGCGGAAGAGGACCTCGCCGACCACATCGACCTCAACTTCGGCTGCCCGGTGCCGAAGGTGACCAGGAAGGGCGGCGGCTCGGCCCTCCCGTACAAGCGCAACCTGCTGCGCGCGATCCTGCGCGAGGCGGTGTCGGGCGCCGGGGACCTCCCGGTGACGATGAAGATGCGCAAGGGCATCGACGACGACCACCTCACCTACCTCGACGCCGGCCGGATCGCCGTCGAGGAGGGCGTCACCGCCATCGCCCTGCACGGCCGCACCGCCGCCCAGCACTACGGCGGCACCGCCGACTGGGACGCCATCGCCCGCCTGAAGGAGCACGTCCCGGAGATCCCGGTGCTCGGCAACGGCGACATCTGGTCGGCCGGTGACGCCGTGCGGATGGTGCGGGAGACCGGCTGCGACGGAGTCGTCGTCGGACGCGGCTGCCTGGGCCGCCCGTGGCTGTTCTCCGACCTGGTGGCGTCCTTCGAGGGCCGCGACGACGACATCGCCCGGCCCGCCCTCCGCGAGGTCGCCGACGTCATGGTCCGGCACGCGGCCCTCCTCGGCGAATGGCTCGGCGACGCCTCCCGGGGCGTGATCGACTTCCGCAAGCACGTGGCCTGGTACCTGAAGGGCTTCGCGGTCGGCAGCGAGATGCGCAAGCGCCTTGCCGTCACCTCCTCCCTGGAGGAGCTCCGCGCCGGCCTCGACGAACTGGACCTCGACCAGCCCTGGCCGGCCGGTGCCGACGGCCCCCGCGGCCGCACCTCCGGCAACAACCGGGTGGTCCTGCCGGACGGCTGGCTGAAGGACCCGTACGACTGCGCGGGCGTCGGCGAGGACGCCGAACTGGACACGTCGGGCGGCTGACCGTCCCCTCGACAGCTTCCGGGCGCGGGCCGACACTGATCCGCGTGGGGGACAGCGCGGTGTGGGTCGCGGCGTTCACCGGCGGTACGGCGGTGCTCGCGAGCTGGGTGGCCACCATGGGGAGCGTGCGGGCGGCCAGAGTGCAGGCGGAGGAGACGGCGCGGGCGCAACACCGGTTACGGGTGCGGGAGTTGCGGCGGGCGGCGTATCTGGAGCTGATGGAGCGCTCGCACGCCATGGGCGAGCTGTACCGGCAGGTCGTCGACGCGTACTTCCAACTCGCCGGTTCCGAGCGATTCCTGACGCGCTGCCAGGAGATACGCGGGGCGGTGCGTGAGGCGTACGACCCGCTCCTGCGGGGTGTCCGCGTCGTGCGCCTGGAGGGTCCCGCGCAGGTGGCGGAGGCGGCGCAGGCGGTGCTTGCGGCGGCGACGGAGGTCAGCCGCGCCCTGTGGCACGTCTGCCGCGGGGAGCCGGAGGCGCGCGTCCGCTTCGACGCGGCCCGGGACGCCTGCCTGGTGTCCCTGGACCGGTTCGCCGAAACGGCGCGCGCCGTGATGGATGTGGCCTGAAGGGCCCCCGCCCTCCCTCGAGTTCAGCCCTTCTTCGGATGCGGGGTCGATCCGTACGCGGTCAGGAAGCGGTCGCGGAAGGCGCTCATCTTCCACACCGGGGCGTCGTGGGCCGGGCGCAGGCCGTCCGTCCAGCCCCAGGAGCCGAT
Organism: Streptomyces sp. NPDC020996; assembly: GCF_040641355.1. Classification (NCBI taxonomy): domain Bacteria; kingdom Bacillati; phylum Actinomycetota; class Actinomycetes; order Kitasatosporales; family Streptomycetaceae; genus Streptomyces; species Streptomyces sp. NPDC020996. The sequence goes on from NZ_JBFADM010000007.1 coordinate 162,670, forward strand.
CTTGTCGAGCACCTTCGGGTCCTTGGCGACGATCGAGACCGGCACGTCACGGCTGGCGTGGTCGCCGCTGACGCGGGCGATCGGCTGGTGGTCGCCGAGGAAGACCAGGACGGTGTCGTCGTCGCCGTAGCGCTCCAGCCACTGGGTGAGCGCGGTCACCGAGTACTGGATGGACTTGCCGTACTCCGCGCGGGACTTGGCCGGGCTGGTGATGATGTCCGACGGCTTCTTGCCGGCCTTCTGGATCGCGTCGAAGACCGACCCGTCACCGAGTTCGTCCCAGCCGACCATCTTCGGGACCGGCGCCCAGGGCTGGTGGCTGGAGGTGAGGATGATCTCCGACATCAGCGGCTTGTCGCGCTTCCTGCCGTGCTCCAGGCGCTGGAAGGCCTCCAGGGCGTACTGGTCGGGCATCGTCGACCAGCTGAACTTCGGCCCCCGGTAGCCGAGCTGGAAGGCGTTGCGCACCTTGTCCAGGCCGTAGAACTTCGCCTCCGGCCAGCCCTTCTGCACGCCCGGCATGATGCCGACCGTGTCCCAGGCGCCCGTCTTCTTGAACGCCTTGGTGAGGCTGAGGTGGTCGCTGGCCATGACCGTGCGATACCGCTGCTGGTTGTCGATCCACAGGCCCGACAGGGTCGTCGAGTGCCCCAGCCAGCTGCTGCCGCCGTACGTCGCCGACGTCAGCCAGCCGCTCCTGGCGTGGAAGCCGGCCTTCGCCAGGGCCGCGGTGCGCGCGTCGAGCGTCCGGTCGACGCCGGGCGCCATGATCGGGTCCTCGATCGCGCTACGGCCGTAGCTCTCGATGAACGTGAAGATCATGTCCTTGCCGCGCAGGTCGGGCACCAGCTGGCTGCCCGGCGTGTTGCCGAAGGTGTCGCTCCTGGCCTCCTTGCCGAAGGCGGCCTCGTCCCGCAGGGTGTCCCGCACCCGGCGCACCTGGATCTGCAGGGCCGCGGCGGTGCGGTCGGAGGCGACCGGCACGCCCATGAGCTCCAGCCCCAGACCGGAGCACAGCACCCACACGACGGCCGCCACCAGCGTCGCCCTGGTCGCCGTCCGCCGGTTGCGGTCCAGCAGGTTGCCGAGCCGGACCGTCGCCAGGGCCATGAGACCGAGCACGAGCAGGACCAGGACGACGACGCCGACCACCGCGCCGGCCGCCACGGCGCCGCCCATCGAGTCCCGGACGTACGACCGCGCGTCGTCCAGCAGCTCCCAGTCCAGGACCGGGTTGAAGCCGCGGCCGAGATAGTCGGTGAACCCCATGTCCAGCAGGTTCAGGATCGTCATCGCGCCCAGCGCCAGCCCGGCCAGCGCCGCCACCGCCTGCCGCGGCCTGCGGCGCGGCAGCGCCAGCAGCACGGCCGCCCCGATGATCGCCTCCACCGGGATGCGGGTGAACCGGTTCGGCCGCAGCGCGGCCGACGTGTTCGGCAACAGCAGCGCCCCGAGCACCAGGGCTGCGGCCAGGGCCGTGACGGTCCAGCGGGCGGCGCGCACGGCCCCCGGGTGGCGGTCGCGCAGGGCGGCCAGACGGGCGCGCGGGGCGGCCAGACGGGCGCGCAGGGCGTTCCGCGCGGGGGCCGCCGGCTCCGGCGCGCTCGCGGTCCCGGCCCCGGGCGACGGCTCCCCGCTCACGGGGTCGGTCGTGTCCGGCAGTTGACGAAGGCGCGTGAAGACAGGCACCCGAAGGTCCTTCCGTGCGAGGCCCGTGGCGGAGGGCGGGCCGCACCGGGGAGGCTCGGGGCCCGCCGTCCTCCCGTACGGCCGGCCGCGGAGACCTGTTCACAGTCCCGGGCAAACACCCGGCAAACGGCTGGTCAACGCAGCCGCGGACGGGCCCCGCGCGGGGCGTCAGGCCGCCGCCGGCCGTGATCCGCGCACGCACGCACGCGTGCGGGCAGGCACCGCCTCCGCGCGGGCGCCCCGCCCATATCCGGCGAGCACCTCCGGCACCCGGTTCCGGTCGCCGCCGCCGTGTGGCCCGGCGCGGGGCGCCTGCACGCCACCGGTGCCTTACCCGCGCAGGCACACGCGCGGACAAGGCACCGGCTCCCCGCAGGCGCGGCGCCCGTACCCGGCGAGCACGTCGGACGGCCGGTGCTCGGGTGCCCGGTCGCCGTCACCGCGTACGGCCGGGCCCGGCGCGGAGCGTCTGCGCGCCGCCGAGCGGGGCTTGTGCTCGCGGGCGTGCGGGCGGGGCGCCGGGTCCCGTGGGTGTGGCGCCTGTACTCGGCGAGCAGGTCGGGCGGCTGGTGCCGGCTCGGCCGCACCCCCGTGCGGGGCGTCTGTGCGCTGCCGAGCGAGGCTCGTGCACGCGGGCTTGCGGGTGGGGCGCCGGTTCCCGGTGGTGCCGCGCCCTGCCCGGCGAACACGTCGGGCAGCCGGTGCCCGGTGCCCGCGCGGGGCGTCTGTGCGCCGCCGACCGGGCTCGCGCACGCCGGCGTGCGGGTGGGCACCGGCCCCGCGTGGGTGGGGTGCCTGTACCCGGGGAGCACCTCTGGCCGGGCGGTGCCGGTCGTCGTCGCCGCCCACCCGCGCGGAGCGCCTGCGCGCCGCCGACCGCTGTGAGGAGGGCGAGTGGTGCCGCCGCCGAGCGGGATTCGCGTGCGCACGCGTGCGGGTGGGGCGTCGGGTCCCGGTGGGTGCGGTGCCAGTACCCGGCGAGTACGTCGGGCGGCCGGTGCCGGCTCGGCGCGCGCCCCGTGCGGGGCGTCTGTGCGCCGTC